>JBBTJT010000114.1:0-6546 GCA_038059315.1 Gemmatimonadota bacterium
CGCGAGATCGAGGACTACCAGGTCGAGCCGCGGCGGTTCTTCTTCACGGTCGATCCGCACCGGTTCCCTGACTTTACGAACATCGACCTCCTGAACTCGACACAGTTGCAGCGGCTGGCCGCGTCGCTCCCCGACTCGGTACGCCCGTCACGCATCTTCCTGTACCGCCTGCTCATCGGTGGCCAGCCGCCCAATCCCAACGGCCCGCAGTTCAGGCTCCTCGGCGACCCGGCCTCGCGACGCGGCCAGATCTACGAACTGCTGCGCGAGAGCGTCGATTACTACACCGATCCGTCACTGCTCTGGGTGGCGCTGGTGCGCCCGCTCAACCTGAACAACGAGCGGCTGGTCGTCGCCTACACGGTGCGCCTCAACGGGCGTGACACGACGATCGCCTCCACCGGAGGCACGCCCGACTACGAGTACGCGGCCGACCGCGAGCAGTTTGCCAACCTGCTGTGGGACCCGCAGGTGCGTCCGGTCGACGTCGCGTTCGACCGCGAGATTCGCTCGGTGTACCGGGTGGGCGGCGAGGACGTGCGGCGCGGCACCGTGACGGCGCGCATCGTCACCGGCCCGGCCGGCGACCAGGAGAAGCCGCTCGCCGGCATCAGCGAGACCTGGCTGCAGCTCTTCGGGCTCGCCCAGTCGGGGAACAGCGCCACGTTCGACATCGACAACCGGCTCTTCCCGCGCGCGGGCGACCCGAATTACACCGTGGGCGGCGTGGCCGGCACCCGCATCGTGCGCGACAACTTCCTCGTCTTTCCGTCGCTGCGCCCGTTTGCGCGCACCGGCCTGGCCCAGCCCGCGGGCAACCCATCCAACGAGGCCATCTACACGATCCCCGGCGAGTACCTCTACTCGGCGCAGCACCCGCAGTCGATCTATCGCATCCGCCTGCGCTACGACGCCGAGGGCGGCGGTGACGCCGGTTCGCTGGCGCTCGGGGCCGTGCAGGTGCGCCCCAACTCGGAACGGCTGGTGCTCGACGGCGTCCTGCTCAGGCGCGACGTCGACTACCGGGTGGACTACGACCTCGGACGCGTCACGTTCACGCGCCCCGACACGCTCTTCCCGAGCGCGCGGAACGTCTCGGTGCGCTACGAGGAAAACCCGCTCTTTGCCGCTGCGCCCACCAGCATCGTCGGCTTCGCGTCGCAGTTCCCGCTGGACGTCGGCGAGATCAACGTGATGGCCATCGCCCAGAACCAGCGCACGACCTTCACGCGTCCGCCGCTCGGGTACGAGCCGCAGTCGTCGCTGCTCGCCGGCATCAGCGGCACGTTCGACTTCAGCGCCGCCCCGCTGACCCGCGCGCTGCAGCGGCTGCCGTTCGTCCAGACCACCGCACCGTCGCGCGTGCACCTCGACGCCGAGATGGCCACCAGCCGCCCGCAGGCCAACAGCGCGGGGCACGCGTACCTCGAGAGCTTCGAGGGCGAGGGCGGCACCCACGTGCCGCTCTCCGACCCGGCGTGGTACTACAGCAGCCAGCCCGCGCTGGGACGGAAACTGGCCTCGCGGCTCGGCGGCGCCTCGGCCATCGACCTGTCGCGCGCCTCCACCATGGCGTGGCAGAACAACGGCCTCAGTTCCGCCGGGCAGACGATCACCTTCACGCTGGAACAGATCGATCCGCTGGTGAACATCATCGGGTCGGGCCTGCAGCAGCCCGAGCAGATGCTCTGGCTCACGCTGTACCCGCTGGGCGTCGGCGGCGCGTACAACGCCGCGACCAGGACGTACCAGTGGCAGGTGAACGGCACGCCCACGGGGCGTGCGTGGCGGTCCATCCGCACGCCGCTCGGCGCGTCGGGCACCGACCTGTCGCGCATCGAGAACATCCAGTTCTGGACGCTCATCGACACGGCCGCCGCCCACCGCGCGCGCAATCCCACGCTGGTGCTCGACTTCGGCGACGTCTCCGAGAACTCGGTGGCGCTCGCCCCCACGCGACTGGTCGTGTCACGCAACGGCGCGGCTACCGACTCGCTGTACACCGGGCGTTCCGTAGTCGGCCTCGACTCGCTGCACTCGGAGCGTGACGCGTTCTCGCGCGCCTTCAACCAGGAGCGCGACGACAACGGCCTCCCCGGCGACGTGGTGCCGAGCCTGCCGTTCACGTCGCCCGACTCGTCGGGAATCCTGAAGAACTTCCCCGTCTGCCAGCTCGGCGACGTGAAGCTCAACCGGCTGGGCGACACCAGGACCAACTGTTCGGTGCGCAACGGCCGGCTCGACGAGGAGGACATCGACCTCGACAACACGCTCAACTTCGACGCCTCGCAGAGGGAAAACGAACGCCTGCTGCGCTACGTGGTGGACCTCGCCGACCCCAAGGCGTACACCCGCGTGGGCAAGTGCGAGGTGGCCCAGGTGGACAGCGCCGCCGGCGGCGTGGAGAACAACACGCTCTGCTGGGTCTTCTTCCGGCTGCCGTTCAACGCGCCCTACGACACGGTGGCCGGCGGGCCGAGCATCCGGCGCGTGCGCGCGCTGCGTCTCACCATGGTGAGTGGCGCCGGGCAGCGCGACGACGCATTCACGCAGCTGCCGCTGGCGCAATTTCGCCTCACGGGTGCGTCGTGGCTCAAGCGCTCCGACCGCGTGCTCACCGGCATCGCCGGCGAGCAGACGGCCCAGGGCACGATGCAGGCGTCGACCATCGGCACCATGGATCGCGACTCCACCAGCGGGCTCATCTACGAGTCGCCGCCGGGCGTCACCGACGCCCCCGACCAGATCATCACCGGGCTCGAGAACCAGCGCGTCCAGATCAACGAGCGCTCCATGCGCATCACCGCCCAACAGCTCGCGCCGTTCCAGCGCGCCGAGGCGTACCAGCGCTTTCCCGAGGGGAGCAAGAACTTCATCCAGTACCGCGAGCTGCGCGTCTGGGCGCGCGGGCGCGGCAACGGCTGGGGGGAGCAGGGCGAGATGCAGTTCTTCGTCCGCCTGGGGCGCGACGCCGACAACTTCTACCTGTATCGCACGCCGATCGCCTCGGGCACCGGGCAGGCCGCCTGGCTCCCCGAGGTGCGGGTGGACTTCGAGAGGTTCTTCGCGTTGCGCGCGCAGCTGCAGAACGCGTTCCTGCAGAACCGTCCCGATTCGCTGGCTTGCCACGGCGCCGACTCGGTGCTGATTGCCCGCAGCGGACTCCCCATCGGGGTGAGCGTGCGCCGCTATGCCGCGTGCTCGGGCGGCTACATGGTGTACACGGTCGACCCCAACATTAGCGCGCCCAACCTGGCGGCAGTGCAGGACCTGGCCGTCGGCATGGTCCGCGTCGACTCGGGCGGCACGAGCGCCACCCGCATCTTTCCCACCGACACGCTCGAGCTGTGGGTCGACGACATGCGCCTGACGGGCGTGGACAACACGCCGGGGTACGCGGCCCAGGTGGGCCTCAGCATCACCGCCGGGGACGTCGGCACGTTCCGCATGAACTTCAGCCATCGCGACCCGAACTTCCGGCAGCTCAACGAGACGCCGTCGTACGTGTCGGACAACCAGTTCGACGTCGGCACCACGCTGCGGCTCGACAAGTTCCTGCCGCAGGGGCTGGGCATGGCGCTGCCGCTGATGGTCAACCACTCGCGGTCGGCCAACAATCCGTTCTTCGTGTCGCGCTCCGACCTGCGCGGTGACGGCATCGAGGGACTGCGCACGCCGAAGAGCGGGGTCACCACCGTGGGGCTGGCGATGCGGCGCACCGCGCCGCTGCGCGGCGGCTGGCTGGCGCCCATCCTCAACAACCTCGGCGCCACGGCCAACTACGGGTCGGCGAGTTCGCGCAGCGAGTACCAGTCGGGCAAGAGCACCAATCTCAATGCCAGCATCGACTACAACCTTGCCTCGCAGGCGCGCGTGCGTCCGCTGCCGCGCTGGATGGACGGCACGCTGGACGCGCTTCCCCGGTGGATGCAGAACACCGAGTGGTGGCAGGCGCTGCGCGGCGCGCAGCTGCGGTACAACCCGTCGAGCGTGCGCTTCAGCAGCGCCCTGGCGCGCGCGTCCGATCACCGCCTCGCCTACCTCAAGCCCGCGGAGGCGCTCTCCGACACGGGGCGCCAGGTGACCGGCCTCACGCACGTGTGGCGGAATGTGGCGGGCGTGGAACTGCGGCCGTTCGAGTCGATGAGTGCGCGCTGGGACTTCACCTCGCTGCGCGACCTTCGGCAGTACGGCGACAGCACGCCGACGGCGGTGGTCGCCGCCGCCGAGCGCAACAGGCTGATGGGGCTCGACGTCGGACTCGAGCGGGAGCGCCAGATGAACGCGGCCTTCGGCTTCGCGCCGACCATCGCCTTCTGGGTGCGCCCGCGCATCGACCTTACCACCGCCTACACCATGCAGCGCGACCCGAACTCGCGCACGCTGGTGCGCGATGCCGACACCACCGGCGGCTACCACCTCCCGCGCCGCGTCAACAACACCCAGACCGTGACCCTCGGCGCGAACATCGACCTGCCGGCGGCGCTGCGCTCGTACTTTCGCGACTCCCTCATCACGCCGGTGCTGGTGCAGGTGCTGCAGCCCATCGACGTGCAGGCCAGCCGTTCGCTGGTGTCGGCCTTCGACGGGGCGCCGTTCACGCCGGGGCTCGGCTACCAGCTTGGATGGGGCGGCATCGACCATTTCCGTGCGCAGAACGGCCTCAACGCCACCAGCGCCGGCAGCAACTCGCAGGTGACGCTGTCCAGCGGGCTGCGCCTTCCGCTCGGCATGGCCCTGACCACGCGCATGCAGCGCGTGAACTCGCGCAATTGGACGCGCCGCTTCGACAACACGCAGACGGTCATCGACGGCCAGCAGGTGACGCTCCCCGACCTGTCGCTGCGCATGTCGCTGCGCCCGGTCTTCGCCCGCCGGGTGATCACCAACATCGGCGGCAGCGTGCGCTACCTCAACACGCGCCAGTCGAGCGTGGTGCCCAGCGAGGTGGCGGGAACGCCAGCCGACGTGCGCGTCAGCCGCGTCAGCAGCTGGCCGCTCAACGGGAGCATCACCTGGAACGTCGGCACGGGACTCATGACGTCGTTCGGGCTCGGCACCACCCACCGCCTCGACTCGCTGCCCGGGAGCATCGCCGAGTCCCGGTCGCGCGACCTGAGCGCCGACGTGTCGCGCGGCATCAAGATGCCGGTCAGCTGGAAGCTCAAGAACGACCTCCGCACCAGGCTCAGCTACCAGCAGAGCAGCGCGCAGGCGTTCGTGCAGAACCAGAGTGCCACCAGCAAGCGCAGCCGGCTGGCCGACAACGGGCGCCAGGCCATCAATTTCAATGCCGACGCCGACGTGGCCGAGAACCTGACGTTCTCGCTTACCGGCGCGCGCATCGTCAACTTCGACAACAACTTCAACCGGCGTTACTCGCAGCTCGTCTTCACGGCGGTGCTGCAGATCTCGTTCTTCGCAGGGGAAATCAGATGATGGACGGCGGACGGTGGACGGTAGACGGTAGACGGTGGACGGTGGACGGTAGACGGTGGATGGCAGCAAGCGGACGGGATGTCGATGGCAGCGGACGGCGTAGAGCGTACAGCGTACAGTTCACAGCTTCCTTTGTCCTGCTGGCCGCGCTCGCATCGGCGTGCGGCACGAAACCCGACGCCACCCCTGCGCAACCCGCGGTCACCACCGAGTTCGACGGCGAGTCCGCGCTGCGCTATGTCGCCGCGCAGGTCGCCTTTGGTCCGCGCGTCCCCGGCACCGATGCCCACCGCAAGGCCGGCGACTGGATCGTCGCGCAGATGAAGCAGCGCGGCGCCACGGTCATCGAGCAGACGTGGACGCACACCACGAAGAACGGCCGCCGGCTCCCGTTGCGGAACATCCTCGCGCGCTTCAGCCCGCAGGCCGCCGAGCGCGTGCTGTACCTGACGCACTGGGACACGCGCCCGAGTGCCGACGCGGAGCCCGACCCCGCTGTCCAGCTCACGCCAATCGACGGCGCCAACGACGCCGCGTCGGGGGTGGGGCTCTTCGTGGCCCTCGCCGATGCGCTACAGAAGAAGCCACCATCGCTCGGCGTCGACCTGCTGTTCGTGGACGGCGAGGATTACGGGGAATTCGGGCCGCCCGAGGTCGACGTCCTGCTCGGCTCCACCTACTTCGCTTCGCATTTCCCGGAGCCGGGATACAAGCCGCTGTTCGGCGTGCTCTTCGACATGATTGGCGATGCCGACCTGCGGATTGCGCAGGAGGATCACTCGGTGCAGCAGGCCCCGGAGGTCGTGCAGCGCGTCTGGTCGAAGGCCGCCGAGCTCGGGTATGGCGCCACCTTTGTGCAGCGCTCGGCGGGCCCGATCACCGATGACCACATCCCGCTGCTCAAGGCCGGACTCAAGGTCATCGACGTCATCGACCTCGACTACGGGCCGGGCAACGCCTACCACCACTCGCTGCAGGCCACCATCGACAAGATCTCGGCCGCGTCGCTGAAGATCGTGGGGGATGTGGCGCTGGCATTGTTGCGGTAGACGGTTCTACTGCACACCACGAAGTCACGAAGGGCACGAAGGCTCGCGAAGAAACGAA
>JBBTJT010000115.1:0-18072 GCA_038059315.1 Gemmatimonadota bacterium
GTGCAGGGGAAGGGACAGAGTGGAGTGCAGGGGGGCGGGAGGGATGCGCGCACGCTGGAGAGACCCGTACATTCTCCCCCGCACGCCTCGCTCAGCACTTCACTGCGCCTCCGTCCCCTGCACTTCACTGTGCCTCTGCTCCCCTGCACTCGATCGGGCCATGTCGACAGACGCCACCTTCGACGAACTGGAACTCCTGGTCCGCGCGCGGTACGCGCTGATCGTCCTCGACACCGTCGAGGTGGAACGGGCCGAGCAGGGCCTCGCGCTGGCCGCCGCGCGCCTCAGCCTGCTCTACTTCTCGTGGAGCCGGTCGCGCGGGCTGCGGCGCGGCGTGATGCCGTCGGACCCGGTAACGGCCGACACCGAGGATCCCGCGCGCGCACTGGCCAAGGTCGGCGAGGAGGGGGCCGGGCTCTTCCATTTTCGCGGCCTCGGCGCGCACCTCGATGATCCGGCGGTGGTCAGCCACGTGCTCGACATCGTGCAGCACTTCACCACGCGGCGCGGAGCGCTGGTGCTTACCGGCCACGGCATCCGCCTGCCCGACGCGCTCCGTGCGCACGCCACCGTCATCCGCCTGGCGGGCGCCACCTTCGACGATTATCGCCAGTTGCTGGAGAAGCTGATCCGGGAGTACTCCACGCGCATGCCGGTGAAGGTCGAGCTGACGGCGGCGGACCGCGTGCGACTCGTGAACAACCTGACGGGGCTGACGCTCAACGAGGCGGAGAAGATCATCACCAAGCTGATCGTCGAGGACGGTGCCCTGCGCGCGCGCGACATCGAGCGGGTGAACGCGGCCAAGCGGCAGATCGTGGAGCAGGACGGGCTGCTCGAGTTCCATCCGCAGACCGAGGGACTCGAGCAGGTGGCCGGGCTCGGCGGGCTCAAGCAGTGGCTTGCCCGGCGCCGCGCGGTGGTCACCGACCCGCGGCGCGCCGAGGAGTTCGGGCTGTCGTTCCCGAAGGGCGTGCTCCTCCTTGGCGTTCCCGGGTGCGGCAAGAGCCTCTGCGCCAAGTCGGTGGCGCACGAGTGGGGGCTGCCGCTGCTCAAGCTCGATCCGTCCAACCTCTACGACAAGTACGTTGGCGAGAGCGAACACAACTTCAAGCGCGCCATGCTCACCGCCGAGCGGCTGGCGCCCATCGTGCTCTGGATCGACGAACTCGAGAAGGCGTTCGCCTCGGCGAGCGCCGATGCCGATGGCGGCGTGTCGCATCGCATCTTCGGCACCTTCCTCAGCTGGCTGCAGGACCGGCAGGGCGACGTGTTCGTGGTGGCCACGTCCAACGACGTCGCAAAACTGCCGCCCGAGTTCATCCGCAAGGGGCGCTTTGACGAGATCTTCTTCGTCGACCTGCCCGGTGAGGCGGCGCGCGATCAGATCCTGCGCATCCACCTGGGCAAACGGAAGCAGGATCCGGCCACGATGGACCTGCCGCGCCTGGTGGCGGCGACAAAGGGGTTCAGCGGCGCGGAAATCGAGGAGAGCATCGTGAGTGCGATGTACGCCGCGTTCAGCGCCGACGCCGCGCTGGCTTCGGCGACGCTGCTGGCCGAGATCGCCGCCACGCGCCCGCTGTCGACGACGATGCCCGAGCGGATTGACGCGCTGCGGCGATGGGCGGGGCCGCGGACGGTGGCGGCCGACTGACCTGCCTGACCGTCGCTCGTGAGGAACGTGTGGCGGGGTCTCTCACGAAGACCGGAGGAGCACGGACACGGAGTACTGCAGCAACCTTCAAAGGGGCTTGGCGGACAGTACTGACCGCCAAGGCCCTTTCAAGTGTTTCGCCGTAATCTCTCACGAAGACCGAAGGGATACGGAGGACTCGGAGACTGCAAAACACTTAAGGGGGCTTGGCGGACTGGACTGTCCCGCCGAGCCCCCTTCAAAGTGGTTGCCGTTCTCCGTGTCCTTCGTACTCCTTCGGTCTTCGTGAGATACCTCAGAGACCTCAGAGACCTCAGAGACCTCAGTTCTCCTTATAGTGCTCCTCCGGTCTTCGTGAGAGACCCTCGCTCCCCATCACCCGCCGACCTACGCGGCGAGCACCATCACCCACACCCCCACCAGCGACGCCAGCGCCAGCGAGTGCCAGAAGATCCGTCGCAGGATCACGCCTTCGTGCCCGACGTACCCGGTGGCGGCGCCGGCGACGACGATGCTCTGCGCGTCGATCATCTTCCCCATCACGCCACCCGAGCTGTTGGCCGCCGCCATCAGCACGGCGCTGATGCCGAGCTGGTTCGCGGTGAGCACCTGCAACGAGCCGAACAGCACGTTGCTCGACGTGTCGCTGCCGGTAAGCGCGACGCCGAGCCACCCGAGCATCGTGCCGAAGAACGGATAGAGCCGTCCGGTGCGCGCAAAGGCGAGGCCGAGGATGGCGTCGAGTCCGGAGTAGCGCATCACGAAGCCGACGCCGAACATCGCGGCGATGGTGAGCAGGGGAATCCGCGCGCGCCGCAGCGCATCACCGTACGCGCTGGCGATACCGCGGGGTCCCGCACCCATCAGTATGCCGGCGAGCACGCCGGCAAGCAGGATCGCCGTGCCGGTGGCCGAGAGCCAGTTCAACGTGAAGACGGCTGCTTCGGCTTTCGGCTCCGCAACCACGGGTGGCCGGCGCTCGACGGCCAGATGCAACGAGGGCACCTCGACAGTCAGCGCGGAGATGGCATTCAGTCGTGCCTTCACCACCGGCGTTCCCCACGCGAAGACGAAAACGGCCAGGACGATCCAGGGCATCCAGGCGCGGCGAACGTCAATTCTCCGCGCAGGGGACAGAGGCACAGTGGAGTGAAGAGGAACAGGCACAGTGGCGTGCGGAGGGACGAGCGAGGAAGCCTCCGCGGCATCGCGGGGCTTCCAGACGCGCAGGAACGCGCCCAGCGCCGCCATCGAGCAGATCGCCGCCACGATGTCGACGAGCCACGGCCCGTGATACGTGGCCATGAGGTACTGGGGAATGGCGAATGCCGCGCCGGCAACGAGCAGTGCCGGCCAGACGGCGAGCATTCCGCGCCATCCGGCGTAGGCCGCCACGAGCCAGAACGGCACGATGAGGCTGAACGGCGGCAGCTGTCGGGCGACCATGGCCGACAATGCGTGAATGTCGAGCCCGGTGACGGCGCTGAGGGCGATGATCGGCGTGCCGAGCGCGCCGAAGGCCACCGGCGCGGTATTGGCGAGCAGTGACAGCACCGCCGCCTCGAGCGGCGCGAAGCCCAGGCCCACGAGGAGAGCCGACGTGATGGCGACCGGCGTCCCGAAGCCGGCGGCTCCCTCGAAGAACGCGCCGAGGGAGAAGGCGACGAGCACCAGCTGCAGGCGCCGGTCGCCGGTGATGTGCGCAACGTGTTCCTGCAGCGAGTCGAACGCCCCGTGCGTCACCGCCAGCCGGTACAGGAAGAGCACGTTGACGAGAATCCAGCCGATGGGGAACAGCCCGTAGGCAGCACCCAGCACCGCCGCCGCGCCGGCCGCCGCGGCGGGCATTCCGGACATCATGACCGCGAGCACGAGTGCAGACCCGAGGCCGAGCAGCGCCGCCCAGTGCGCGCGCACCCGGTTTGACGCGAGCGCGCCCAGCAGGAGCGCGATCGGCAGGGCGGCGGCCAGCGTGGAGAGCAGCGCGCTGCCGAGCGGATTGTAGGGTTGCGGCCAGACGTTCATGGGGCGGTCGGGTCGAGGCGGGGGTTGCCGAGCACCGCCCGCGCGACGTCACGAAACCTGTGCGACTCCGGGCGGGTACTGGTGTCGGCCACCTTGAGGGGGGAAGAGGTCCCCAAGGATGGCGCGATGTCGCATCGGCGGCAACGTGGCGCGCCGCCGCGTGGTTGCATATTCTATGGGCCGGTCCGCCGCCGGCCCCGTCACCCCAAACAAGGACAGTCGCACATGAAGATCCGCATGTTTGCCGCCTTGGCGCTGGCTCTCGTGCTTCCCGCCGCGCTTCGCGCGCAGGGAGAAGTGAAGCCGGCCGCGCCGGCCGTCGAGCCGGTGGGCAAGTACGCCGTGTCGGTGGTGGTGCAGGGCCAGCCCGCCGATTTCGACGTCGTCATCGAGAAGAAGGAGGACGGCAGCTTCGGCGGCACGATCTCGAATCCCAACTACGGCACATCGGTCATCACGTCGCTCAAGGTGGAGGAACGCCAGGTCACGATGGTGCTCGCCACGCCGCAGGGAGTTTCGGCGAACATCGAGTTCACGCTGGCCGAGGACAACACCGTTGACGGGTCGTGGTCGATGGAAGGCGATGGCGGGAAGGTGACGGGGAAGAAGAATCCGTAGAGAGTACGACAGAAGACGACAGATAACGACAGAGTACGACAGAAGACGACAGAAGACGACAGAGTACGACAGGTTACGAAAGAGGGGACCGCGATTGACGCAGTCCCCTCTGTCGTACTCTGTATCACTCTGTTGCACTCTGTAGTCTTCTTTCCTACGCCTGCCGCGCGATCTCCTCGCCGGGATTGATGAACTGGTCGTGCTCCAACTGGTATTGTGTGTCGTACAGCTGCTTGTAGCGTCCGTCGAGCCGCAGCAGTTCGCTGTGCGTGCCGCGCTCGACGATCTCGCCGTGCTCGAGCACGAGGATCTGGTCGGCGCTCTGGATGGTGCTGAGGCGATGGGCGATGACGAACGTCGTGCGTCCGGTGCGCAGGGCGCGAAGCCCCTGCTTGATCTGCTGCTCGCTCTCGCTGTCGAGGCTCGACGTCGCCTCGTCGAGCATCAGCACGCGCGGGTCGCTGAGGATGGCGCGGGCGATGGCCACGCGCTGCCGCTGCCCGCCGGACAGCTTCACGCCACGCTCGCCGACCACCGTGTCGTAGCCGTCGGGGAACTGCGACACGAACTCGTCGCAGTGCGCCACCCGCGCCGCCGCCAGCACCTCGGCCTTGGTCGCCCCGGGCTTGGAGAAGGCGATGTTGTCGAGCACCGTGCCGTCGAACAGGAAATTGTCCTGCAGCACCACGCCGAGGTTGGAGCGGTAGTCGCGCAGCCGCAGGTCGAGGAGGTCCTTGCCGTCCACCAGCACACGCCCGCTGAGCGGGCGCGCAAACGCCATGATCAGCGAAATCAGCGTGCTCTTGCCAGAGCCGCTCGAGCCCACCAGCGCCGTCGTCGTCCCCGCCGGGGCGGTGAACGAGATGTTCTTCAGCACCGGGATCCCCTCCCGGTACTCAAACGTCACGTCATCGAACGCGATCTCCCCGTGCAGTTCCTTCACCCGCTCGTGCTCGGCGTCGTTCTCGTCCTCGGTGGACGTCTGCATGATTTCGCGAATGCGGTCGAGCCCGGCAAAGGCCTCGGTGAACTGGGTGCCGATGCTCGCCATCTGCACCACCGGGAACGCGACCAGCATCACGAAGAACACGTACATGAACATGTCGCCGATGGACATGCCACCGGCGATCATCGCCCGGCCACCGATGACGATCAGCACGACGTAGATGGCGCCGATGATCACCGTGCTCAGCGCGCCGATGGCCGAGGTGCCGGTGATCGTGCTGGCGATGTTCCGAAACAGCCGGTTGGCGCCGACGGTGAAGACCTTCTCCTCCCGTTTTTCCGCGGTGTAGATCTTCACCACGCGCGCGCCGCCGAGCGCCTGTCCGAGGCGTCCGCTCACCTCGGCGGTGATGGCGCCGCGCTCGCGGAAGATGGGGCGCAGCGTCTTGAACGCGTAGGCCATGCCCGCGCCGAAGATGCTCAGCAGCACCAGGGTGGCCACCGTCATCTGCCAGTTGAGCCAGAACAGGCCGCCCAGCGCGACGATTGCCGTGAGGAGGCCGCCAACCATCTGCACGATGCCCGTGCCGATGAGGTTGCGGATGCCCTCGGCGTCGTTCATGACGCGCGAGATCAGCACGCCGCTCTGCGTGCTGTCGAAGAACGACACCGGCAGGCGCATGAGGCGCGCATGCACCTTGCGCCGCAGCTGGGTGATGGCGCGCTGGCCGGCCACGCTGATGACCTGGGAGAGCCCGAACGAGGTGGCGGCCTGCACGAGCGATGCCAGGCCGACCGCCAGCGCCAGCGGGAGCAGCAGGTCGAAGCGCTTCTTGCCCACCACCTCGTCCATGAGCCACTTGGTGCTGGCCGGTCCCACGAACCCGGCGGCGCGGCTGAGGATCATCAGCACGAACCCGATGGCCAGGGTGCGGCGGTGCGCCCACATCAGGACCTTGGCTTCCGCCCATCCCTGCCTGTAGTTGGTCGCCTTCTTCTGCGTGTCTAGTACCGGCGGCGTTGGTGCCGTCATCGGGGCTCCGCTGGAGGGCCCGCCCTTTCCGGACGGCCGAGGATCCCGAGCATCGCGCCGGGATCATCGGAAAGTATCGCGTTGACGCCCCCCGCCCAAAGCCGCCGGGCCTGGCGCACGTCGTTTACGGTCCAGACGTGCGTGGGAATGCCGCACCCGCGCAGCATCCGCGCGAACTGCAGCACGGGTACGGGAAGCCCGTGAAACCACGGCGGGACGCTGCACGCCTGGTAACTGGGCGTCCCGGCGCCGCGCAGGGTCAGCGCCCTGGCGTACAGGCGAATCACCTCGGGCCTGGAGGCGGTGAGCAGGAAGCCGCGCCCGCGCAGCGGCGCGAGTGCCTCATCGAGGAAGCTCCCGGCCACCACGCGCTCCCTGGCATCGTGCGCTTCGAGCGCGCGAGCCAGCGCCGCCGTCGCCGTCGGCGTCTTCAGTTCGATGATGCACGCCGTGGCGGGAAAGGCCTCGAGCACCTCGTCGAGGGCGGGAATACGCATCCCGCGCCCTCGATAGGGAAACGTGCGCCCACCATCACGTGTGAACCGGTAGCCGGCGTCGAGGGCGCGCAGTTCATCGAACGTCCGGTCGGCAACCAGGCCCGTTCCGCTGGTCGTGCGGTCGAGGGTGCGGTCGTGGATGACCACCGGCACGCCGTCGGCGCTCAGCCGCACGTCGAACTCTATGCCGTCGGCCCCCAGCGCGAGTCCCTGACGAAACGACTCCATGGTGTCTTCAGGGGCGTGCCTCGAGTTGCCTCGGTGGGCAATCACGAGTTTCGCGGAGGTGTCGAGCAGCGGGAACATTGGTCGGAAGATAGCGGCCCCCCCGCCGGAGAGAAACGACGGAGGGATAGGACAACGCAGAACGGGCGGGCCCCCCCGCCCCCGCCGCTCTGTCGTACTCTGTCGTCTTCTGTCGTTCTCTGTCGTTCTCTGTCGTTCTCTGTCGTTTTCTGTCGTTCTCTCGCCTAGAAGGCGTACTGGATTCGCGTCATCACCAGCCGGCCAATCTCGGCCCCACCGATGAACTCCGAATGCTTGTTGTTGGTGAGGTTCTGCGCCATGATCGAGAACATCGCGCCGCCAAGCACCGTCGGACGGAACGTGAACGTGGCGTCGAACAGCTGGTACCCCTTCACCAGGCCGATGTAGACGCCGGAGTTGCCCGGGAACGAGCCCGTGCGCCGCCAGCGGAGTTCGCTGCCGATGCCCTTCTCGTCGTCGCGGTAACGGATGGCCACCGAGGCCTTGTCGCGCGGCGCGTTGAGCGCGATGTCCGACACGCCGCCCAGCTGCGTGCGGCTGAAGAAGTCGCGGTTGACCCAGCTGTAGGTGGCGTGGATCGAAATGGGATCGCTCACCATGAAGGTGCCGCTGAAGTCGGCACCGCTGAGGCGCACCCTGCCGAAGTTGCGATAGGCAAGCACGACATCGGTGCTGCCAGAAAGTGAATGGTTGGGGTTGACCACGCCGAGCGGCACGCCGGTGACGGCCGAGCCGGAGACGCCGCCGAGCGAGCCGGCAATCGTCGGCGCGAAACCCGCCGCGATGGCGGCGGCGTTGGCCGCGCCGACCACCGGCGTGAGCGCGGCGGTCAGGTTCGGCACCAGGAAGCTGCCGAGCGTCGCGGCATCGAGGAAGACCTGGGGCGTCTCGACGATCAGCGGGCCCACGAAATCGCTCCGTTCCGAATACCACCAGTCAGCCGTGCCGTAGAACTTCTTGCCGATCGCGCCCTTCCAGCCGGCTTCCCATCCGGTGGTCAGCGTGGGGCGAATGGCGTCGATGTCGCGCACGTCCGCGGCCGCCACGGTATTGAAGCGTCCGGTCGTCGGGTTGAGCGTGCGCAGCACCGTGCCTACCTGCGCCGAGGTCGGCTGAAACGCGGCAAGCGCCTGCATCATCGCGCCCGCCACGGCGGGGGCCAGCGCCGGCCCGACAACTCCGGTCAGACCCGCGGTCAGCCCGGCCCTAAGCGGAGTTGCGGCCGCCGCAACCGCCGCCTTGTAGAAGCCCGCGGCCGCCGCGGGAACAAACTGATTGCGGCCGCCCGGGTTGAACGGCGACTTCATGCAGAGGTTGCCGCTGCCACCCGCGCAGTCGCGGCGGAACTGGAATCCGTCGGACGGCGTGCCGAGCGCGCGCACGGTGTACAGGTTGTTCGTCGGCCCCGAGCCGGACGGGATGTAGCCGGCGGCGAGGTCGAGGAACTGGTTGTTGGTGGACGGGTTGGAGAACGCCTTGTTGTACGAGACGCGGAAGCTCTGATCGTCGTTCGGGTTGTACACGATGGCCGCGCGCGGCGACCAGGTGCCCTTGGGGACGTTGCTGTGTTCGTCGTAGCGAATGGCACCGACGACGTCCCAGTACTTGTTCAGGTGGGTGATGGAGTGCACGTAGCCACCCATCTCCGTGAAGGTGTCGATGTCCTCATTGCGACCGTTGATCGACCCGTCGGTCTTGGGCTGCGTCGACAGGTAGTCGGCGCCGTACACGAACGTCTGGCGCCCGTCCCCGTACGAGAAGCTGTGCTGCACCTGGGCAACCGTCTGGTTGGACTCGTCGATGATCGGCTGGCCGGTGCGCAGGAGGTACGTGTCGCCGGCGTCGCTGCTGTTGCGGAACACCTGGGCGAACAGCTTGCCGCGCTTGGCACGCAGCTGCATGGCGGTGAACGCCCAGTCCTTCACCTGGGCGGCGCCGAGGCCGGTCGGCTCGACGGCGCTGCCGATGAGGGCCCGGCCGAAGGTGCCGACGATCTCGGTCTTGCTATCGGGACGCCAGTCGGCGCGGAAGTCCATTGCCGTGCGCTCGATGTCGAACGAGCGCTGGCGGCCGGCCTTCAGTTCCACCGAGTCGACGCTGGTCCAGTCGGTCGCCGTCAGGCGCTCGGCCGAGAGCTTGAAGCCGAACTTCTCGCCGACGGTGCCGGCATAGCGCCCGGCGACGCGCAGCATGTCCTGCTGGCCGAAGTCCACCGTGGCCGTGCCGCCCTTGGAGTTGAACGGCGACCTGGTGATGACGTGCATGACGCCCTGCGAGGCATTCGGCCCGTACAGCGCCGCGGCAGGTCCGAGGACGACCTCGATGCGCTCGATGTCCTCATTGGAGGTCGGCGCCATGTAGGAGACGTTGACGCGCAGCGACGGGACGAAGCTGAAGCGGTTGTCCGTCAGCGTGAGCAGCGAGCCCGAGAAGATGTTGTTGAATCCGCGGGCCACGACGTTGGACTGCACGATGCCGCCGCTGGTGATGTCGATGCCCGGCACGTTGCGGAGCTGTTCGACCGCGGTGGTGGTGACGTTCTCGTTGATGCTCTGCTGGCCGATGACGCTGATCGCCGCCGGCGCCCTGTTGATCTTCTCTTCCTCGGCGATGCCCGTGATGGCCACGGTGTTGAGCATCGTGGCGACTTCGGAGAGCTTGATGTTCACCGTCCGGGCGGCGCTGGCGACGGCGATGCCGTCCACGCGAGCCGGCTTGAATCCGATGCGCGTCGCCTTCACGGCATACGATCCGGCCTTGAGGTTGACGAAGCGGTAGGAGCCATCCGGGCTCGACTGCATGACGCCCGCCGTTCGCAGCCCCTCGACGAGCTGCACCGTCGCATTGCCGATGCCGGCGCCCGCTTCGTCCGTGATCTTGCCGCCAATGCTGCCCGACTGTGCCGCGGCGGTTCCAGCCGCCGCCGCAAACCCGATTGCCGCGAGCAGCCTGCCGACGAAACGTATGGCCATAGTAGCACCTCGTGAGGAATGAAGTTGCGATCCTGCTGGCCGGCGCCACGCCACGACGACCGGGGGAATCCTGTACATCAGAGTCCGGTAAATCTTTGGCCCCGCGCGCACAAACGTCAATAAGCTCCGGCGGGCGAATTTTTCGTCCGGCGGGACCGTTGGGGGATGCTCGAACGCCCGGCTGGTGGCCGGGCGATTGACGATCAGGGTGCGGCGAGGTTACTCGAGGCCGCAGTCGCGTGGGAGGAACCCTACAGGACGCGGCGCACCGAGCGCAGCTTCATGCTCGACAGCGACGAGGGAAGGGCCGTTTCGATGACGCGCCGCTGGGCGGTGCTGGCGTGGATCATCCTTCCCTCGCCGACGTAGATGCCCACGTGCGAAATGCGTGCGCTCCGTCCACGGACGAACATCAACAGGTCGCCCGGGAGCAGCGCGGACGGGTCGGCGCTGACGGCCTCGCCTTCGTGGGCCATGCGCGCCGCGTTGTGCGGCAAATCAACGCCGACGCCATTCAGCACAAACTTCACCAGTCCGCTGCAGTCGAAGCCGTGGTCTGGCGACGCGGAGGCGGCCCGGTAGCGCTTTCCGAGCTGCTCGCGCGCCCTGGCCACCACGGCATCGGACGACGCCAGGCGCCGGGCCACGGGACCCTCCGGGTTGGTCCCACGCGCCTGCAGAGCGGCCAGGGGCCCGGCGTCCTGGGCTGAGGCGGCTACCGCACTCAACGAGCCAAACAACGCGACGGCGAGACGGAGGCGGACGAGGTGGCGCATAAGACATTGAAAATACCCAATTGTCTCCGGCGACGGAACCTCGAGCGGCACCCGACCTCGGCACCGGCCGTCAACCGCGGTAGACCACCCCGGACCGTCCGGTTTCGGTAATCTCCACCGCGCTCAGCCCCGGCAGCGCCGTTCGCAACGACCGCCAGATCCAGAGGGCCAGCTGTTCGCTCGTCGGATTCTCGAGTCCCGGGATGTCATTGAGGAACCGATGATCGAGCGCCTCGTGCACGGGTGCAAATGCCGCCTGCAGGTCGGCGAAGTCGGCCACGAAGCCGGTCTGGTGATTCACCGGGCCCGACACCGTGACGCGCACCAGGAACGTGTGCCCATGCACCCGTGCGCACGGATGGCCCTCCGGGACGCCGGTCAGGCGCCGCCCGGCGGCGATGGTGAACTCGCAGTAGGCATCCATGCGGGGCAGGGGCAGGGGTAGGGGTGGTAGCGGGGCGTCGTGCAGGGGAATGCAGGGTCAGCGAATGCCGAGCGGCTTGTGCGTCTGCACGCTCAAGCGCCACTGGGGGTGCGCCAGGCAGTAGGCCACGGCGGCCTGCGTGTTCTCGTGGCGAGCGGGGCCATCCATGGGCTGCAGCGAGAAGTTGCGGAACCCGAGATGCCGGAACCGCTCCGGCGGTGCGCCGTCCTGCGGATAGACGAGCTTCAGCTCGTCTCCGGCGTGCACGACCAGCGGAGCGCCGGCCTTGGGACTCACGCACACCCAGTCCAGGCCTCGCGGAAGTGGCTGCGTGCCATTGGTCTCGACCGCCACGGTGAAGCCACGGCCGTGCAGCGCGTCAATGGCCGCCTCGTCGAGCTGCAGCAGGGGCTCGCCGCCGGTGCAGACGACGTAGCGCGTGCGCGCGCCCTCATCGGTGGCCCGCCACGCCGCCGCCACGGCATCCGCCAAGCCGCCGGCGGTCGCGAACCTGCCGCCGTCCTCGGACACTCCCACGAAGTCGGTGTCGCAGAACTGGCAGACGGCGCTGGCGCGATCGGCCTCGCGCCCGGTCCACAGGTTGCAGCCGGCAAACCGGCAGAACACGGCCGGCCGGCCGGCGTGCGCTCCCTCACCCTGAAGTGTGTAGAAGATCTCTTTGATGGAGTACAATCGCGACGGTAGACGGTAGACGGTAGACGGTTGACGGTTGACGACGGACGGCCGATGACGGATGACGGACAACGGACGGTGGGCAGCGGACGGCGTAGAACGTACAGCGTACAGCTTACAGCTTCTTTTCCAGCAAGTACCTCGCCGGATCCACCATGCCCGCCTGCTCGAACCCCCTGAGCCGAAGCTGGCACGCATCGCAGTGCCCGCACGCCGCACCATCCGGCGCGGGGTCGTAGCAACTGGTGGTCAGCGCGTAATCGACGCCCAGCGCCGAGCCCATCTGCACGATCTCGCACTTGGTCATCTGCATCAGCGGCGTGTGGATCTTCAGTCGCGTCGTTCCCTCCACGCCGACACGCGTGGCAAGGTTCGCCATGGCCTCGAACGCGACGATGAACCCGGGACGACAGTCGGGATACCCGCTGTAATCGAGCGCGTTCACGCCGATCAGCACGTCCTGTGCGCCAAGCACCTCGGCCCAGGCCAGGGCGAACGACAGGAAGATCGTGTTGCGGGCCGGCACGTACGTGACGGGAATGCCCGTGGCCATCGCCTGCTCGTCCCGGTCCTTGGGCACGGCGCTGTCGCCGGTGAGCGCCGAGCCGCCGAACTGCCGAAGGTCGAAGTCACACACCAGGTGCTGGGCCACCTGCCACTGCGCGGCCAGCGCCCGCGCACGGTCGACCTCCAGCAAGTGCCGCTGGCCGTACCTGAACGACAGCGCGTGCACGGCGTAACCGGCGCGAGTGGCCCATGCCAGCAGCGTTGCCGAGTCGAGCCCGCCGCTCAGCAGCAGCACGGCCTTCGTGCCCTTGGGCACTGTCGTCGGGGCGGGATGATCGGTCACGCAGTGCAACCTAAGGCAACTGCGGGGCGCCGGAAATGACGGACGCCCTTTGCCCGGCATCGCCCGTCGGCTAGCTCCTGGTGCGCAGCCCGGCGACGATCTCCTTGAGGTGCAGCGAACTCTCCAGAAGCGCCGCCGCCGCCGACAGCATTTCTTCGCTCGAGGCGCTCTGTTCCTCCGTGGAGGCGCTCACCTGCTGTGCGGCGGCCGCGTGCCCCTCGGCCGTCCGCGCGGCCTGGGTGATGCCTTCGGCCGCGTCATGCACCGCCGACATGTTCGCCACGGCGGCCTCGCTGACGACATTGGCGGACTGCAGCGCCCGCTCGGCGGCCACGACGATGGTGGCCAGTGAATCATCGAGGTCGCGCGAGAGGTTCTCGATCTCGCCCACCTGAGTCGCGCCGGCCTGCATGGCCCGGGTGGTGTTCCCCACCTTCGACGTGACCACCGCCGTGAGTTGCACGATGTCGTCGGCGGCCTGCTGCGCCTGCTCGGCGAGCTTGCGCACCTCGTCGGCCACCACGGCGAAGCCGCGTCCCGCCGTCCCGGCGCGAGCAGCCTCGATCGCCGCGTTCAGCGCGAGCAGGTTGGTCTGCTCGGCAATTCGGCTCACCACGCCGACGAACCGGTTGATCGACTCGGCCGTCGCATTGAGTTCCACCACTTCCCTGGCCGCGCGCTCGACCGAATGCCGCACTTCGAGCAGGATGACCGCGGATCGTGCCACTTCGGCACGCTTCTCGCGCGCCACCTCGTCAATCTCGCTGGCGAAGGTCCGGACCCCGGCCGCCCCTTCGCGCACGGCGCTTGCCCGTTCCCGGATGTTGGTGAGCGCGTCATCGACGCGGCGCAGTTCCGACACCTGCAACTCGGCGCCCTCCGTCACTTCACCCATCGCCGTGGCCGTTTGCGTGGCGGCCAGCGACACCTGCTCGGCGGCCGATGCCAGCTGGTGGGCCGACGTCGAAACTTCCTCGGCGGTGGTGTTGGCGCCGGCCGCGAGTCGGGCCAGCGAGGCGGCGGTGACGTTCATGGCGTCGGCGAGGTCGCGAAACTCGCCCGGCAGTTCGGCAGCCGTGCGGACGTCCAGGCGTCCCTGGCTGATTGCCCGGGCGTGCGACACCAGGTACTGCAGCGGCGTCGTGATGCTGCGCACGGTGTTGACGACGATCATCACGCCGATGGCAATGGCGCCGAAGATGACGGTCAGCAGGATGTTGCCGCGCCGGCCGCTCTCGCGGCGCAGCACGTTGCCGATCTCCGTCATCTGCTGTGCCCGCATGGTGCTGAGTCGCCGGATGTCGGTCAGCAGCGCCGTCTCGGCGGCATGCGTGCGCTCGGCGGTCCGGGCGGCGGCGTCGTCGCGGCCAAGGTCGCGCAGGCGCGCGGCGAGCGCGAAGTCCACTTCAATCTGTGACAGGCGCGCGTCAATGAGCGCGAGCAGCTCCACCTCGGCGGCGCTAAGTCCCGCCCGCATGTTGAGCGTCCGCTGGGCCTCGTGCGCGGCAACTCCGAGGTCGCCCATCCTGCGGCGAGCCGACGTGTCGCCCCGCTCGAGGAACAAGCGCCCGCTGGACATCTCCTCAGCGATGCTGCTGGTGAGTGCGGCGGTCAGTTCGGCCTCCCGGTGCTGGGCCAGCAGCTCCCGGTCCACGGCGACGCCGAGCGTCCTGATCGTGTAATTCCCCACCACTCCGGCGACCGCGAGCAGGGCGACGATGAAGCCGAAGCCGAACAACAGGCGGCTGCGAATCGAGCCGAACTGGAACGAGGCGTCGGTGCGGCTCATGGCGACTTCTCCACCACGAGCCGACCGGCGCGTGCCCGGGTCAGCACGATGCCCCTGCCCACACGATCGCCATCGGCGCGGAAACGGATCGGCCCCGACACGCCGGGCACCGCCCGGCGCTCGTCGAGCGTGTGCAGCCAGCGGCGAATGGCATCGCGGTCGGCGCCGACGGCTCCGACGGCGCGGGCCAGGGTGAGGGTGGCATCATAGCCGAGCGCCGCGTTGCCGTCGGGCTCTACCTTGTACCTGACCCGGAATGCCTTGACGAATTTCCTCGCCTCGGGACGCGGGTCTTCGGCCGTGAATGGGGCGCCGACCAGCACGCCCTCGGAGGCCGCGGTGTCGTCGACGACCGGCGTCCAGCCGTCGCCGCCCACGAACTGCACCTCGAGCTGCTGGCGACGGGCTTCACGCAGGATGATCAGGCCCGATGAATCGGTGCCGGCCACCAGCACGACATCGGGCTGCACCTTCCTGAAGTACGCGATGAACGGCTCGGCGTCGGCAATGACGCCACCGATTGGGTCGTTGGCGATGAGCTGACCCTTGAATGCGCCGCGGAAGCTGGTCGAGAGTCCCCGGCCGTAGCCATCGTTCGCGTAGAGGATGGCGGCGCGCTTCAGCCCGAGCGCATAGACCGCCTCGGCCAGTTGCACGCCGTTGGCCGAGTCGCTCGAGATGACCCGAAAGGTCCACGGCGAGATGCCGGTGAGCGCGGGACTCGACGCGGTGGTCGCGACGGCCACGAGGTGTCCGTCATAGACGCGCGCGGCAGCCAGCATGGCGCCGGAGCTGACGTGCCCGACGACCGCGAGCACCGCCGGATTGTCCACGAATTCCTGGGCGATGCGCGCCGCCACCACGCCGCTTCCGCTGTCATCCTGAAAGAGGATCTCGAGCTTCTTCCCCTTGATGCCCCCGGCGGCGTTGATCTCGTCGCGGGCGAGCTCGATGCCGTGACGGTTTGCAGCACCGTAGCCCTCGGTCCACGGGCCCGCCGAGCCGAGAACAACGGATTGCCCGGAGTTGCCCGACGAACAGCCGAGCACGACGACGGACCACAACGAGACGATACGCCTCACGACGCTCCTTCTGGAAACGGCAGTGGATGTGAGGCCCACAGCGGCCTGAGTGTATAGTAATGTGACACCCTGTCCGGCTGTGCGGAACCTCCGGCGACGCATCCGCAGGGGCGTCGCCGCGTGCCCTGAGCCGCCGAGACCTACGTGGCGTGAGAGGCCGGCTGCTGCTGCGAGAGGCAGTGGAGCGTTCCGAGCCCCCACACGAGGTCGACGGCGTGGATGCCGACCACCTGACGGCCGGGCATCAGCTCGGCGAGCGTGTTCAGCGCGACGCGGTCATTGGGGTCATTGAAGGTCGGCACCAGCACCGTCGTGTTGGCGATGAAGAAGTTGGCGTAGCTCGCCGGCAGTCGCTGCCCTTCCATGATGACCGGCCGTGGATAGGGGAGCGTGACGACGCGCAGCGGCTCGCCGCGCGCATCGCGGCTCCGGCGCAGGCGATCCAGGTTGTCGAGCGAACCCGAATGATTGTCGTCGGCGGGGTCTTCCTCATGGGCAAGCACCACCACGCCGGGTGCCACGAAGCGCGCGACGTCGTCCACGTGCCCGTGCGTGTCGTCGCCCACGCATCCCTGCCCGAGCCAGATGGTCCGTGGGCAGCCCAGTTCGTCGGCGAAGATCTTCTCGTACTCGGCGCGCCCCAGGCCCGGGTTGCGATCCTGGATGCCTGTCAGCAGCCACTCTTCGGTGACGAGAATCGTGCCGAGTCCGTCGGTGTCGATGCCGCCCCCCTCGAGCACCACGCGACCGCATCCGTCGGGGCGGATGGGGACGTGCCGGGGGCACCGAGTCTGAGCGGCAAAGAACTCGCCGATCTTCTCGTCGAGCACGTAGTTGTCGTACTTGGCCCACGCGTTGAAGCCCCAGTCGCACCACTCGAGCTCGCCGAGTTCGTTCAGCACGCCGGTGGGGGCGCTGTCACGCAGCCACACCCGGTCATTGGGGACGACGTGAAGGCGCACGCGCGTGGTGACGTGGTGCGCGGCCAGGCACGCCTCGGCATCCTCGCGCACCGACTCGTCGTGGCAGAGGATCTCCACCTGCTCCGAGGCTGCAAGCACGCGCGCGATCTCGGCGTACACCCAGGGAATCGGCTCGAACTTGCCCGGCCAGTCGGGTTCGTGATGCGGCCAGGCAATCCAGGTGGCGGCGTGCGGCTCCCACTCCGCAGGGAATCTTGGCATGTCGGGTGATGGCGGTTGGCAGATGGCGGTTGGCAGATGGCGGTTGGCAGATGGCGGTTGGCGGCGGACGGCGTAGAGCGTGAAGCGTACAGCTCACAGCTGCTTTACCCGTTCTCCATACCTATCCACCGGTTCAGTATTGGCCCGTATGCGTCCACGCGGCGGTCGCGCAGGAACGGCCAGTTGCGGCGCGTCTCCTCGATTTGCACGGGGTCGCAGGTGGCCATCAGGATGGTCTCGTCGGTTCCCGCCTCGGCGAGTGGACGACCGAAGGGATCGCAGACGAACGAGTGGCCGAAGAACTCGATGCCGTCGGTGCCGGCCTCTGACTCGAAGCCCGTGCGATTGGGTACGGCCACGAAGACGCCGTTGGCTATGGCGTGGGCGCGCTGCGTGGTGCGCCACGCGTTCACCTGCGCCTCGCCCCACTCCGCCTTCTCGGCCGGATGCCAGCCGATGGCCGTGGGGTAGAACAGGATGTCGGCGCCGAGCAGCGACGTGATGCGCGCGGCCTCCGGATACCACTGGTCCCAGCATATCAGCACGCCGATGGTGGTGTAGCGCGTCTTCCAGGCCATGAAGCCGCCCGCCTCGCCCGTCGGCCCGCGGCAGCCGGCCGGTTGCACCGGATGCGACGACTCGCCCGGCGAGAAGTAGTATTTCTCCTCGAACAGCGGGTCATGCGGGATGTGCATCTTGCGATAGACGCCCAGCACCGTGCCATCGGCATCGATGACGGCCGCCGAGTTGCGATAGACGCCCGCGGCCTGCTTCTCGTAGAACGGGGCCACGAGCACGACCGACAGTTCAGCGGCCAGCGCGCTCAGCCGCTCGATGGCAGGACCGTCGATCGGCTCGGCGAGGTCGAACCGCGAAGGATCGAGCTTCTTGCAGAAGTACGGCGCGTCGAAGAGTTCCTTCAGGCAGATCACCTGCGCGCCGCGCGCATGCGCCTCCCGGACCGAGAAGATCGTGCGCTCGAGCGTCTCCGCCTTCGTGGGGGCGACGCCGTCCTGAATGAGGGCGACCGTGAACGGGGCGGAAGGCATAGACCTGTAATTTCGCCCGCTTGCGTGGTGAGGGCTAGGTCTTCGACGAAGATGGTAGGCGGTTGGCAGTTGGCGGCTGGCAGTTGGCGGTTTGTAGTCGGCGGTTCGTAGTCGGCGGTTTGTAGTTGGCGGTTTGTAGTTGGCGGTTCACAGTTCGCGACGTCCACCCACCACCCACCACCCACCACCCACCACCCAGCACCCACCGGTT
>JBBTJT010000115.1:18082-27799 GCA_038059315.1 Gemmatimonadota bacterium
CGTCCTGAATGAGGGCGACCGTGAACGGGGCGGCAGGCATAGAACTGCAATTTCGCCGGCTTGCGCGGTGAGGGCTAGGTCTGCCACCAGCCACCAGCCACCAACCACCAGCCACGAACTCTCTGTCAGATCCTGACCGCGATGACGACGTCCGCCACGTTGGTTCCCGTCAATCCGGTCTTGAGCAGCGTGCCCGCCAGATGGTGCGCCTTGTACGAATCGTGCCCGCGCAGTGCGCTTCTCGGGTCGACGCCCGCTTTCGTCATCCGCGGCACGGAGTGCGCGTCGACGATCGCGCCGGCGGCATCGGTGGGACCGTCGCAGCCATCGGTGCCGGCGGCGAGGATGGTGACGCCCGACGCGTCGACCCCGGACTCGCTGAGCGCGATGGCCGCGGCGAGCGCCAGTTCCTGGCACCGTCCGCCGTGTCCATGGCGATCGCCGAGCGTGACGGAGGTTTCGCCGCCCCACAGTGCCACGCCACCACGCGGCAGCGCGAGGGCGGCAGCCGCCACACGCGCGCCGACGTGCGCGGCTTCGCCACGCAGGGGTTCGCTGACGATGACGACGGGGTCGAAGCCGAGCACGCGTGCACGGAGCGCGCCGGCCTCGAGCACGCCACCGTTGCCCTGCACGGCGGGAACGCCGAGATGCAGGAAGCCGGGGGACTCCGGCTTGGGGGTTTCGGCGCGTTCTCCGCGCATCACCTCGTCCAGGTAGCGCAGCAAGGGAGCAGGGAGCCGATCGGTCAGTTCGGCATCGTCGATCAGCCGTCGAACCTGCACGGCCGTGGTGTGGTCGGGGACGCACGGTCCCGACGCGATGTGCGCGAGGTCGTCACCAATGACGTCGGACAGCACGATCTGTTCGACACGGGCCGGCGCCAACCGCGCGGCAAGGCGCCCCGCCCCCCATCGAAGGAAGCGCTTGCGAATGGCGTTCACGCGGCCGATGTCGAGTCCCGACCGCAGCAGCGCGTCGGAGAGTGCGGCGAGGTGGCTGAGTTCGAGTCCATCCACCGGAGCGCCGACCAGGCTCGAGGCGCCGCCGGAGAGGAGCACGAACACGACCTGGTCGCCCGTCACACGGTCGCACAGGTCGGCGAGTGCGTCCGCGGCCAGCGCGGAGCGCTCGCGGGGATGCGGATGATCGCCGGCGATGCCAACGAGCGAGGAGTGCGGAACATCCCCGACCGACGGCGCGACGATCAGGCCGCCGGCAATGACGGCGTTGCGCTGGTTCATTTCGTGCACGGCGGCGCGGGCCATCGTCGAGGCGGCCTTGCCCAATGCAATTATCCAGGACGGTCGTGACGCATTCCGGTCGTCGGGAAGGCGCAGCCGGACGGCGCGCGCTGTGAACGACGTCGGATCAGCAGCGATGAGCGACGCGGCAAACAGGTCGCGAACCGTGGCTGAGCCGGCGCGGCTCGACGGGATGTGGTTTGGCGTTGGGTTCGAGGCCCTGCCGGTCACGGTCGTGTGGGACGGAGTTGAAGGCACAGCGTCGGCGCCTCCCCTGGATTCAACGGTTGCCGCCTATTCACCGAACTGAACGCTGCGTACGCGCCGTCAGACGACCGTCTGCAGCGGGTTTGCCACCTAAGCGAAAGGGCAACAAGTGCTTACGCACTTGCCGCCCTCCCGCCGTGGCCCGTGGCCGGGCGTTTCGAAGCGAAAACTGCCCGCCTGCCGGCCTACTTCCCCTTGCTCGATGCGACGTCGATGGCCGTGTCGAGTTGCGCATAGGCGTCCTGCGACAGCGCAGAGAACGGGCGGATGACGTGGGCAATGCGCCCGTCGGCACCCACGACGAATACCACACGCTTGTAGAACTTCTTCATCGGTCCGATGCCGGTGCCGGTGGTCGCGTACTTCTCGGCGATCTCGCCAGTGGTGTCGCTGGCAAAGAGCATGGGGAAGTTGGCGTCCCTGGCCCACGATGCGAGTTCATCCGCACCGTCGGAGCTGATGGAGACGGCGACGACACCCTTGCCGTCGTTGAAGATCGTGGCGTACTGATCCCGGTACGCCTCATGTTGAACCGTTCAGCCCTTGGTCCGTGCCTTGGGAAAGAACGAGACGACGACGACCTGCCCACGGAAGTCGGAGAGGCGCAGCATCTTCTCGCGCACGCCGGCCTTGGAGGCGCCAGGGAGGGAGAAGTCGGGCGCCTGGTCACCGACCTGGGGGCCGTCACCGCCCTGCGCCCACAGGCGCGACGCGGCCAACCCGAGCAGGGCGGCAGCGGCGACGGTGAGCGTGACGACGCGGAGTGCCATCGATTGTTGCTCCTCTGGTGTAGGATGGCGGAACGGACGAAGTTGGTATCTACACACCCAACGCATCAATCGGCAACTTCGTTGCCGAGCGCCGCGCCCCGGAGGGCCGATGTCGGACGCGATCGACGAGGTGCTGGACAAGCTGGCGAAGGACGTGGAACTGGCCGTCCACGCCCTGTACCGGGGCGAGGTGCGCCAGGCGACCGCCAAGGCGCGCACCGGCCACCTGGTGCGCGACGCGGCGTCAGCGTTGCGGGCGCGCGCCGCGACCAGTGCGGTGCCGGACCCTTCCGGCACCGCGTCGGCGCGACACCCGGCCACGGCCCCGTCGGTGGCGGGGGCGGCACTCGGCTGGACGCGCGAGGACGGCGAGGCCGTCATGAAATGCGTCACCGCCTGGCTCCCAATGGGTTCCCCTGCCTCTGCTGCTCCGGACTCGAAGTGCATCTCTTCGGGGCGTGAGATGGTACCAACCTGGGGAGAGCGTGAACGCGCCCGCGCCGCGCTCCGCAAGCTCACGCCCTCGTAACAACGCGCCCGAGAGCGCGTCGAACCACACGCATCCAACATCCCCCCATGACCGAGCCCAGGCAGCCCACCCAGAAATTCGACGCCGTCACGACGCCGGTAGGGATCAACACGATCTGCCCGCAGTGCGGCGCCTCGCTCGACGCGCTCACCACCTCGTGCGGGCGGTGCGGCGCGGTGATCACGGGCGGCAGCCTGGACGGCGAGCGCGCCGAGAAGGTCCGGCAGCGGCTGCAATCCCAGATTGGCGACGGCTACCAACTCGGCGCGCTCATCGGACGCGGCGGCATGGGCATCGTCTTCAAGGCGCGCGAAGTCACGCTGGAGCGCGAGGTGGCGCTGAAGGTGCTGGCTTTCGACCCGCTGCTGAATCCCGAGGCGTTCGTCCGGTTCGAGCGCGAGGCACGCCTCGCCGCGCGCCTCGACCACCCGAACATCGTGCCGATCTTCGCGGTGGGGAAGGGCGAAGGGATCGCGTTCTACACGATGCGTTTCGTGCGGGGCGGCAGCGTCGAGGGACTCCTCGCCGACAAGGGCGCGCTGCCGCTCGACCACGCCGTTCGCCTGCTGCGTGACGTCGCTGCGGCCCTGGACTTCGCCCATGCCCAGGGGGTCGTGCATCGCGACATCAAGCCGGCCAATATCCTGATTTCCGACAGCGGGCACGCCATGGTGGCCGACTACGGCATCGCGCGCGCCTTTGGCGGTGACGAGACGACGTCCACGTCGGGCTCGCATACCGGCGTGGTGGGCTCGCCGGCGTACATGGCCCCCGAGCAGTGGCGTGGCGAACGTCCCGATGGGCGGGCCGACCAGTACGCGCTCGGCGTGCTGGCCTTCGAACTGCTCGCCGGACGGCGCCCCTTTGCCGACGTGTCGATGCAGGAACTATTGCGCATGCACCTGGGCGAGGAGCCGCCGGCCCTGGAGAGCGTGCGCAAGGGACTGCCACCCAACGTGAGCCTGGCGATCCAGCGGGCCATGGCCAAGGAACCGGCCGACCGGTTCCCCACGTCCATGGCTTTCGTCGATGCGCTGGCCGGCAACGCCGCGGTGGGCGCGGTGCGCACCATCCGCAAGCCCGCGACCGCTGCCGGCCCTGGAACGCGCCGGTGGGTATGGTATGCCGCCGCCGTGCTCCTCGCCGCGGCGGCCGTGCCATTGTACCAGTATCGGCAGCGTACGCTGGGGCGGGGGCGCGTGGCGGCGGCCATCGCCGTGCCGGTGCCGGCGAGTTCCGACACGCTCTCGGAGCGACTGTCGCGCGAACTCGAGGAGACGCGCCGGATCGCCGTCGACGCGCAGAGACGCGCCGAGCGGGCCGAGGCGATGCAACGGGCCGGCGCACAGGTTCCAGCGGTGGCGGCCGCGCCGTCTCCGGTGGGTCACGTCGGCGTGATGGTGCGCGGTGGTGCGCCGCGGCTCATCATCGACGACGCGGAAGTGGCGGCGTCCACGCCGGCAATCCTCAGCGTGCCGGTCGGTCGCCACGTGGTGCGGGTGGCCGAAGCCGGCCGCCAGTACCTCCCGGCGCAGTACGTCATCGATGTGGTGGCCGGCGACACGAGCCGGCTGCAGTTCGCCGACTCACGGCTGGCGAATCGCGACTTCCAGCAGTTGCAGCAGCAGTTGCAGCAGCGATTCACGCGGCCCAACCGTGTGGGCGACTCGACCGCGGTAGGCGACACGCGGGTGTTTGGCATCACGTCACCGCATCCGTACCTCATCGGTGAGCGTGCGTGGGTGAGCATGTCGCCGCAGGAGCAGGCGCTGGTGCAGGAGCGATGGGATCGCCTGTCTCCGGATCAGCAGCGCCGGTTGATGCGCGACATTCGCCTGCGAGACTCGACGCGGTTCAAGCCGCCGCTTCCCCCGCGGCCTTAGCCGACCAGCACCCGGAGCGCGTTCGGCACGACACGCACGGCCAGCGTGCGGGCGGCGGCGTGGTGCAGTTCGCCATCGAGCTCGAACGACGGCGGGGCATCGAATACCAGCGTGGCGTGGGCCGCGCGCACGGCGGCGACCTTCGGGTGCGCCAGGTGCGCCCCGCGCAGCGCGTTGACGAACAGCGGCACGCGCGCCAGCCGATGCACGTCGCCGATATCGATGAAGTCCAGCACGCCGTCGTCCACGCGGGCGGCCGGCGCGATGCGAAACGCGCCCCCGAAGTTCAGCCCGTTCGAGACGACGAGCATCATGCGGCGCCGGGGCACGACATCGCCGAGGACGTCCGCCTGGAGGTTGAAGCCCGGGTAGCGGAACAGGTGCCTGAGTGCCGCGGTGATGTAGATCGCATTGCCGCGCAGCCACGTCTGGCGCTGCGTGTCGATGAGCACGGCGACGTCGAAGCCGAAGCCGGCGACGTTGAGGAACCACTGTTCGTCCACGCTGCCGAGATCGACCCGCTGCTCGCGTTCCCCGGTCGCGATGAGCGCGGCCATCGCCGCGTGATCGGCGGCCGGCATCGGCAGGTTCTTGGCAAAGTCGTTGCCGGTGCCGTTGGCGAGAAACGCCATGCGCGCCGGCGACCCCAGCCGAGCGAGCGCCACCGCGCACTTGCCCCAGGTGCCGTCGCCGCCGGCGACGGCGATGGTCTGCGCGCCGTCGCGCACCGCCTCCTGCACCACCCGGGCCTCGTCACCAGCCGCTGCCGTCGTGCGAATGTCGGTGATGCCGCGCTCGGCGAACAGCTGGCGCAGTCGCGGCAAATGCCGGGCGCCGGCGCCGCGGCCCGAGGCGGGATTGATGATGACGGTCGTCTGCACGACCGTAGAATACGACAGAGTGCGACAGAAAACGACAGAGTACGACAGAGTACGACAGAGTACGACAGAAGACCCCGGAATGCGACAGAAGGACCGGTGTGCATTCCGGCCCCTCTGTCGTACCCTGTCGCTTTCTGTCGCTTTCTACCGCGCGAGATTCCGCAGCACGTATGGCAGTATCCCGCCATGCCGGTAGTAATTCAGCTCTTCCGGCGTGTCGATTCGGCTGCGCACCTGGAAGTTCTTCACCGTGCCATTGGCGCCCACGGCCTTCACCGTCAGCGCGGCGCGCGGCGTCATCGAGTCGCTCAACCCCTCTATCGAGACGGTCTCGAAGCCGGTGAGCCCGAGCGACTGCCGCGTCTCGCCATTCACGAACTCGCAGGGAATCACGCCCATTCCCACGAGATTCGAGCGATGGATGCGCTCGAAGCTCTCGGCGATCACCGCGCGGACGCCGAGGAGCATCGTTCCCTTGGCGGCCCAGTCGCGCGACGACCCAGTGCCGTACTCCTTGCCGGCAAGGACCACCAGCGGCGTGCCGGCCTTCCCGTACGCCTCGCTGGCCTCGAAGAACGAGGTCGGCTCGGCGCCGGGCGCGGTGCGCGTCCACCACCCTTCCATACCAGGCGTCAGCTCGTTCTTGAGCCGGATGTTGGCGAACGTGCCGCGCATCATGACTTCGTGGTTGCCCCGGCGCGCGCCGTACGAGTTGAAGTCCTTCTTCTCGACACCGAGCGATTTGAGCCACGCACCGGCCGGCGACCGTTCGGCGATCGAGCCCGCCGGGGAGATGTGGTCGGTGGTGATGGAATCGCCGAACATGCCGAGCACCCGGGCGCCGCTGATCGGCTGCACCCCCGGCGGCGTCATGGTCATGCCCTCGAAATACGGCGGGTGCTTCACGTACGTCGACTTGTCGTCCCAGGTGTAGCGGTCGCCGGTCGGCACGTCGATGGCGCGCCACTGCGCGTCGCCGCCGAAGACGTCGGCGTACTGCTTGACGAAGTACTCGCGTTTCACGCTCGACAGCACGACGTCCTCGACTTCCTTGAGCGTCGGCCAGATCTCGCGCAAGAAGACGGGGCGCCCGTCCGTGCCCCTGCCCACCGCCTCTTCCTCGAAATCGATGTCCATCGTGCCGGCCAGCGCGTAGGCCACCACCAGCGGCGGCGAGGCGAGGTAGTTGAAGCGCGTCTGCGGGTTGACGCGCCCTTCGAAGTTGCGGTTGCCGCTGAGCACCGCGACCACCGTCAGCTTGCCGTCGTCAATTGCCTTGCTGATCGACTCCGGCAACGGCCCCGAGTTTCCAATGCACGTCGTGCACCCGAAGCCGACGATCTGGAACCCCAGCGCGTCGAGCGCAGGCTGCACGCCCGCCTTGTCGAAGTAATCACGCGCCACCTTCGAACCCGGTGCCATGGACGTCTTCACCCACGGCTTGCTCTTCAGCCCCCTCGCCACCGCCTTCTGCGCCACCAGGCCGGCCATGAGCATGACGCTCGGGTTCGACGTGTTGGTGCAGCTGGTGATGGCGGCAATGACGACCGCGCCATGCGTGAGGTCAAAGGTCTCGCCTCGGTGGGTGCACGTCACGCTGGCCTGGTGCGTCGGCCCTTCTTCCTCCATCACCGCCACGGCCGGAGCCCTTGCCGTCGTGACGGCCGCGTCCGGCGCCGGCGAGGCGAGCTGCGCCTTGAGCGACGCCTGGTAGCTGGCCTTCGCCTGCGTCAGCGGAATGCGATCCTGCGGGCGCTTGGGGCCGGCGAGCGAAGGCACAACCGTCGAAAGATCGAGCTCGATGGTGTCGGTGTACACCGGGTCGGAGGCACCCGCTTCGCGGAACAGCCCCTGCGCCTTGCAGTAGGCCTCCACCAGCTTCACGTGGTGCTCGTCGCGCCCCGAGAGGCGCAGGTACCTGAGCGTCTCCTCGTCCACCGGGAAGAAGCCCATCGTCGCGCCATACTCGGGCGCCATGTTGGCGATCGTCGCACGATCGGCCAGCGCCAGTTCACCGAGGCCGTCACCGAAGTACTCGACGAACTTGCCCACGACCTTCTTCTTGCGCAGCATCTCGGTGCAGGTGAGCACGAGATCGGTGGCCGTTGCCCCGGCGGGGAGCTTGCCGGTGAGCTTGAAGCCGATGACGTCGGGAATGAGCATCGACACGGACTGGCCGAGCATCGCCGCCTCGGCTTCGATGCCGCCCACGCCCCACCCCAGCACGCCGAGCCCGTTGATCATCGTGGTGTGCGAGTCGGTGCCCACCAGCGAGTCGCAGTAGGCCTCGCCCGTCTCCTTGTTCACGAAGACGACCTGTCCGAGGTACTCGAGGTTCACCTGGTGGCAGATGCCGGTGCCCGGCGGGACGGCGCGGAAATTCCCGAGCGCGGTCTGTCCCCAGCGCAGGAACTGGTACCGCTCGTGGTTGCGCTCGTACTCGAGGTTCACGTTGACGAGGAACGCCGCGTCGGTGCCGTACTCGTCGATCTGCACCGAGTGGTCGATGACGAGATCGACCGGCTGCAGCGGATTGATCTTCGCCGGGTTGCCGCCGAGCCGGGCCAGCGCGTCGCGCATGGCGGCGAGGTCGACGACGCACGGAACGCCCGTGAAGTCCTGCAGCAGCACGCGGCTGGTGCGAAAGGCGATCTCCTTGTCCAGCGGCGCCTTCACGTTCCAGGTGGCCAGCGCCTCGACGTCGCCCTTCTTGACGAAGGCGCCGTCCTCGTTGCGCAGCAGGTTCTCGAGCAGGACCTTGAGCGAGAACGGGAGCGTCGCCACCGTGCTGCCGGCGAGGCCGGCGACGGCGTCGAGCCGATAGTAGGTGTACGACCTTCCGTCGACGTCGAGCGTCGAGCGGCTTGCGAAGCTGTTCGAGGTTGCCATGGCCGGATTCTTGGCTTGTCGCCCGCAGAGTGCATGAGGGCGGGGTGATGACCGGAGCCACTGAACACCGGATCTGGACGCGGTCCTCAGGCTATGAGGAAGATACGGAATGACGCCGAGCGGGGCGAGGGGAGCGGCCCCGGTGGAGCGGACGGTGTCTCAGTCGCCGCCGACCTTGAATTCCATGGTCGGGTGCCGACGCCCGTCGTGCTCGGTGGCCATCACCGAGAACGCCTGCACCGGGCACTCGTTGACGAAATCACCGTCGGGCCGCGACCACTCGAGCTCACCGGCCACCACGTGCGCCTTGCCGTCGGGCCCCATCTGCATCACGTCGGGAGCCAGCGTGGCGCAGATGCCGCACCCGATGCACTTCTCGCCGTCCACCGACAGCTCGACCTTCCGGCGCGGGAAGACGCCGCCGGGTTCGTAGAGTGTGTCTCCGACGTTATCCAGCGCCTCGCAGGCCGCCGCGTAGCCGGCGTCGATCATCGTGCGGGTGTGCGCGAAGCTGAACCATCCGAACGGCCACACGGCGGGGCGTATCAGGAGCATCGGCGGCCCGTTCCACGCGGCCAGCTGCAGCTGCTGCAGCGATCGCATCATCACCTGCGCCGACCGCATGTAGATGGCGGCGAATCCCTTCTCCCTGATGCGGCGGGACGTGGCCAGGTTCGAGCTCCCGACATCGATGGCGATGATCGCGTCCACGTCAGTCGACGCCACCTGGGCCGGCACGTTGTGCATCACGCCGCCGTCCACGCAGGTCCGCCCGCCCAGGACACGCGGCGGGAAGAACCCGGGGAGCGCGCACGACGCGTACACGGCGTCGGCGACGCGCACGTCAGTAAGCCCGGGCAGTCCCCACACCACCGGCGAGCCGCGCTCGAGGTCCACCGTATTCACCAGCAGCGGGATGGCCAGGTCGCGAAACGTCCCGTCGGGCACCAGGCGGTCGACGATCGCCTGCAGCGGCTGCTCGAGGTAAAGGGCGGGTGAGAGCATCCGCTTCATCACCATGTCCCGGTGGTTGATGCGAAAGAGGTCGGGCTTCCTCAGCCCGAGCGCGTGCCGATCCATGTCATCGACCGACCGTCCGCGCACATAGGCGGCGGCGATGAGCGCCCCGATGCTCGTGCCGGCCAAGAGCACGGGACGCAGGCCCCGCTCCTCGAGCGCGCGCAGCACCCCGATGTGGGCGAAGCCCTTGAGCCCGCCGCCGCCGAGTACGAGCGCAAAGCGCGGGGGAATGCC
>JBBTJT010000116.1:0-33334 GCA_038059315.1 Gemmatimonadota bacterium
CTGACGTGTGGCATCATTGCCTTTCAGCAGGCTCATGGGTTTTAGGACGTGCTCTAAGCCCCCGCACCCCGCACCCTCTACTCAAACAGGTCTTTCCCTTCCGTGTCGAGAAACCTGGTGTGAACGTCCCCCCGCACGAAGTCGGGGTGGCTCATCACCCTGCTCAGGAACGGAATGGTCGTCGTCACGCCCTGCACGATGAACGTGTCGAGCGCGAGGCGCATCTTGGCGAGCGCCTCGGCGCGGTCGGCGCCGTGCACGATGATCTTGGCGATCATCGAGTCGTAGAACGGGGGTACCGTGTAGCCGGCGTACGCGTGCGTGTCGGTGCGCACGCCGTTGCCGCCCGGCAGGTGAAACACCTCGATCTTCCCCGGCGACGGCTGGAAGTTCTTGAACGGGTCCTCGGCATTCACGCGGCACTCGATCACGTGACCGCGCAGCTGGGGCGTCTCCTTCTCGCGCATCGGCTCGCCGGCGGCGACGCGGATCTGTTCCTTCACCAGGTCGACGCCGGTGAGCATCTCGGTGACGGGGTGCTCCACCTGGATGCGGGTGTTCATTTCCATGAAGTAGAACGACCCGTCGGTGTCGAGCAGCATCTCGATGGTGCCGGCGCCGACGTAGTTGATGGACTTGGCGCCGCGCACGGCGGCCTCGCCCATCCGCTCGCGGAGCGCGGGCGTCATCGCCGGCGACGGTGCTTCCTCGATGAGCTTCTGGTGGCGGCGCTGCACGGAACAGTCGCGTTCGCCCAGGTGAATGACGTTGCCGTGGGTGTCGCCGAGGATCTGGAACTCGATGTGGCGGGGCCGCTCGAGGTACTTCTCCACGTAGACGTCGCCGTTGCCGAAGGCCGCCAGGGCCTCGGTGCGCGCCATCTGGAACGACCGGGCGAACTCTTCGGCGTCACTGGCGACGCGCATTCCCTTGCCGCCGCCGCCGGCCGAGGCCTTGATGATCACGGGGAACCCGATGCCCTCGGCGAAGGCGAGCGCCTCGTCGACGTCCTCCACGGGGCCGGGCGTACCGGGAATGACGGGGACGCCGACCTCGATCATCTTGGCGCGGGCGGCCGCCTTGTTTCCCATCACCCGGATCTGCTCCGGCGTGGGACCGATGAACGCGATGCCGCTGGCCGCGCAGGTCTCGGCGAACTCGGCGTTCTCGGCGAGGAAGCCGTAGCCCGGATGGATGGCGTCGGCGCCGGTGATCTCGGCGGCGGCGATGAGGCGCGAGATCTTGAGGTAGCTCTCCCGCGCCGGCGCCGGACCGATGCAGACATCATCGTCGGCGAAGCGCACGTGCAGCGACTCGCGGTCGGCCTCGCTGTAGACGGCAACGGTCAGGATGCCGAGCTCGCGGCAGGCGCGGATGACGCGCAGCGCGATCTCGCCTCTGTTTGCTATCAGGACTTTGTTGAACACTGGGATAGACGATAGACGATAGACGGTAGACGGTAGACGGTAGATGCGGACGGCAGGGGCGACGTATCAACCGTCTACCGTCCACCGTCTACCGTCTATTGCGTAAACGCATCCCAGCTGGTGTCGCTGGCGCCGGCGATGCCCTGCACCTTGAGCGCGAACTCGCTGGGATTGGTGGAATGGAAGAGCGCGTTCTCGTACGAGATGATGCCCTTGGAATACCAGGACATCAGCGACTGGTCGAAGCTCTGCATCCCGTACTGCGTCGTGCCTTCCTTGATGAGGTCGGGGATGTTGAGCGACTTGCTCATGTCGCGGATGTTGTCCTGCACGGCCGCCGTGTTGATGAGCACCTCGCACGCCGGCACGCGACCGGCGCGATCGACGCGGGGGACGAGGCGCAGCGACACCACCGCCTGAAGGGCGGTGGACAGCGAGAAGCGCACGTCGGCCTGCTGGTGCGGCGGATAAAACGACAGCACGCGGTTGATGGTCTGCGTGGCGTCGGTGGTGTGCAGCGTGCTGAACACCATGTGCCCCGTGTCGGCGGCCTTCAGCGCGATCTTGAGCGTCTCGAGGTCGCGAATTTCACCGATGAGGATGATGTCGGGGTCCTGGCGCAGCACGCGCCGCAACGCCGAGGCGAACGACGCCGTGTCGAGGCCGACCTCGCGCTGGTTGATGTTGCAGTTGATGTCGCGATGCAGGAACTCGATGGGATCTTCGATGCTGATGACGTTCGCGTGCCGCGTTTCGTTGACGTACTGGATCATCGACGCCAGGGCCGTGGACTTTCCCGAACCGGTGATGCCGGTGACGAGCACCAGGCCGCGGGGCCGCATGGCAATCTCCTCGAGCACCGGCGGAAGGTTGAGGTCGCGGATGGAGAGCGCCTGGAAGGCGATGGCACGGAAGACGAACGCGATGGTGCCGCGCTGCTGGTACATGTTCACGCGGAAGCGGCCGATTCCCGGCACGCCAATGGCGAAGTCGGCCTCCTTCTCGGTGTCGAACTCGCGCTTCTGCTTGGGCGGGCAGATCTGCTCGCCGATCGACTTGAGGTCCTCGGGCTTCAGCGGCGGAAGCTCGAGCGACGACAGTTCGCCGTTGAGGCGGATCATCGGCGGCCGGCCGACCTTGAGATGCAGGTCGGATGCGGCCGCCTGCACGGCCCGCTGCAGCACGACCTTGTAGTTGTACGGCGCCGAGACGGCCGGGGCGGACGCCCCGGCGTCGGCGGTCACCGGCTGCGCGAGCGACGGACGGGGTGCGGTGGGATCAGCCATTGGGATCGATGCGGAAGAGCACCTGGCCGTACTCCACCGGGTGGGCGTCGGCGACGCACACTTCCCTGACCGTGCCGGCGTACTCGCTCTCGATCTCGTTCATGATCTTCATCGCCTCGACGATGCAGAGCACCTGCCCCTTGGACACCTTCGCCCCGACCGAGACGTACGGCTTGGCGCCCGGTTCCGGTGACGGGTAGAAGGTGCCGACCATCGGCGACTTCACCTCGCTCAGCTTCGACGCGGCCTCGGCAAGGGCCGCCGCGGCCACCGAAGCGGCGGAGACGGCCGGCGCGCCGGGAGCGTACCCGGGTGCGATCGCGGGCATCGGCGCGGCCGGCGACGCGTAGGCGACGCCGCGAACCGCCGACGTCTTGCTGATGCGGATCTTCAACCCCTTGTCGGAGGAGATCTCGATCGAGTCGACGCTCGATTCATCGATCATGTCGACGAGCTTCTTTACGTAGCGAAGGTCAATCATCGTTATTCTGGGGTCAGAGTACGACAGAGTGCGACAGAGAACGACAGAGTGCGACAGAGTACGACCGACTACCTGGACTCCTTCTTCTCTGGCTCAACCGATCACCATCAGTTCGCGCGGGAACTTCGTCAGCAGCTCCGGTCCTTCGCTGGTGAGATGCACATCATCCTCGATGCGAACGCCTCCCCAGCCGGGCCGGTAGATGCCGGGTTCAATCGTCACCACGGCCCCGACGGGCAGCGGCGCGTCAGCCGTCCTGGCCAACCGGGGGCCTTCATGCACCTCGAGCCCGATTCCGTGCCCGAGCGAGTGCCCAAAGGCGTCACCGTGACCCATTCGCTCAATGTAGCTTCGAGCGAGGAAGTCGGCATCCCGGCCCCGCATTCCCGCCCGAACGCCGCCCGAAGCGGTCGCATTGGCCTCGCGCACGATGGCATGAACATCCTGCATCTCCGCGTTCACGCTGCGCAGCGCAAACGTGCGGGTGATGTCGCTGCAGTACCCCTCGAACCTCGCCCCGAAATCGATGAGCAGGAACTCGCCGGCGCGCAGTTCGCGCGTCGAAGCCTGGGCGTGAGGCAAGGCGGAACGCTCGCCGGCCGCGACGATGGTCTCGAACGGCGTGCCCTCGCTTCCGAGGTCGCGCAGGTGGTGTTCGAGGATTCCCGCGACCTGGCGTTCGGTGAGACCCGTGCGTATCTCGCCGAGGGTGCGCTCGAGCGCCGACTCGGCAATGCGCACGGCCTCGCGGATGAGCAGCAGCTCGCCCGGGTCCTTTTGCTCGCGCAGCGATTCCACCAGCCCAATCGACCCGCGCCAGTACCAGCGCCCGGCGAGGTCGCCCAGCCGCTCGAAGTCCTCGTAGCGCAGGTGCGACGACTCGAACGCGAGACGCGACCCACCGGCGATCGCGGTGATCGTCTCGCGCAGCCCCGCCCAGAGCGACGACGGCTCGATGCGCACGTGCGCCTGATCGCCCACTTCATCGCCCGCCTGCACCGCGTACCGGGAATCGGTGAGGAGCACCGGCCGCGACTCGCTCGACACCACCAGGAGGGCGTTGGAGCCGGAGAATCCGGTGAGGTAGCGGATATTCGGGAGCGACGTCACAAGGAGCGCGTCGAAGCCGCTCTCGGCGAGGGAGGCGCGCAGGGCGCCGAGCCGCTGTGGACGTTGTTCCATGGCGCCCGGGTGCCCGGCGCCTAGGCGCCGAGCGCCGCCACGAGCCCGCGCAGGGCGAGCTCGTATCCGGGGGCGCCGAAGCCGCAGAGCACCGCCTTCGCGCCGCTGGAGAGCGTGCTGTGGCGGCGTTCGGGCTCGCGGGCGAAGATGTTGGTCAGGTGCACTTCGGCGTACGGGATGGCCACGGCCGAGAGGGCGTCCCTGATGGCGAGGCTGGTGTGCGAGTACGCCCCGGCATTGATGATGACGCCGTCGGCCACGCCGCGGGCAGCATGAATGAAGTCGATCAGCCCGCCCTCGTGATTCGACTGCAGGCAGGTGACGCTTACGCCCAACTCCGCGCCGAGCGCGACGAGGCCGCGCTCGATCTCGGCAAGCGTCGCCGTGCCGTACAGGTGCGGCTCTCGCGTGCCCAGCAGGTTCAGGCTCGGTCCGTTCAGGACGAGAATCTTCACGATCCCTTGAGTCCCTTCAGCCAGTCGTTGAACTGGGCGATATCCTCTTCACCCTTCCCAGGTGCAGGGGGCAGGGGCACAGTGGAGGAAGGAGAAGAGGACGAGGGGGCGGACGGTTCCTCCGCGCCGGGGAAGAACTGGTCGAAGCGCAGCTTCGTCGACTGGCGATCCACGGCCGGCGCCGAACGCGCGGCGTCGACTTCGCCGTGGAACACGGAGTCCAGCGACAACTCGTCGGTGCCGGCGCGGGTGGGGAGTCCGATGACGGTGGCGGCGGGCGCAACCGCAGCGGCCGGCGCGGCGGTGAACGCCGAGGCCATGGCGATGGCGGCCCCTTCATCCGCGGTGTTCACGCCACCCGAGGCAAACAGGTCATCAAGGGCCGCGCGCGGTGCGGCAGTCGAGGCAGCCGCGGGCGCGGCCACCATCTCCTCGACCGGTTCCGGCGCCGGCACAGTACCGACGCGGGGCTCCGGTGTGGGCACGGCATCGGGCTCGTGAATCGCCTCCCGTGCCCCGCTGGCCGGCATTGCCCGGCGTTTCGCGATGCGTCCGAAGATCTCGCGCGCCGACGGTCCGGCCGGCACGACTCGCGGCGCCGGAGCGACGGCGACCGGCGGTTCCACGAGGAAGGCGGGGACGGTCTCGAACGCCGCCGGGGCCGGTTCGGCCTGCGGCACGACGGCAGGTTCGACCGCGCGTTCAACGGCCGCCGGTGCGGCGGCGAGTTCAATCGCGGGCTCAGCCGCGGGTTCAACCGCCGGTTCAACCGCCGGTTCAACGGCCGGTTCAAGCGCCGGTTCAACCGCCGGTTCAACCGCGGGTACGGCGGCGAGTTCAATCGCGGGTTCAACCGCCGGTTCAACCGCGGGTTCAACCGCGGGTTCAACCGCCGGTTCAACCGCCGGTTCAGCCGCCGGTTCGGGAGCGGCTTCGATCGCCGGTTCGGCCGCGGATGGCGGCTCGGCCACCACTTCAGCCGCGTGGTCCGGAACCGCGGGAAAGCCCGCGGAAACGCGCTTCTCTTCCGCGTCGACCGCCGCTTCGATTTCCTCGCTGGCGCGGTCAAGGGCCATGCTCGAGCGCGTCCCGTGCTCGAGATGACGCACGCGCTCGGCCAGCCCACTGTCGCTCGGGTCGAGCGCGAGCAACTGCCGATAGACGGCCAGCGCCTCGTCACGGAACCCCTGCTGCAGGTAGAGCTCGGCCATCGTCTCGGTGACGAACGGCGGCGGCGTGGTGCCGGAATCAGACGGCGCGTCAAGCTTGGCATCAACCAGCTCGCGGCCGACGAATGCATCGGCCACGAAGCCGGCGTCCCCGGTGGCCACCGGCGCCGCGTCTCCGCCCACGTACACATCGGCGATGGGCGCGGCGCCGAACAGCAGGTCGAAATCACCCGGCGTTGGCGCGGCGGGCTCGGCTTCGCGCGCCGCCGGCGCGACTTCAGCCGAAGCGAACGTCGGTTCCGGCTCTGCCGCGGCGGCAAAGGTCGGCTCCGGCTTTTCGGAAAGATCCACGTCGAACGAGGTGTCGAACATCTCGACCACCGGCGCTTCGGGCGTTTCGAGGGAGAGGCTCGCGGCGTCCGCGCCGGGGAAGACCGGCTCGGCGACTGCGGGCGTCGTTCCCACGGCGTCGGCCGAGGGGAAGGCTTCGTCGAGCACCGGCATCGGTTCGTCGGCGACCGGCGCTCCGGCCGCCGCGGGAGCGGTGCCAAGCAGGTCGGCGGCGGACGGCATCCCCTCGCCCAGGTCGAGATCGAGGTCGAGGTCCATCAGCCCGATGCTGGCGCGCGGTGCCACCGGCGCTCGCGCGGCAACGGGCGCTGGCGCGGCCACGGCCGCGATGGGAATGATCGGCGTCGGCTCACCGGGTCCGATGGGCGGCGGCTCAACCGCGACGGGCGCATCGACGCCGTACCCGGGCGCGGGAGGCGGTGGGGGTTCCTCGACGACGACGACGCCGTGACTCACCGGTGCGTTCTGGAGGTCGGCGATGAGCGCGACGACCTCCTCGTTGCGCGGATCGGCCTCGAGGACGCGCCGGTACCAGTGCGTCGCGACGGCCACGTCGCCGGCGGCCCTGCCGATATCGCCGAGGTGTCGCAGGGCGATGAGGTTTTCCGGGTCGAGATTGATGGCGGCTTCGAAGGTGACCTTCGCGTCGGCAGCCCGCCCCGACTCGAAGAGCGCCTGGCCGTAGACGATGTGACCGCTGAGATGCCCCGGCTGCTCCTCGAGGTGCATGCGGCACAGATCGATGGCCGCGTCGAGGTCGCCCGACTTCCGGTACTCGTTGGCGAGCGGCGCGAAGAACCGGCGGGGGTTCTCCTCGTAGCGCTTTTTCAGCTCTTCAACGCGCGGCGGCGGCGGGCTCATCGGGTTGGGTCAGGGTACAGAGGAGACGTTCGAAGATACCACGCCGCGCGGAGGCCCGTCAATCAGAAGTGCCATCGTCACTTGATCTTAGACGGACTCCGCGGGTACACTTCTATGCTGACTTCAAGACGCGTGTCCGGCTTTCGGGGCGACCGGCCAGAATGCTGGCTGTCCTCGTGGACATCGGGTCGTTTCCTCACATCACTTCTGGGAGTTGTTGCGCCGTGCTGCAAAACATGCGGAGCGCCGCGAAGTACATCTGGATCTTCATCTTCGTCGCCTTTGTGGGCGGTTTCCTGCTGGCGGAGACATCGGGCCTACTCGGCCGCTCCCCCGTGACGACCTCGACGATCGTGGCGACGGTGAACGGCGAGGACATTCCGTACATGGTCTGGGCGAACACGTCGCAGAGCCTCGCCCAGCAGCAGGAACAGCAGCTGGGGCGCGGCGTGACGATGGATGAACGGGCGGAGATCGACGAGCAGGCCTACAACCAGCTCGTCAACGACGTGCTCCTCCGACAGGAATACGAAAGGCGGGGCATCCGGGTCACGGATGAGGAAGTGATCGAGACCGCCAAGTTCTCGCCGCCGCCGCAATTCCAGCAGAATCCGGAGTTCCAGCTGGACGGGCAGTTCGACATGGCCAAGTACCGGCGCTTCCTGTCGAGTCCGGCGGCGCGACAGCAGGGCATCCTCGCGCAACTCGAGGCGTACTACCGCACCGAGATCCCGAAGCAGAAGCTGTTCACGCAGGTTGCGGCCGACGCCTACGTGAGCGACGCGCGGCTGTGGCAGATGTACCGGGATCGCGGCGACTCGGTGGCCGTCTCGTTCATCTCGTGGCTTGCGGCGGATGCCGCCGACTTCGACAAGGACATCACCAGCGCGGACGTGTCGAAGTACTACGCGGAACACGCCTCCGAGTTCGACCGTCCGGGGCGCGCGGTGCTGTCGCTGATGAGCATCTCGCGCGCGCCGACGGCGGCGGACAACGCGGTGTCGCTGGCCCGGGCGCTGGCGGTGCGCGAGGAAGTGGCGAAGGGCGCCAAGTTCGAGGACGTGGCCAAGCGCGCGTCGGACGACACGGTGAGCGGCGCACTGGGCGGCGACCTCGGCCGGGGCCCGAAGGGGCGCTTCGTCAAGGAGTTCGAGGACGCGGCCTGGCGGTTGCGGGCGGGCGAGCTGTCGGCGCCGGTGAAGACGCCGTTCGGCTGGCACATCATCAAGGTGGACGAGAAGAAGGCCGACACGCTATCGCTGCGTCACATCCTCGTGAAGGCGCGCCAGAGCGACTCGTCGGCCATGGCCACGGACCGGCGTGCCGACGAGCTGGCCAGGCTGGCGGCCGCGGCGGTGGAGGCATCGAAGTTCGACAGCGCCGCCAGGACGATGGGACTGCTGGTCTCGCAGATCGAGGTGCAGGAGGGCCAGCCGGCGCGCTACCTGAACCGGCCGGTGGCAAGCGTCAGCGCGTGGGCGTTCGGCGGTGCGCAGGTCGGCGAGTCGAGCGACCTGTTTGACGACGACGACAACTACTACCTGGTGCGCCTCGACACGCTGTTCGACGGTGGCGTGCAGCCGCTCGACCTCGTGAAGGCCGAGGTGCGCGAGCGCATTGCCGCGCAGCGATCGCTGGACGCCAAGATGGTGACGGCGAAGACGGTGGCCGCCGCGGCGGCCACGAGTTCGCTCGAAGCGGCCGCTGCGGGCGCGGGGCGTGCGGTGCAGACGGCGCCGTTGTTCAATCGCGTTGGCTTCGTGATGGGCATGGGCCAGCTGAACCAGGCCGTGGGCACGGCGTTCTCGCTGCCGGTGGGCGCGATCAGCTCCCCCGTGCGCACCGCGGACGGCGTCTTCGTCATCCGGGTGGACCGGAAGGTCGTGGCCGACAGCGTGAAATTCGCCGAGCAGAAATCGGTGCAGCGCCAGACGGCGATGCAGGCGATGCGCGACTCGCGCGTGCAGGCGTTCCTCGGCGCGCTGCGGAAGGACGCGACGATCGTGGATCGGCGGAAGAAGATCCAGGCCTCCTTACGACGCCAGGCGTCGTAACGAGGAGAGTGCTACAGAAGACGACAGAAGACGACAGAAGACGACAGAAGACGACAGATTACGACAGAGGGGCGCTGCGATCTCCGCGGCGCCCCTCTTCGTCCATCTGTCTGTCGCACTCTGTCGTACTCAGTCGTTCTCTCCCCTCAGATCAACTTCTTCGGTTCCGGCCGGTCGTCATCGACCGAGACGCGATCAGAGGGCGACGACAAGCGATCGATGGGCCGCGCTTCGGGCGCCTCGATCTCCTTCTGCACGTCGCTCATGTTCTTCTTGAATTCGCGAATGCCCTTGCCGAACGAGCCGGCGATCTCGGGAATGCGCTTGGCCCCGAAGAGGAGCAGGATTGCCACCAAGGCCATCAGCATTTCGCCCGGGCCGAGTCCAAACATAGAAGCCTCCTAGAACAACGAGCGCGCGATGAGGTAGGCGACGAGGACCCCGACGAGGCTCAGCAGCGAGACGTCGAGCGCGATGGGTCCAAGTCCGATGTTCAGGATGATGAGGTTCAGGTTCAGCGGCCCGATCGCCGGCGTGACGCCCGTGGTGAGGAACTCCTTCACCGCGCCGCTCGGGAGCCACATGCGCGCGAACTGCGTCAGGAACCCGCCGACGATGAAGCCGATGGCGAGCACCAGGGCATGAAACCCCGGCCGATGCTTGGCGGATCCCTTGAGTGCCATCAGGACCGCCGGTCCATGACGTAGCCGAGCGTCTCGCTCAGGGCATGCCGCGCGTCGGACGCGGGGAGGGAGTCCAGCACGGCGTCGGCTTCCCCGGCGAATTCCTCGCCCTTCCGGCGGGCGAAGTCGATGCCGCCGCACTCGTGCACGATGGCGACCACGTCGGCGATCTCGGCGTCGGAGGGCTGCGGCGCGGCAAAGAGCGTCTCGACGCGGGCACGCTGCGCGCGCGACATCTGCTGCATCGACGCGATGAGCGGCAGCGTGACCTTGTGCTCCTTGAGGTCGTTGCCGCTCGGCTTGCCGGTCACCGACTCCGTCTCGGTGTAGTCGAGCAGGTCGTCGGCCACCTGGAAGGACATGCCAAGCAACGTGCCGAAGCGCGCCATCTCCTTGCGGAACCGCGGGGCGCCGCAGAGCGCACCCACTTCGCACGAGGCGCTGATCAGCGAGGCGGTCTTGGCCTGGACGAGCAGCCAGTAGTCGGCCTCGGTGAACTCGAGGGCGTCATACGAGGCGAGCTGGCGCAGCTCGCCGAGCGTCATCGCGTTCGAGGCGCCGGTGAAGACCCGCAGCGGCTCGAGGTCGCCTTGGGTGACGAGCTCGGCGAGGGCGCGCGAATACAGGTAATCGCCGGCGATCACGGCGACCTGGTGCGAGAAGAGCGCGTTGATGGTCGGCATGCCGCGGCGCAGCGGCGAATGATCCACGGAGTCGTCGTGGACGACGCTCGCCAGGTGGATGAGCTCGGCGATGGCGCCCATGGTGACGGCGCGCTCCTGCGGCGTCTCCTCGAGCAGCGACGCGAGCAGGAGCACCGTGGGGCGAAACATCTTGCCCTTCATGTGCGTGAGGTGCGCGTTCACCGACTCCACGATGGGGGCGTCGGCGCGCACGATGCGCCACATCTCCTCGGGCACGCGGTCGAGGCGGACGCGCACGGGCCCCTGGATTTCCAGCAGGGCCGGCGCGAGCAGCATGGGACTCGTGGGGGGGAGGGTGCTCACGCGCGGGTAGCCTCGATGGCATTCAGGCGCTCGCCGACGTCGCGGAACTGGATGTCGACGGCGAAGACGCGCTCGTAGAAACCCCTGGCCTCGTCGAGCTTCTTGAGGCCCTCGGAGGCGTAGCCAAGCAGGTACAGCACGCCGACGAGCTGCTCGTCGCCCGCGCCGGGCTCGACGAGGGCACGCTGCAGGATGGTCCGGGCCACGGGAAGCTGCCCCTTCTCCAGGAAGCACTGCCCGAGCGCCTCGTAGGTGCGCACACGCCGCGCCGTGCCGCGCAGCGCCTTCTGGAACTCGGCGATGGCCTCGTCGAGCAGCCCCATCTCCTTGTACGCCACGCCGAGGTCGTAGTGCGACTCGTGATCCTCTTCCTCGACGTTGTCGGCCACGCCCTGCTTGAACTTGCGGAGCATGTCCTGGAAGTCGGCGTTCTCGTCGCCGCTGGGTTCCTGCTCATCGACCACCATGCGCGTCGACTTGGGCGCCTCCTCGTCGCGCAGCCAGTCGCCCAGCGACACGTAGTCGCCCTCGCTCGCCGCGGCCGGGGCGGCGGCGGGCGCGACGGGCGGCTCGTCGGTCACGGCCGCGATCATCCCGGTGTAGCGGCGACCGGGGGCGGACGGAGCGTGGGTCGTCGCCACCGGCGCAGCGGGCGTCGCGGGCCCGGACGCAGCCAGTGCCTCGAGCGCGGCAATGGCGCGCGCATCATCGGGCGAGATTTCGAGGACCCGCTGATAGACGGTCCGGGACTTGTCGGCGTGCCCGTCGCGGAACAACGCGTCGGCGAGGTCGAGATACGCCTGCGCCAGGCCGACGCGGTCGTCGTCGCGGAACGCGAACTCGACGCGCTTCTGGTGATGACGCACGGAGGCCGGGTTCAGCCGGACGATTTCGTCGGCCACCGAGCGCGCCTCGTGAATCCGCTCGGCGCGCTCGAAGCCGACCATCGACTCCTCGAGCATCGCCAGCCCTTCCTCACGATGGCCCTCGTCGAGCATGGTCTCGGCGAGCTGGCGGCGCAGGGTCCAGTTCTCGGGCTCGCTGGCCACCTGCGCACGCAGGTCGTCGATGCTGGCGGCCAGTATCGGAATGGACATCGAGGTCGTGCGGCGCACCGGCGGGGGCGGCGCTTCCACGATGTCGACGTCGAGTTCCCCGAATTCCGTGGCCGCGTCCACCTCGGGCGCCGGCGCCTCCACGGGACCCGCGTCGAGGTCGACGAACTCCAGCTCGCCGAACTCCGAGGCGGGCTCGCCCGCCGACAGGTCGAGCAGGGGAAGCTCGATGTCGTGCATCGGCGTCGGCTCCTCCTCCACGACTTCGTGCGGACCGGAGAGGTCGAGCATCGGAATGTCGACGGACAATTCATCGGCCTGCGCAGCGGGCGAAGCGTCGATGAGCGGCAGGTCGCCGGGGAGCGCGAGGTCGCGATTCAGCGATACCCGCGCCTTGGCGGGAACCTCCGACACCGCCGACAGGTCGAGCACGGCGAACTCGCTCGCCGTCATCGGCGAAACCTCGTCCGCGTCCTCGGGCACGAGGGACGTGGTCTGGAGACCGATCAATGAACCACGTGCGTCGGACGGGGCCGCCGTCTCGAAGTGCGTCGTCTCGATGCCGGGAAGCTGCGGCGACTCGATCTCCAGCTCAGGTACCGGCTCTCCGGCAGTCGCGGCGGACGGCCGCGGGGCCTTGGCCGGCGGCTCGGCGCCAGGCAGGACCACGGACAAGCGCGACTTGCGCGGCATCGGCGCATCGAGGTCGATGAAGATCAGGTCGTCGGCGGCCTTGGCTTCACGCGACTTGCGGCCCGTCTTCGGCTTCACCGCAGGATCGATGGCCCGCATCCGGTCCATCGTCGACTCGGCCTCGGCCGTCTGGCCGGCGGCGAGCAATCGCTCATACAGGCTGGCGAGCTGCTCGAGGGCCTCGTCCTTGCGCTCGGCCTTCAGCAGCTGGTCGGCGAGCATCAGGCGAATGTCGTCCTGGTCGGGACACAGGTCGGCAAACTCCTTGAGTGCCCGGAACGCCTCGTCCTTCTTGCCGGCCTTCTGCATGCGGTCGGCGTACTCGAGGAAGTTCTGCTTGGCGTCGCCCTTGAAGCCCTTGGCCGCGGAGATCTTGCCCAGCTTGTAGTACACCGAGGCGCGCCCCGGCGAGGTGCGCAGCACCTTGTTGCACAGGGCGATGGCGTTGTTGAAGAAGCCCCCTTCGGCGTACAGGTCGACGGCGCGCTCGTACATCGTCACCGCATCGGCGGTGTTGCTCTGGCGCATGAGCAGGTCGCCGACGCGGTTGTAGAGCGCGACATCCACGTCGCTCTCCTCGCCCTGGTCGTAGATGTCGAGCATCTCGCGATAGGTGGCGATCGCCTTGTCGAGCTTTTTCGCCGCCTCGAACTCGGCGGCCTTTTTTTTGAGCTTGGCGAGATCAGCCATGGGGATGGGAGGGACGCCTGACCGGGGTACAACCTTAGACGGCGGAGCCGCCCGAACTGGAAAAGTACGCCCCGGGAGGGGAGGATGACAACCGGGGCACAGCACCGGTCGTGCTGAAGTACCAGGCCGCCCCTACCCTGCTCCGTGAGCCGGCACGCCCCGTACCCACGATGCATGACAGCGCTGGTCGCCGTACCAGTACGGCAGTTCCCGAATGTCGGCGACGTCGAAGAGGGCCAGGTCGGCGGAAAAGCCGGGAGCCAGCTGCCCCGTCTCGGCGGCCAGTCCCAGTGCGGCTGCGCCGTTCACGGTGGCTGCCAGCACGGCCTCGCTGACGCTCATGCGGAGCTGGCTGACGGCCAGGGTGAGGATGAGGGGAAAGTTCACCGTGGGTGAAGTGCCGGGATTGAAATCAGTGGCCAGGGCCACGGCGGCGCCGGCGTCGATAAGGGCGCGGGCGGGGGCCTGACGCGCCCGGCCGAGGAAGAACATGGTTCCCGGGAGGAGCGTCGCGACGGTGTCGGCGCCGGCGAGAGCCCGGATACCCCCGTCGGAGATTGCCGCCAGGTGATCGGCGCTGGTGGCGTGGAGTTCGACGGCGAGTTCGGCGGCCCCGGAGGCCTCCAATTCGTCGGCGTGCAGCTTGATCCGCAGCGCGTGTCGCCGGGCGGCGCCGAGGATCAGCCGCGCCTCGCCGGGAGTGTAGACGCCCGGCTCGCAGAAGATGTCGGCGAAGTCCGCCACTCCCTCGGCCGCCACCCGCGGCAGCATCTCGTCGACGACGAGGGCGATGTACTCCTCGCGGGTGCGCGGCGCCGCGCGATACTCGAGCGGGATCTCGTGCGCGCCAAGGAACGTGGGAACCAGCCGCAGCGACAGCGCCTGCTGAAGGCGGCGAATGACGCGCAGTGACTTGAGCTCATCGTCGACGGACAGCCCGTACCCCGATTTCACCTCGACCGTGGTGGTGCCGTGCGCGGCCAGCCGCGCGAGGCGCGGCAGCGCCAGCGCGTACAGGTCGTCCTCGCTGCGCGCTCGCAGGTCGGCCACCGAGCTGTGTATGCCGCCGCCGCGGCGGGCGATCTCCATGTAGCCGAGGCCGGCCGCGCGCAGCTCCTGTTCTTCGTGACGCGCCTTGCCGAAGATGCCGTGCGTATGCGAGTCGACGAACCCCGGCATGAGGACCCGCCCGCCACAATCGACGACGACGGCATCCGGGTGCGCCGCAGACAGGGCCTCGCGCCCGCCGACGGCTGCGATGCGCGGGCCGTCGATGACGACGGCGGCACCGGCGAGGATCCCGAGCGACTGGAGCTCGGGGCCACGCCGCGCACGGGCCGGGCCGGCGCAGGTGACGACTTGCGAGGCGTTTTCGAACAGCAGCTTCATGGCGAACGGAGGTTAGGTGCCAGGTGCCAGGTGCTAGGTGGGCAAAGCTACGCCAACAAGTCCTGAAACCGCGAGAGTGTCAGGGGCGCCTGGGCCTCGCCGCGACAGGCATAGTAGCAGGCGTTGCACTTGATGGGGGCGTAGCCGTCGTACTTGCTCCAGTGGGTGTCCACGGGGAAATCGGGACAGCGCCGCACCATGCCCGCCGGATCGATGTGGATGGTCGTTTCGCCAGAACGGCACGGCTCGCGCATCTCGTTGCGCAGGTATCGCGGGAGCTGCTGCAGGTACCAGTCGGAGTTGGTGATGACGCCGCGGTGCCGGCGCTTGAAGGCCAGCAGGTCGCTGACGAGGCTCTCCACCCGCACGAACTGGTCGGCGCGAATGAGGTGGTCCTTGCTGCCGTTCTTGAAATCGGTATAGACCGAGAGGTTGACGCCGGCGCCGATCGAATGGGCGTGATGCACGATGGGCAGGATGTCCTCGATGTTGTCGTCCTTGATCACCGTGTTGAAGCGCACGTTCATGCCGCGAGCGTGCATTTCCGGCGCGGTGCGCAGGATCCGGGCGGCGAGGCCGGGAATCTGGCGCGCCGCGTCGTGCCGTTCGTCGAGATAATCGAGCGAGATGCTGACCTGGTCGAGGCCGGCATCCCAGAGCGACTGGGCGCGCTCGATGGAGAGCATCCCGCCATGGGTAATCATCGTCAGGTAGCAGATCGGCGTGGCCCTGGCGACCTCGGCGATGATGTCCTCGAGGTCGCGGCGCAACGTGGGCTCGCCGCCGGTGAATGTGATCATCATCGGATCGAAGGCCCGGGCGGCGTCGGCGAACGACTTGAGTTCGCGCGCCTTCTCCTCGGCCGGCGTCTTCCAGTAGTCGCAGAAGCTGCACGACGCGTTGCACCGCATGGTGACCTCGAAATGGACGAGGACGGGGCGGCGGGTGAGGCGCAAGCGCGCGTACTTCCAGGCGAACGGAAGGAGGTGCCAGGGTGTGTAGCGGGGGCTGAGCATTGCTGTGCGAAACGTAACCGATTGACCGTTACGGACCGGGGAGGGTGCGGGGTGCGGGGGTTTGGTGAGGGGGGGAATGAGTGGAGTGCGGAGGATGGAGTGCGGGGGTGGAAACCTCCTGCCCGCCCTCAACCTCCACTGATCACCCCGCACCTGCACCGCGCACCCCGCACCCCGCACCGCGCTCCCCGCACCCCGCTCCCCACCCGCCGTTGAAGCATGCGCTCGACGATCACCCAACCATCGGCAGCTTGATTCCCTTGACCCGCGCCGTCTCGACGGCCGTCTCGTACCCCGCGTCGGCATGACGCGCCACGCCGATGCCGGGGTCATTGGTCAGCACGCGCTCGAGGCGCACTCGCATTTCGGGCGTGCCGTCGGCGACGATGACCTGCCCCGCATGCAGCGAATTGCCGATGCCGACGCCGCCGCCGTGGTGGAACGAGACCCAGCTTGCCCCGCTGGCCACGTTCAGCAGGGCATTCAGGATGGCCCAGTCGGCCACGGCATCGGAGCCGTCCTTCATCCCCTCGGTCTCGCGGAACGGCGACGCCACCGAGCCGGTGTCCAGGTGGTCGCGGCCGATGACGATGGGCGCCGAGATCTCACCGCTCGCCACGAGGTCGTTGATGGCGACGCCGAACTTCGCGCGGTCGCCCTGCCCCAGCCAGCAGATGCGCGCCGGCAGCCCCTGAAAGTGGATCCGCTCGCGCGCCAGGGTGATCCAGCGCTTCAGGTGCTGGTCGTGCGGGAACATCGCCAGCACCAGCTCGTCGGTGCGGGCAATGTCGGCGGGATCACCCGACAGCGCGGCCCACCGGAATGGCCCCTTCCCCTCGCAGAAGAGCGGGCGGATGTACTCGGGGACGAAGCCCGGAATGGTGAACGCGTCGGCGAGGCCCGCGTCGAACGCGACGGTGCGGATGTTGTTGCCGTAGTCGAAGGCGATGGCGCCACGGTCCTGCATGGCGCGCATGGCCCGCACGTGCTCCACCACGCTGGCGGTTGCGCGACGGATGTATTCCGCGGGATCCTCGGTGCGGAGTGCGGAGCATTCCGCCAAGGTGTGGCGGGCGGGTACATAGCCAGTGAGCAGGTCATGCGCGCTCGTCTGGTCGGTGACGACGTCGGGAATCTCGCCGCGCCGCACGAGTTCCGGCAGCACCTCGGCGGCATTGCCCACCAGCCCCACCGACAGTCCTCGATGCGTGTCCTGCGCGCTCCGCACCCACGCCAGCGCCTGGTCGAGGTCCGTGGTCATGCGATCGCAATAGCCCGTGGCGATGCGCTTCTCGATGCGCGACGGGTCGACCTCGACGCCGAGGAACGCGGCGTCGTGCATGGTGGCGGCCAGGGGCTGGGCGCCGCCCATGCCGCCAAGTCCGGCGGTCAGCACGAACTTGCCGACCAGCGATCCGTCGAAATGCTTGCGGGCGAGCGAGCCGAAGGTCTCGTACGTCCCCTGCACGATGCCCTGTGACCCGATGTAGATCCACGAGCCGGCCGTCATCTGGCCGAACATCATCAGGCCCTGCCGTTCGAGCTCCCGGAAGTACTCCCAGTTGGCGAAGCGCCCCACGAGGTTGCTGTTGGCGATCAGCACGCGAGGCGCGTGGGCGTGCGTCCGGAACACGGCCACCGGCTTGCCACTCTGCACCAGCAGCGTCTCGTCGTTCTCGAGGGCGCGCAGCGACTTCACGATGGCCTCGAAGCACTCCCAGTTGCGGGCGGCCTTTCCCGTGCCGCCATAGACCACGAGGTCATCGGGGCGTTCGGCGACGTCGGGGTCGAGGTTGTTCATCAGCATGCGCAGGGCGGCTTCCTGCTGCCATCCCTTGCAGGAGAGCGTCGTGCCGCGCGGCGCGCGGATTTCGTGGGCGGTGGCGGTCATGCCGGGCCTTCCTTACGTAATGACGAACTCGCCGCGCGAGACGGCGGCAGCGAGCGCGAGAACATCATGGGTGAGCACACGATCCTCCCCGAGCGGAGCGACGTGCCGGCGCACGGCGGCGTGGACCCGCTCCACCCCGGCGCTGCTCCGCAGCGGGCGGCGGCAGTCGAGGCCCTGCGCGCCGCACATCAGCTCGATGGCGAGGATGTGCTGCACGTTGCCGATGATGCGCCGCAGCTTCCACGCCGCGCCCATGGCCATCGGCACCACGTCCTCCTTGCTCCCGTCGGTCGGAATCGTGTCGACGCTGGCCGGGTGCGACAGCACCTTGCACTCGCTGGCCAGCGACGCGGCGGTCACCTGCGCCATCATGAACCCGCTGCTGAGGCCGGCGGTCGTCGTGAGGAAGGGCGGCAGGCCCTCGTTGAGGTCGGGGTGCACCAGCCGGTCGATGCGCCGCTCGGCGATGGTGGCGAGGTTGGTCATGGCGATGGCCAGGAAGTCGAGCGCCATGGCCACAGCCTGCCCGTGGAAGTTGCCGCCGCTCAGCATCTCGCCGTTGTCGAAGACGAGCGGGTTGTCGGTGGCGGCATTGAGTTCGCGCCCGATCACGCCCTCGGCGAAGCGGATGGCATCCAGCACCGGACCGTGCACCTGGGGCATGCAGCGCAGCGCGTAGGCGTCCTGCACGCGGGGATCGTTGTCCCGGTGCGAGTCGCGGAGCTGGCTGTCGGCCAGCAGGGTCCGCAGGCGCGCCGCGCTCGCCGACTGGCCGTCCTGCCCCCGCGCGTCGTGAATGCGCTCGTCGAACGCCACCGGCGTGCCGAGCAGCGCCTCGAGCGTCATTGCGCCGGCCGCGTGTGCGGTCTCCCACAGCGCGCGGGCATCGACCACGGCGAGGGCGGCGATGCCCGTGTGCGCCTGCGTGCCGTTGATCAGCGTGATTCCTTCCTTCGGGGCCAATGTCACCGGCGAGAGCCCGGCCTCGCGAAGGGCGTCGGCGGACGGCAGTTGGCGGCCGTCGGGGGTGTTGAGGAATTCTTCGCCGATGAGCGTGAGGGCGAGCGCGGCAAGTGGCGCGAGGTCGCCGCTGGCGCCCACGGAACCCTGCTCGCGAATCGGCGGCCACAGCCCGGCATTGAGCATGCCGCAGATGAGCTCGGGAAGGTCGGGGCGCGCGCCGCTGAAGCCCTTCGAGATCACGTTGGCGCGCAGGAGCATCATCGCCCGCACTTCGCGTTCGGGAAGTTCCGGGCCGACACCGGCCGCGTGGCTGCGCACGAGGTTCACCTGCAGCTGGGCGAGCTTGCCATGCGGAATGGCGATGTCGGAGAGCTTGCCGAAGCCGGTGGTGACGCCGTAGACCACGTCACCGCGGTCGACGGTGCCGGCCACGACGGCGCGGGTGGCGAGCATCCGCGCGCGCGCCGCGGCGGCGACCGCCACGGGGCGGCGCGCGACGGCGACCGCATGTACGTCGGCAAGCGACAGCGCGCGACCGTCGATTGCGAGTGGCGTGGGGGATGTCATGGCCGTGGAAGCAGGGACGAACGGTAGCTGGAGCGATCGTAGTTGAACTTCAGGTCGGGCTCGGCCTTGAGCGCCACAAAGAAGGTAAACGCAAAGTTGCCATTGGGCGCCTGCGTGAAGCCGAACATGGCGCGCCAGTCGTGCAGGTCGCGCTGCAGCGTCACCTGGTGGCTGGCGAACTCCTTGCGCACCGCGTCGTAGCTGGTGCTCCACGACGCCGCCCACTTGGGCGTGAGGTCGAAGCTGGTGCGCCAGTTGATGCTCGTCTGCGGCGGGATGCGGAAGAACGACCCGCCGGCGGTGGTGCTGGCGAACTGCGTGTAGTCCACCGGCGGCGCGGCGAGGGCGTTGCGCACGCACACGTCATACTGGATGGGATTCGCCTTCAGGAGTTCGCACTGGATGGTGGCATCGTACTGCACCACGCGCCCGTCGCCACCCGGTGGACGCTGCCGGTTGGCGCTGAGGCTGATCTGCGCCTCGAATCCGCGTCCCACCGGGACCGACTCGAGCTGCTGGCGTATGCCCGTGCCGGCCACCTGCTGGGTGCCCGGGATGCCGGAGCCGAACGCCCGCTCCGGCGTCGCCGGATCCGCCGGCTTGGCGTCGGCGTCCGGACGCCCGCCAATCAGGCGCACCATCCACCGAAGCAGCGCCGTTTCCCGGTTGAGCTGCATCGACGCCGAGATGGACTCCCGGTACGGGCTGAATTTCGCCGTGTCGCTGAGCACCGAGCCCTCGAACAGCGAATAGCCGACATCGAAGGACAGCCCGGGCAGCATCGCCGAATTCAGGTTGAAGTTGACCCGGTCCGACGCGAAGCCGCTGCGTCCCGTCTTCCTGGCGCGTTCGAAGTCGTAGGTGAGCGACGACATGTTGATCGAGAGGATCTTCACCTTCTTGCCTTCATCGGTCGACGAGGAATCGGCCCCGCTCTGGCGCAGCTTCGCCTCGAACGACTGGGTCAGGCCCAGCGAGAGGCGATTCTGGGCGAGGTCGCCCAGGTAGTCGGCCCGCGTCTTGCCGAGCGCGAAGAGGAACTCGTCGCTGACCTTCGCCTTCGGCGAGAAGGACCACGAGAGCGTCGGCGTGATGGAGTGGCGGAATCGCGCCACGGGACCGATGCCCCAGCGCGACAGCGCAAAGAACGTCGGCGCCACGCCGGCGCCCCACGAGAGCCGCTTGGACTGCGACACGAAGCTGCTTCCCGTGCGCTCGCTGCGCACGAAGAAGCCGGCCGGATCGACGTTCTCCATCGACACGCTCGGCACGACGTTCCAGGTGCCGTGGAAGAACGTCGGCAGCGAGATGGCCGTCCTCCAGTCGAACGTCGTGAGGTAGGTGCGGCGGTAGACGCGCGTCTCGCGCCGGCTGGTGTCGGACGGATTGACGATCAGCCGGACTTCGGGAAAGTCGTTCATCCGGTCGCTGTACGTGAAGCTCAGCGGCAGGTTGAACGACCCGATCTTGAACGGCGAGTTGAAGCCGGCCGAGGTGGTCTGCGTGGCGCGGTCGAAGCGCGCCGAGTCGAGCACCCCGTTCCGCTCGAAATAGCGGTACTTGAAGTCGCCCTGCGCGTCGAGATGCGCGCTGCTGGCCGTGGCGAGGTTGAACGCCGGGGTCCAGTCGACGAAGCGTCCGATCTTGATGGACTTGGACGTGACGTTGAGGCTCGGGAAGTCCTGGTCCACCTGGGCGCGCCCCGGGTACTGGCGGCGCGTGCCGCCCAGCGACACGGCGAACGGGCCGAGCGCCTTGGAGTAGTTCAGCTGCGAGGTGATCGTCGCCAGCGCGGTCATGGCGTTGAGCGCCGTCTGCCGCTGCACGGTGGTGCTGGTGACGTAGTTCAGGTTGGCCGTCACGCGCGACGTCGACGAGAACTCCTGCGAGTGGTTCCAGGACAGCTGCAGGTTGGTCGCGCCCGTGCTCAGGCTGTGCCGCGACACGGCGACTCCACCCTGCACGAACCGGTTCAGCCAGTGGTAGCGCAACTGCGAATTGAAGCGCAGCCACCCCGGGTCGGCGAGCGAGGCCCGTGCCGCCGAGCGCCAGTCCATCGAGACGGCCACGTCGACGTAGTCGCTGAGCGCGAAGTAGTACCCCACGTCCTCGATCGTCCGCCGGTAGGTGGGACTGTTGCGCACCAGCTCGGCGAACCCGAAGCGCGGCGTGAGGATGCCGCTGCGCCGGCCGGACCGGATGTCCTGGAAGACGAACGGCAGCCACATCACCGGCACGCCCTGCAGGAACAGGATCGCCGGGCGCGCCACCAGCATGTGCTTGCTGATGTACTTGATCTCGCGCGACTGGAAGTGGTAGTGCGGCAGCGAGTCCTCGCAACTCGTGATCGTGCCGTCGCGGCCGTAGGTCGCGCCTCCATCGGCGGTGTCGCCGGCAAAGCCCCCGGCATGCGCGGAGACCACCCAGCGCTCGCCACTGCTCTCCACCGTGCGGATGTTGGTCGCCGTTCCCTGCTTCTGGGTGATGTCGTACGCCATCTGCCCGCGGGCGTTGACGTCGTCGCGTCCCTTCTCGCGAATGACGATGGCCGGGCCGCGGGACAGCGCCTTGTTGGTGGAGTCGCTGTACTGGATGGTGTCGGCGACCAGCAGCGTCGGCTCGCGCTCGACGACGGCGCGTTCCGTGGCGCTGCCGATGAGCGTGATGGTGCGGTCGGTGGCGCCGAAGGTCACGAACTCCGCCTGGTAGCGCACCAGCAGGTATCCCTTGCGGGCCATCAGCGCGGTGACGACCGAGTCGGGCGGCACCCAGTGGACGAGCGCGGTGTCCTTGCCTGCAGTGCTGTCCTCGACCGGTCGCGTCGTCGTCGGCCGCTGGGTCGCCGGCCGCGGGCGCCTGGTCGTGGGGCGCTGCGCCTCGGCAGTCGGGGCCACGCCGGCCAGGGCGAGCGCCACCCCGGCCACTCCGAGTGTCCGACGCAAGGCGTAACGCGGGGCGTAGCGCGGGGCGTAGCGCGGGGCGTGACGCAGGGCGTGACGCAGAGCCTGCCCCGCGAGGCGCCGCATCACGGGCGCGAGGCGGTCGCGATGCGTTCCGCCTCCTCCGCACGGCGTGCCCGCTTTTGCTTGGCCCGGTAGACGAACCACGAGAGGATGATGCTCAGCTCGTACAGCCCGTACAGCGGCCCGAACATCATCATCGTCGCGATGATGAGGTCGCCCGGCGTGATGACCGCCGACACGATGAGCGAGCCGACGAACGCGTGCCGCCGGAACTTGGCGAGCGTCGCCGGCGTCACCAGCCCGAGCATCGTCAGGGCGAGGATGAGGATCGGCAGCTCGAACACGGCGCCGAAGGCCAGCGTCAGCGTGACGGCGAACGAGAAGTAGTCGGCCGCCGAGATCATCTGCTGCAGCGACGCCGACGAGATGTTCCCGAGCAGCTTGAGCGTGATGGGGAGCACCCAGACGACCGACATGGCGCAGCCGAAGAGGAAGAGCAGCACGGCGCCCAGCAGCACCGGGATCATGACCCGCTTCTCGTGCGGGTGCAGCGCCGGCGACAGGAACGCCCAGACCTGGTAGCCGATCACCGGGCTGGCGCCCACGACACCGAGCGCAAAGGACACCTGCAGGAGGATCGTGAAAGGATCCGCCGGATGCGTGTAGATCAGCTTCTGCCCGTGCAGGGACTCCTGCGCGGGCAAAGCGAGCAATCCGATGACGTCGAAATTGCTGACGAGCGTGAAGGCGACCGCAATGGCCAGCAGCAGCGCCCCCCCGCTCCAGAGGAGCCGCCAGCGCAGTTCCTCGAGGTGATCGAGGAACGGCATCTCGGACTGTTCTTCCCGCTCGGGCTCCGCCACGCGCCGCCCCCGGCCGTTACTTCAGATCCCGCAGCAGCGAGGCCGCCAGCACGGCCGCATCCGACTTGGGGTACTTGTCGAGCACCTGCTGCAGCAGCGCGCGGGCCTGCCGCGTCTGGCCGGCGACCTTGAGCGCCACGGCGCGCTTGTAGATGGCGGTCGGGGCGCGTTCCGACGCGGGATACCGTTCGGCGACGAGTGCGTACACCGAGTCGGCGTCGGCGGCGCTGCCCGACGCGGCAAAAGCCTCGGCGATGCCGAACTGCGCATCGGGTGCCATCTCGGAGGTCGGGTACTGCGCGAGCAGGTCGCTGAACGCGGCGCGGGCCGCCGACGACGCGCCCCGCGCCAGCTGCTGGCGTCCGAGGTCCATCAGTTGGTAGGGACCCGGCGCCGGCGCCCCGGCAGCCGCGTCGACCGCCGGCGCAGCGCCCGGTGCGGCCACCAACGGCGCTGCGGGCGGCGGCTCATTGGCCCGCGCCTCCATCTGCGAGCGCAGGGCCTCCACCTGCTTGCGGCTCTGGCCGGTGAGCTCCTGGATGGTGAGGAGCTGCTGCTCGACGCTGTGTATCGACATCGAGACGTCGCCCTGGAAGCGGTGCAGCGTGACCGCGGCGGCCCGCAGGGAGTCGGAGACCGCGCCGAGGGCTTGCATGATCTGCCGCAACTGCACCGACTGCGCCGTATCGGCGCGCGCGGCGCGGGCCGCCGCGGCCTGCAACGTGCCGATGTCACTCTGCAACACGCGCACGTCGCTGCGCGTGGCGAAGCACGCCCCGGCCGTCATGACGACGGCCGGAGCGACCAACAGGCGAACGAAACGCGTGGTCACTGGTTGGGCAGCTTCAACGGGTTGCCGCCGGCGATGATCTCGAACTCGTCACGGCGGTTCTTGCCCCACGCGTCCTCGTTGTCGGCGGCGACGGCCGGGCGCTCCTCGCCGAAGCTCACGACGTCGATGCGCGACTCGTCGATGCCGCGCGCCACGAGGTAGCGCTTCACCTCGGCGGCACGGCGCTGGCCGAGCGCCAGGTTGTACTCGTCGGAGCCGCGGTTATCGGTGTGGCCCGAGACGCGGATGCGGAGGTCGGGGTTCGCCTGGAAAAGCGGGATCTTGGCCTCGAGCGTTGCCTTCTGGTCGTCGCGGATGTTCGACATGTCGTAGTCGAAGTACACCGGCGTGGCGAAGGCGGCGCGCGCGGCGGCGACGGCAGCGGCGGCGTTTCTTGCGGCCAGATCGGCAGCGGCCTTGTCGGCAGCGGCCTTGTCGGCAGCGGCCTTCGCCGCGGCGGCAGCAGCGGCCCTGCGGGCGGCGTCGGCAGCGTCCGCCGAATCCTTGTTGAACGGCACGACGACCGGCGCCGGCGCGACGACCGGCTTCTTCTTGCAGGCGGTGCTGGCGACGGCCGACAGCGCGACGGCCACCAGGGCGAACGAGCGAATGCGAGCGTGCATGACGATATCTCCAGTGAGGGTCGTTCGAGTGCGACTACGGTTGTTCCATCCGCGGTGACCACGCAGCCATCCGGGTAACGCCGGCGCCTCGCGTCAGCTGCCGCGAACGCCCTGACTCCGTGTCGAGCACCCAGAGCTGCTTGGCGCCCGAACGCGTTGACGTGAACACCAAGTGCCGTGCATCCGGCGCCCACGACGGATCCTCATTACGCGCGTCGCCGGTCAGCTGACGAATCCGTCGATCGCGGACACCAACGACCATCACCTGCAAATTCGCGCCTTCCTGCGATGAGAACGCAACGTTCCGCCCGTCGGGCGACCAGTCCGGGCTCGAGCGGTAGGGCCGGTCGACGTTGGGCGTCTCGGTCAGCAACTCCGAATTCGTTCCATCGGCATCGGTAATATACACCTCAGGGTGACCCAGTCGACCCGAGATGAAGGCGATCTTTCGGCCGTCCGGACTGAACGACGGCGATGACGTCGGGCTCCCCCTCCCCACGGTCACCCGGCGAGGGGCGTCGTTGCCGAATGGCGAGACCGCGTACAGGTCGGTGCCATCGTCGCCCGCGGAAAAAACCAGCGTACGGCCGTCGGGCGAAAAGGCCGGGGTGATGTTGGTGCCCCCGAGGTCGGCAACGCGCCGCGATTGGCCGGTGACCAGGTCGCGCATGGCGATGTGGGTGCCGTCGTCGGCCATCTGGGCGTAGGCGAGGTACCGTCCGGTCGGGTGCCACGCCGGCGACAGCGCCACGCCACCGACGCCGGCCGGCTGGAGGTTCGCGCCGTCGGAGTCGACGATCCACAGGCGCTGGTCGCGCACGAAGGCAATGCGCGTGGCGGCGATGCCGCGCGTCGTGGTGATCCAGCGCTCGATTTCGTCGCTGGCGCGGTGGATGGCCATTCGCCATGCCGCCGACAGCGGAGCGGCGTTCCCGAAGGCAAAGTCGGCGACGTTGAGCACCCGCCGGGCGACGACGTCGTGGACGGCGACGTGCAGGGACCCCTGCGGTGTCACCGAGGCCTGCACGATGGCCCGCGCGGAGAGCTTCGCGTACAGATCGTAGTTGAGCGCCCCCGTCGGCGGCGGACCGGCTTCGGCGCTCACCACGGTCACGCGGTCGCCGAAGTCGAGGTCGCGACTGATCATCGCCCGCACCGAATCGCCCGCCGTGCCGGCGACGGCGGTGACGAAGACGCCGATGCGCGACACCGGGTCGTAGGAGATGCCAATCCGGACTCCGGCCGGAATGGTGTCCTGTGCGCCAAGGGGCAGGGCGAAGAGGCACAGAACTCCGAGCGCTATTACAGATCGAGGAGGCACAGAACTCCGAGCGGCGTTACAGGTCGAAAAGGCACAAGTCTCCGGTTGGCTCTGGTGGATCGGATCATCAGCGCAGCGACTTCGGGTCAAAGCGGAAGATCACGGGGAGCACGTCGTCCATGAACCCCGCCGGGAGCGGGCCCCACGCCTTCGAGGCGGACGCAGCCTCCACCGCGCCCTGGCATTCCAGGTCGAAGGCGTACGAGCCGCTGCGCTGCAGGAAGCGAAACCCGCTGGACGAACCGTCGCGCCGGATGAGGAAGAAGACCTCGGCCGTGCGCAGCGACTTGTCGGTCGGCGAGAAGTTCAATCTCACCTGCCGGACGATGTTCTGCAGGTACCCCGGAAACGGAAAGTCGATCCCCTCGGTACGGATGTTCGCGACGTCCGTTCCCGGGCCACCTTCCGCGCCGCCGCCAGCCCGCGGCGCGACGGCCGCCGGCTTCGTGGTGGAGGGCGTCGGCGTCGATCGCGTGGCCGGCTTCTTCGTAGCGGGCCTGGCGCCGGGCGCCTTGATCGACACCGCGTTCTCCACCGGCTTGGGCGCCGCCTTCGCCGGGTTCGGCTTGGGGGCATCGGCGGCCCGCGGCTCGTTGGTCACCACGCCGACCGCCGGAGCGCCGGGCGGCGCCGCGATCAGTTCGACCCGGTACATCGGTGGCAGCGCGACGCCTCCGCCGCTCGATCGAGAGACCACGAGGAGCGAGATCGCCACCAGGTGCAGCGCCGCCGACATGGCGAGCGGCCCGGCGATGCTCGAGCGCGCCCCGCTGCGAGTCACGGCCGCACGGTCTCCGGTTCGGTGACGAGACCGACGTTCACGATCCCCGTCTTCTGGATCGTCGACAGCACCTGCGCGACGATCCCATACGGCGCCCCTTGGTCGGCGCGAACATACACGCCGTCCTTGCCCGCCCGCGACGACAATGCCTTGAACGCCACCTTGAATTCCGAGAGGGACATCGGGGTCTCATCGGCGTACACCCGGCCGCTCGCCGTGATGCTCACCACCAGCCCGCTCTTCGGCTCGAGGGCGCGCGCCGCGGTCTTGGGCAGCGTCACGTCGACTCCCCCCTGCATGAGCGGCGCGGTCATCATGAAGATGACGAGCAGGAGCATCATCACGTCGATCAGCGACACGACGTTGATGTCCGCGTTGAGCGGCGTCCGTTCCCCGTGCGTGCGGCGGCGCACCCTAGACGCGTCCCTCGCGGGCCATCAGCGCGATGATCTCCGAGCCGAAGCCCTCGAGCTCGCCGTCGAACCGGTTGAGCCGCGCGGCGAAGATGTTGTAGGCGAAGACCGCCGGAATGGCGACGGCGAGCGCCGCGGCCGTGGCGACGAGCGCCTCGGCGACGCCCGGCGCGATTGCCGCCAGGTTCCCCGACCCCTTGGTCGCCACGCCGAGGAAGGAGTGGATGACCCCAAGCACCGTGCCCAGCAGGCCGATGAGCGGGCTGGCCGACCCGATGACCGCCAGGGACGGGATGTAGCTCCCCAGCGCGTCACGCTCGGCGGTCGTCTCGGCATCCAGCAGGAGGCGCATGGCCTCCACCTGCGACGCGCGCAGCGGGCGCGTGACACCGTCATCGTCGCGGACCGTCGTGTCCTGCAGGAAGTTCACGGCGCGGGCGAAGAGCCGGTTGAACGCCGACGGTGGCGCCTTGCGCGCCGTGGCAACGGCCTGCTCCAGCCTGGTGGCCCGTGCAAAATCGCGGGTGAACGCCTTCGACGCCTTGTTCATGCGCCGGAACTCGATCCACTTGGCAAGCATGATCCCCCAGCTGTAGAGCGAGAGGACCAGCAGCAGCGCCAGCACCACCTTGGTGGCGAGGACGGAGTTGGTGATCAGTTCCAGCGCGGTCGTCGGGATGGCGGAAGTCTGCATGTGCGGCAGGGGCTGGGTGATAGGTGCTAGGGGCTAGGAGCTAGGAGCTAGGTGCTAGGTGTTGGTCGATTCAGCACCCAGCACCTGGCTTCTCATTCTGAGCGCGGCGAAATACTCGAACGTCTCCTTCAGCCCGTCGTCGAGCCGCTGCTTCGGCGTCCAGTCGAGGACCCGCTGCGCCTTGGCGATACGCACGGCGGAGCGGAGCTGTTCCCCGGGACGGGCCGGCGCAAAGTCGATGGCCGCCTCGCGTCCGCTCACGCGACGCAGGGTCTCGGCGAGCGTCAGCACGTCGGTTTCGACGCCCGTGCCGATGTTCATTGCGCGTTCATCCAGGCGACCGGCAGCAGGCAGCAGGGCCGTCGCCGCCGCCACGTTGGCCAGGGCCACGTCGCCGACGAACACGTAGTCGCGCGTCTGCCGCCCGTCGCCGAAGATCGTCAGCGAGCGGCCATCGAGGATGCGATTGCAGAAGATGGCCACCACGCCCGCCTCGCCATGTGGATCCTGCCGCGGTCCGTACACGTTGGCGTAACGCAGCACCACGCCCTCGATGCCGTGCAACCGCCCGTAGTACGCCAGGTAGTGCTCAACGGCGAGCTTGGCGATGCCGTACGGTGATTCGGGGTCCTTGGGAAAGTCCTCGGCGTTCGGCGGCGTGACGAAATCGCCGTAGATCGCACCGCCGGTTGAAGCGAAGACGAATCGCGGCGGCCGCGGAGCGGCGCGCACACCCTCGAGGAGGTTCAGCGCGCCGAGGATGTTGATGGAGGCGTCGTGCGTCGGGTCGGTGACGCTGCGCCGCACGTCGATCTGCGCGGCGTGGTGCAGGACGACGTCAAAGCCGCCCTCCCGCACGAGCGCCGCCGCCGCCGGCGAGCGGACGTCCAGCTCGGCGAATTCGGCCCCCGCCGGCACGTTGGCCCGCCGGCCGGTGGAGAGGTCGTCGAGCACGACGACGTGGAATCCGCGCGCGAGCAAGGCGTCGGCGACGTGCGAGCCGATGAAGCCCGCGCCGCCGGTGAGCAGGGCGCGTGGTGACATGGCCGAAAACTAACCCGCGGGTCGGAGTAAGGCCCGCACTCAGGGCATCTTCGCCGTGATTCGCCCGGGCATGCCCACCGTAATGTCCGCCGGCGAGCGGCGCAGGATGATCGCCGACACGCCGTATGGTGTCACCCGCAGCACCTGCAGCACGGCGGCGTCTTCCGGCGTGCGCGTCGCACCATTCGCGCCTGCTCCCAGCGCGGCGAGCAGCGTCACCTGGTCGCCGGGGACGAAGCCGTCCTTCGCCGAGGACGCGAGAATCAGGTAGCTCCCCATCTGCGCGATGACGGGCCGGTCAATGATCCACGAGACCCTGGTTGCCATGCCAAACTCGACGCGCGCCGGGAACTCGTCGGGCCGGGGCGGCAGCGTGTCCATCGGAATGACACCCTGTCCCTCCAGCACTTCGGCGTAGCGATCGACGATCACCGCCCGCGCATCCCCCTCGCCACCGTCGTTCGCCAGCTGGATGACCGCGGTGGGAATGACCACCTGGCCCTGGCCGGGGAGCACCGCGCCCAGCGTATACGTCAGGAACCGCTGGCCATTGACGCGCGCGCTGCCCACCGGGAGGGTGACGAAGATCGGCTCCTGCGACTGGAAGACGCGCTGCTCGAGTTGCGGCACGATGATCTGCGACGCGGCGGTCGAGCGAACCCGACCGGAGCCCGCGGGGCCACCCACGGTCCAGACGAACGGTGACGCGCGATACTCGCCCGGCCGGACGGCCTGGTGCGGCGCTTGCAAGGTGACGGTCTGCCTCGTGCCACGCGTGCGGCGATAGCGCCGGGGATCGAAGACGGTCGTCGAGCTCGGGTCGAACGGGGCGCCCGGGGCGGCGGCAGCGTCGGGACCACCCGTCGCGACGACGCCCGACGGTAGCCTGAGCGTCTCGCCGGGATAGATCCAGTGCGGATCCTCGATCACGGCGGTGTTCAGCCGGTAGATCTCGGGCCACAGGTAGGAATCGCCGAGATACTGCCTGGCGAGGTCCCACAGCGTGTCGCCGCGCTTGACGACGTGCGTGGCCGGCGCCGCCGTGTCGGCCGCCGGCCTGGCCGGCTGCGTGACAGGCTGCTGCGCCCCGAGGAAGGAAGCGGCGCCGAGGATGGCAGAAGCGAGAAGCGTTGCGCGAAGGCGGGCCATGGACGGGTCCGGTCGACGGAAGTCTGGAGGAAGCATGGCGACGCCCGCGGCCCCGCTCAAGGCGGACCACGGACGGGAAGTACCGTGAGGGAGACGATTCGGGTCACCCAAAGGTGACAGAGAACGACAGAGAACGACAGAGAACGACAGAGAACGACAGAGAACGACAGAAGCCCGGAATCGGGGCCAGCCCTCCGAGCCTCTGTCGTATTCTGTCTCACTCTGTCGTCTGCTGTCGTTCCCATTCTTCCATTGTCTTTATTTGCTATCGCCTGCACCAACAACACGTTACTTCTTTCTTACTAGATCGCATGTCCACAATGCGCTGCCGTCAGTCGTCACCTCAACTCAGGATTTCTGGTCCTGCTGTGAGGTCATTACTCGAAGTCGGCGGTGCGTAAAACGGCCGAACTTCTAACGCCTGCCGCAGTTTGCACTTGGGATCTGGCGGAGGGTCCCGAAGCAATAGGTGCTCGCGTTGCTGGGACGCACCCACTGTCGTGGCGACGGAGGTCCGCCGCCACGACGTCCGCAATGTTCCGAAGCGCGCGTTTCAGCGTGGATCCTCTTGCACTGAATCGCTGCCCGCGTTCACCTCGCGCTCCGACCGTGAATACCGCAGCGCCGACAACCACCTGTCCGGAATCTGGCCGAAGAACGAACGTCGCAATCAACACGTCGAGATGACTGAGCTTCCGGATAGCATCAAGAGACCCCAAGATCGCAGTGTCCTCTACGACCCTATGGTCCGAGAGAACGCTCCAAAGAAAGGGGAGGTCGCTGTGATACAACCGGTAACAAGTGCCACTGAGTTCCCGTCCGAATGCCGTATCTAGCGTTTCTTGCATCATGCGTTCCTGCCCTGCACTGGGTCCGACAACCGCCACCGCCACACTGACGTGAGGTTGGCCCGTGTCGAGCCGCTGGATCTGACCAAGAAGGAATCCAGCAACGGACAGCATCAACAAGATCATCACGCCTCCACGTTTCGAGGATCCCGCTCATCCCGCGACCGCCCCTTCCGAAGCGGAACCACCCTACGGCTTGCGCATTCGGCCTGTGGCCTCACGCCGCTCGCGGCGCGCTCTATCCGATGGGCTACTGTCGACAGACCCGCCTGCGTCTGGGTCCCGCGAGGCACGCAAACTTGCACTACGCAATCTGTCCGGAAGCGCAACGTCCGCCAGCGGCGCCGAGAAATTGACCGTGCCAAGAACCCCGTCGGCCAGCGCAAGCGTGCGCCACTCGATCACGCCGGCGCTACATGATTGGAATTGGGCGTCAGCGCTTTTCGTGCAGCGGGAGGACTGTAGAACCATCTCTTGTCCGTCTTCCGCGATGGCGACCCAATCGAGGTTCCGCTCCGTCAACGCAAGTCCAGTCGCTACGCGGGCACTGTGCGTCGCGGAATCCGAGATAACGAGGAACGCTGAAAGGGGGCGCGTCGCTAGTAGCTGCTGGCGACAGAGATTCGGGTTCTCCGACGTGGGGTTACCTGTGGTAGCCCAAAACGTACCAGGCGTACAGGGCGCCCAGCTAACGAGCGTGTAGGCGTTCTCGACGACTGTAATGGGCAGGGCGGTGAAGCGGCCGTCAGGCGACATGGCTCCGCCGCTTCGAGCTCCCTCTCGATATTGGTTCTGCGTACCAGAGGAACCCATCAGCGAACACTCGTAGCGCGGATACAAACCGGTTGAATCCGGATTGCTTGGACCAGTACGCCAAGTCTGCCACCTGCACTCGCTGACGCGGGTCGACGAGAGCGCCGGCAGTGTCATCGACACCGTGAGCAGGTCATCGTAGTAGCGATCGTACCAGTACGCGTAAGATCTCCCGTTACTGACGATACTCCAGCTCGACCCGAGACCGTCATGGTCGAAGCCGCTTGCCGACCAGTAGAAGCCGGTCGGCGTCGTGCTCGGCACGCCAGCCGCCGTGAGATGCCATCCGGCCGAAGGGGTCCACACAAGCGCTCGAGAATAGTCCACGTCGATGCGTCGCCCGCCATGATAGAGGACGAGGTCTCCGACGGACGTGCCGAGCCCCGTCGCCAGCACGTCGGTGGCAGCCCCACGGCGCACCAACACCGAGTCGCCACTTCGCCAGACGCGATTGCCGCAGATCGGGCCACCCAGCGAGTCCGCGGCTTCCTTCAACACGCCGTAGAGGTCGAGGACGGGCTTGCCGTCTATGCGGTCTGGCGACCGCGCGCTGCCCGCCAATATCCTCGCCCGAAGTGTTGCTGTCGCGGCCAGACTCACGTTCGGTTGAAGGCGCGGATCAAACGACGCTACAAGCCCCGCCGCGCCAACCACGAGTGGCGCCGCGAACGAATTGCCACTAGCGAGGGCATCGACGATGCTGTTCGGCCCCGGCGCCAGCGATCCGACTCCGACAGACGGCGCCCAGAGGTCGATGAGGTTGCCGGTGTTGGACTCCGGATCGCGGGAGGTGCGGTCAAAGGCACCTCCCACGACAAGAATCTGCTGAGGAAACGAGTCCCGCATTGCTGGCGCGCCGGCGATGCTCGCATCGCGTCGGTTGTTCCCGGCGGCAATGACCACGAGTGGGTAGCGCGCACGTTTCCGCAACCTCGACAATGCGATGCGAATGAGGTCGCGATCCCACTGGGACTTGACGCGCATGTACGTCGTGTCGTCGAGGTTGGTATAGCTGGGCGTCTTGGAGTAGTTGATGATGCCGGCCTGCAACCCCAACCGCACCATGTTGTTCTGGCGTACGGGTTCCCGCTGGTTCCCCAGAGCTAGCGCCCACAAGCTATCGCCGGCGGTCGAGTCCGAGATCATATCCATCAGGAACATGCGCGTCTGCCACAATACCCCGGACATGCCAATGTCGTTATTGCCACGAGCCCCAATCACGCTCGCGATGCGAAAACCGTGCTGAAAACGCGGGTCGGAGAAACTCGTCTGCGGGCCGTAGAGGGCAGCAACGTTGTCCGAAAGGTCGGGTGCGTTGGAGAAATACTGGTCGTAGATACCGACAGCGAGACTCGCGTCGCCTGTCGAACATCCCCAAGCCATCGGCGCGCGCACGAGGTTGAGTGCCGTTCCGCTGTTGCGAGCCGCACCAACGGGGAGAGTCGGAGTCAACGTCGCACTCCAGACGCTGCCGTCTCTTGGAAGAGCGTAACTACTTTCCTCTGATACGTTTCGGCCGAGCGGGTACGCCGCGAAGACGCGCGGATCGGACCGGAGCAGGGACGCAATGCTGTCCAGCTGTCTCAGCGTGCTGGCCGAGGGCACTCGAAATACGTAGTTGGAATACTCCGGCTCTGTTGCGCGGTACGCGCCGAGAAGCGTACCGTGGATGACCGAATCCCGTACCGCCTGCTTCGCGACGCGATCTGCGCTTTCATTGAACCTGAATCCTGCGTGAAAACTGGGGATTTTGACGTCAGAGGCGATCAA
>JBBTJT010000117.1:0-13916 GCA_038059315.1 Gemmatimonadota bacterium
AGGTATGGTAACGGGCGCACGCCTCTCCACCCCTCACCCGCACTCCACTCATCCCCCCGCACCAAACCCCCGCACCCCGCACCCAACCCTCGCACCCTAGGGAACCGGCACTCCGTTCACCGCCGCCAGCCGCCTGATCAGCGTGTCCTGCCTGGCGACAACCAATACCAGTGAGTCGACGGTGCCGGACATCACCACCATCTGGTCGCGCATGTCCACCAGGGCATCCGACACCTGCGTGAACTGCTCGGCGATGGCCATGTCCGCCTCCGGCGACCGACAGCCGCAAGCGAAGACGAGCAGGGCAAGTGCCCAGCGGCGGCGTGCTCCAGCGGCGTGCATGAAGATCCTCCTGTGTGGCTCGACCGGTGCCGGCGCGGCGGCCGGCGTTCGCATGACCCTGACGGCGTTCGATTGGTGACACGGCTCGGCGCGACCACCCCAAGATGGTCCGCAACCCCGCGCCGCGCATCCACGCCGGCCAGCGCCGTTCCCATCGCCGCATGCGCCATGCCCATACGCTCGTCGAACTCACCATCACGCTCGCGCTGCTATCGCTCGTGATGGCCATCGCCGTGCCGCCGCTCGTCGGAACCACCGAACGCTGGCGGCTGCGCGCCGCCGCGGCCGATGTCGTCAACGCGCTCGTGCTCACGCGCGAGGCCGCGCTCGCCCGCGGAACCACCGCGACGTTCGTCATCGACGTCGCCCGCGGCGAAGTGCGCGTCACCTGTGGCGCCGATACCATCGCGCGCCGGGCCATCGCCGCCCTGCACGGTGTCACGCTCGCCGCCAGCGGCGACTCGGTGCGCTTTGGCCCGGACGGCCTCGCCAGCGGCGTGTCCAACACCACGATGCTGCTCGTGCGCGGCGCGCGTGTGGACTCGGTCGTCGTCTCGAGGCTGGGGCGGATTCGATGGACGGGGCAATAACAACCCGTTGGTGGTTGGTAGTTGGTGGTTGGTGGTTGGTGGGTGGTGGTTGGTGTCGCGAGATGGACGGCGCGCGTCTCTCTTCGTATTCTTGCGGACGACATTGCCCCGTCGCGCCCCTTCCATCAACGGCACATCCCATGCTCCGTCGCGCCGCACTGCTTGCCCTCGCTGCCTCACCCCTGCTGGCGCAGCAGCCGCGCATCGACCCGCTCCAGGCCGAAATCGACCGGCGTACGGCGGCCATCGCCGGCAAGCTCGCCGACTGGCGGCACGACATTCACCAGCATCCCGAGTTGTCGTTCCAGGAAACCCGCACGGCCAGGCTGGCGGCCGATCACCTCAAGGCCCTCGGCCTCGAGGTGCGCACCGGCGTCGGCGGCAACGGCGTGGTGGGCGTGCTGCGTGGCGGACGGCCGGGCCCGGTGGTGGCGCTGCGCGCCGACATGGACGCGCTACCGGTCGTCGAGCAGGTGGACCTTCCGTACAGGAGCACCATCCGCACCGTCTACAACGGCGTCGAGACGGGCGTCATGCATGCCTGCGGTCATGACATGCACACCGCCATCCTGATGGGAACCGCCGAAGTGCTCAGTGCCATGAAGGCGCAGCTGCCGGGCACCGTCGTCTTCCTCTTCCAGCCGGCGGAAGAAGCGCCGCCCACCGGCGGCGCGGGCCCGATGATCCGTGATGGCGCGCTCGACAACCCGAAGGTCGATGTCGTCTTCGGCCTCCACGTCGGCCCCGGCCCACTCGGCAGCGTGGAGGCGAACGCCGGCGCCACCACATCGGCCGCCGACGGACTGCGCATCGTCGTGCACGGCAGGCAGACGCACGGCGCGTTTCCGTCGGCCGGCATCGACCCCATCGTCGTCGGCTCGCAGATCGTGCTCGGCCTGCAGACGATCGTCAGCCGCCAGGTCAACATGAGCACCGCGCCGGCCATCGTCACCATCGGCGCATTCCAGGGCGGGCTGCGCGAGAACATCATCCCCGACAGCGTCTGGATGATCGGCACCATCCGCACGCTCGACGAAGGGATGCGCACCGACATCCACATGCGCGTGACCCGCACCGCCGAGCAGATCGCCAGGTCTGCCGGCGCCACCGCCGACGTGACGATCACTCGCGGCTACGACGTCACGGTCAACGACACGTCGCTCACCGGGAAGATGTTCCCCACCCTGCGCCGGGTCGCCGGCGCCCCGATGGTCTCGGCTGGCACGCCGAGCAGCGCCGGCGAGGATTTCTCGAGGTTCGCCAGCAAGGTGCCCGGCTTGTTCATCTCGCTGGGCACGACGCCGCCGGAGCTCGACTGGCGCAAGGCGGCCAGCAACCACTCGCCGCTCTTCCAGGCCGACGACAAGGGACTCCCCATCGGCGTGCGGCTGATGGCGAATATGGCACTGGACTACATGCGGCTCGGGCGCGTGCAGTAGCCCGCGCAGAGAACGACAGAGAACGACAGAGAACGACAGAGAACGACAGAGTACGACAGAGTGATACAGAGTACGACAGAGGGGCCCGGCGGAAAGTTCGCCCGGCCCCTCTGTCGTACTCTGTCGTACTCTGTCGTACTCTGTCGCATTCTGTCGTCCTCTATGTCCCAAAATCATACCCCGGCACCGAGATCCTCGGTATCTCCTGGTTGATCACCCGCTCGATGGTCTTCACCATCGCAATCTCGTCGGCGCACATGAACGTGTACGCGTCGCCCGTCTGGGCCGCGCGCCCCGTGCGCCCGATGCGGTGCACGTAGTCCTCGGCCTGCGTCGGCACGTCGTAGTTGATCACGTGGGTGATCCCCGTGATGTCCAGCCCGCGCTGCGCGATGTCGGTGGCCACCAGCACCTTCGTCTTGCCGTCCTTGAAGCGCTGGAGCGCCGACTCGCGCTGTCCCTGCGACTTGTCGGCGTGCAGCGCGTCGGCATGGATTCCCGCCGCCTCAAGATGCTGCACCACGCGGTCGGCGCCGTGCTTGGTGCGCGTGAAGACGAGCACCGAGTCCAGCGCCTTGTTCTTCAGCAGCTCGGCGAGGAGCTCCGTCTTGCGCTGCTTCGGCACCGGATAGACGAAGTGCTGCACCGTGGTGGCCGCGCTCGACCGGCGCCCCACCTGCACCACCACCGGCTTGCGCAGGTACTTGCGGGCCAGCGCCTCAACCTCGGGCGGCATGGTGGCGCTGAACAGCAGCGTCTGCCGGTACGACGGAATATTCGCCAGGATGCGCTGGATCTGCGGCGCGAAGCCCATGTCGAGCATCCGGTCGGCTTCGTCGAGCACCAGCACCTCGAGCTCGTCGAACGAGACGTTCTGCTTCTCGAGATGGTCGATCAGCCGCCCCGGCGTGGCGACCACCACGTCGACGCCGCCGCGCAGCGCCGCCACCTGGATTTCGTAGCCCACGCCGCCGTACACCGAGATGACGTCGAGCGAGGCATACTTGCCGTACTTGCGAAAGCTCTCCTCCACCTGCTGGCAGAGTTCGCGCGTCGGGGTGAGGATCAGCGCCCGCGTGCGACGCGGCCCCTCGAGCAGGCGCTCGATGATCGGAATGGAGAACCCGGCCGTCTTGCCGGTGCCCGTCTGCGCCAAGCCCATGATGTCGCGACCGTTGAGCGCGAGCGGGATGGCCTGTCGCTGGATCGGCGTCGGATGCGTGTACCCGGCATCGACGATCGCCCGCAGCACCGTCTCGTGCAGTCCGAGCTCCGCGAACCCGCCACCGTTCCCGGCGCTGGCGGCTGCCTCGGCCTGGGCGAGGCTCAGCCCTTCGATGGCCTCCAGTGTCGGCGCCGCCGGGACGATCGCCAGTTCCCGCTGCGCCGCATTCTTGACTGTCGTGGACTTGCCACCACGTCCCGGGCCCCGTCGGCGCGCGGGAGTCTTCTCCTTCGTTTCGTCTGTGGTCACGCTCGCAACCTAATCGGCGCTTCCGGCCCCCGCCACGCGAGGCGAGCGCAAGAACTCCAGCAGCAACGACGCAACCTGCGCGGCCGCCTCCACTTGGGGGAGATGCCCGATGCGTGGCAGCATCACCAGTCGTCCTCGCGGCACCGCCCGCACGCGCGCTGCGGCATCGCCGGGTCGCACCACCCCGTCATGCGTGCCGAACACGACCAGCGTGCCTTCCGGGAGCCGCGCGAGCGCGGCATCCTCGTGGAGACGAAAGTCGAACTCCTTCATCGTGCGCAGCATCGCGCGGTAGATGTCGCACTGCGCGTAGGGCGCCAGCAGTTCCTCCTCGTCGCGCGGTGACCACGTGCCATCGGGGCCATACACGTCGCCGAGTACCACGCGCGCCGCGGCAATCGAGGCAAAGGCGCGAGCGACCGGCGCCAGCGCGTCGGGCACCAGGTGCAGCACGCGCGCGCGCCACGGCACGCGGCCGAATCCGGCCGGCGACAACAACGCGAGTCGCTCGATCCGCGCCGGTTGCTGCCACGCCATCTCGGCGGCCACCGCACCGCCCATCGAGTGCCCGATCACCGGCGAGCGGTCAATCCCGAGCGCGTCGAGCAGCATCCACAGCCGGCGCGCGTACGCCGCGCGCGTGTACTGGCCATCGTCGAGCGCCAGCTGGCTGAAGCCGTGCCCCGGCAGGTCGGGAGCCAGCACGCGCCACCCGTCGGCCGAGAGCGCCGGCATCAGGTGGCGCCATTGATAGGCCGACGCGCCGAAGCCGTGAACCAGGAGCACCGGCGCCCCCGTCGGGCTGCCGCTCTCCACCAGCCGCAGGCGCACGCCGTCGGAAAGCGTGACGTCGTGCGCCTGGCACCCAGCGTACCCCTCGGGAAAATGCGAGGGCCGGGTCACCTGCACCGGCCCCCGGGCACTTCTTCACGCATGGCGCGCGTCAGCGGAGCTCGACGGTACGGCCCGAGAGTCGCGCAATGAGCCCGATCCGGAAGGTGACGTCGGTCCACCGCTCGTCTCCCGCGCCTGAATGCGGCTCCAGCGGAAAGAACGGCCAGACGAACGGATTGGGAGTCTTGGGCGATGCCATACCCTTGTGCGGATGCCAGACGCCGTCGCGTCCGCAGTCGTCCACGAAACGCTCGTACATCTTGGACCACGTCTCGTTGCGCCGCAGGAAGTTCAGCCGCGCCATCGTCTCGAGCCAGGCGAGCGCCATGGGAATGTCGGCGTCCACCGCGTTGCGATGCGGCAGCATGTCGCCGAGCACGAGCAGCGGCACCGGCAGCATCTTCTTGCCCACCACCTGGATGGCTTCCTGGCGCGGCAGCGGACGCGTGAGGTACTCGTACAACGCCTCCATGGCCGTGTAATGCTCGTTGCGGAACAACGGCATGTACGCCAGCATCTGCAGCGCGTACAGCGACGGCGGCGACGCCTCGGCGGCCAGCACCTGCTGGTTGCCCACACGAATCCACGGCTTCAGCGCCAGCGGCGAGGCCAGGTACTCGGTGAGACGTTCCAGCGTGCGCCGGGCGAGGCCGCGCACGCGAGGGTCGGACTCGAAGCCGGCCTGGGCGAGGGTCGCGCCGGCGGCTTCACGGAGCAGCCGGCGCAGGTGCCCAGCCACCTCGGGCTCGTGCGACTTTCCCGGCTTGGCCTGGAACTCGTACAGCTGCGCCGGATCCTCGTCCTCGGCGAGCAGGCGGAACAACGGGCGACGCGCCTGATAGAGCGCCGGCGAGTCCTTGTCCCACCCCGATTCGAGCAGGCGGCGCACGGCATTGATGCTGCCCAGGCCTTCGATCGACGACGAACTGCGCGGCGGCAGTGCCAGCATCGCGTTGTTCCAGGTACCGTCGTACGATTGCCGCACCGCGATTTCCACGGCCGGTCGGTGGAAGTACGGCGTATTGGCGTACGATGCAGGGAGCTGATCGCCGAGCTTAGCTACGTCGATAGTGGCGCGATACTGTATTGGCAGTGTCGCATGTTCAAGCAGCCAACCCAAAGGAAATGCCACCGGGGACGGTGGAGGAGGGGGCGGAGCGAACGATGGAATCATCGGAACGACGGGTAAAGTCACTTCGCAAAGCCCCCTGCTAACCTGTTGGCAGTCAATAAGATAACCGCACGACCGCCGGTTCACCTATTATGTAATCTGTAACTATACCCATTTTGTCGAAAAGCGCCAGAGCCGATTCCACTTCTGATCGGGCTTGTATCGCCCGTGTCCGCGGGGAGAATTGCCGGGATGCGTGGAGAATTTCTCGATCTTGGGCCTCACCGGCTGTACTACTATGCGGCGGGCACCCGCGGCGCCGGCGAGCCGGTGCTCTTTCTGCACGGGTTCCCCTCGTCGTCGCATCTCTGGAGCAGCATCGTCCGCTCCATGCCGGGCGGCCATCGGCTCATCGTGCTCGACCAGCTCGGATACGGGCGCAGCGATCGTCCCGACGGTGTACCAGTGACCGTGTCGGCGCACGCCCGGCGGGCGCTCGCCGTGCTCGACGAGCTGAATGTGCCGCAAGCCTGCATCGTTGGTCACGACCTGGGCGGAGCCGTGGGGCAGTGGCTCGCACTCCATGCCCCGGAGCGCGTGACGCGCCTGGCCCTCATCAACAGCGTCGGCCTCGATGCCTGGCCGCGGTGGCGCACGCGGATGGCACGCTCACTCGTCGCAATTGCCCGGCGCTTGCCCGCACCGCTGGTGGCCGGCGAGGCGTACGCCGCACTGGTGCGCGGATTCGCCGATCGCGAGCAAGGACGGCACGCACTGGACGTGTTTCTGCGGCCGTTCGCGCAACGCCCCGGGCGCGGCGCACTGCTGGCCCATCTCGAGGCACAGACCCCGGATGAAACGTCCGTGATGCCGCTGGGCACGCTGCGCCTGCCCACGGCCATCATGCACGGGGCGCGCGATCCGTTCGTGCCGGTGAGTCTCGCCCATCGACTGGCGAGCGCCATTCCCGGTGCTTCGCTCGACGTGATAGCCGATGCCTCGCACTTCACGCCGCTCGACGCGCCCGACCGGGTGGCCGCAGTCCTCGGCGAACTGCTCGCGCGCTGAGAGTACGACAGAGTACTCTGTCGCACTCTGTCGTCATCTGATTCTCTGCACTTCCTCCGCCACTTCCAGCGCCCGCTCGATCTCGGCCACCACGGCGCGTGCGTCCTGCGTCTGGAAGTTCGCGTCGGCCATCTGCGACTGCAGCCCGCTCGAGCGAAGCTTGAGCAGGTCCAGCTTCATCGTGCCGAGCACGAGCGACGCGTTGTCCAGTTGCGCGGCCACCGTTTCGCGCCGGCCGGCCAAATCGGCCAGTGTCTTCTGCTGCCGTTCGAGCAGGGAGACCCGCCGGTCCCGGTCGGGAGCGTCGGCCGCCAGCATCCGCGCATCGGCGAGCCGCTGGCTGAGCCGGGCCAGCGCTTCGGGTGACGCATCGGCGTCGAGCTGGTGCAGCGCGCCGGCCAGCGAGAGGATGCGCTCCACCAGCCCCTTCACCGTGGGCGCGATGTCGGGGAGCAGCTGCTTGTCGACTTCGGGGAGCCTGGCCAGCACGTCGAGCACCACGAGCCGCGCCTCCACCGCGTCGCGAACCACCCGTCCGTGGCGACCTTCGAGGACCTCGCGGGGCACCGACGCCAGCAGCGGATCGGTGCCCGGTGCCGGCAGCGCCCGAACGCCCACTCCGGGCGCCGCATGGGCACTGCGCACCGGCGTGCCATCGGCGTTTTGCGGCGGGCGGCTGAACAGCTTGCGCAAAGGGATGCCGTCGGCCCACAGGCTCGCCACCGAGCGCACCAAGCCAATGCCCATGAAGAACGCGGGAATCAGGAACCACGGCCCCGGCCCGCGCATCATGACGTTGATGCCAAACAGCACCGCGGTGGTGGCCAGGTAGTTCACCGCCTTGCGCCGCACGATCGACAGCCGTTGTTCGTCGCTGAGCGGCGCCGGCGGCACGAGGTTCTGCATGAGGCTTTCCGCGGTGCCCGAGTCCCCGTGCCGCAACGCGCGCCCCGCCGCCTTCAATTGCGCGCGATACGCCCGCCGCTCCTCGCGCCACACGCGGATCTCGTCGTCTCCCTCGGAGCGCGAGAGCGTGCCGCGAAAGACGCCGAGCGCGAGGTTGGACTGCGGCGCCGGCGCTGCCGATGCCTGCATGGACGGCGCCCGCATGGCCGCCGCGTGCGTTGACGGAGCCGGCGCAGCCGCCGTCATGCTCAGCGTCACCGGCGCACTCTCGGCCAGCGCGTCACGGAAGCCGCCGGCATCACCCCAGCGATCGCCCGGCGCCTTGCTCAGGGCGCGCTCGATCGCCGACGCCAGGTTGGCGGGGAGGTCGGGACGCAGGTCGAGCAGCGGGCGCGGCGGCTCGCTCAGGTGCTTCATCAGGAGGGACGGGGTGTTCGCCGCCTGGAACGGCAGCTCGCCGGCCAGCATCTGGTAGCCCACGACACCCAGCGCGTAGATGTCGGCGCGGCCATCCACCTCGCGCTCGCCCATGGCCTGTTCGGGACTCATGTAGGCGGGCGTTCCCACGGCAATTCCCGTGGCCGTCAGGCGCGTGTCGGCCTCGGCAGCGCGGGCGATGCCGAAATCGGTGACCACCGCCCGGCCCGTTGCCGTCTCGATGAGGATGTTGTCCGGCTTGATGTCGCGATGCACCACGCCCCGCGAATGCGCGTAGTGCAGCGCGTCGGCGACCTCGCGGAGCACGCGGCGCACCATGGCGATGGGCGGGCGCGGCTCGAGATACAGCAGCTTGGCGAGCGGGTCACCCTCCACCAGCCCCATGGCGAAGTACACCAGCCCCGACGACTCGTCCACCGAGTAGATGGGGACGATGTGCGGATGACTGAGCTGGGCCGCCATCTGCGCCTCGCGCAGGAACCGGCGGCGCACCTCCTCGCGAAAGGCCAGTTCGGGCGGGAGCACCTTGAGCGCCACCCGGCGACGCAGCTTGGTGTCCATCGCGCTGTACACCACGGCCATGCCGCCGCGGCCGACCTCCGCATCGACCTGGTACAGCGCACCGACCGCGGCGATGACGCGCTCGCGGAGGGCGTCGGTCATCGGCCGCCCGGCGCGCCGGCGCTCGGCCGCAGCCGCGCCATCTCGTCGGCGACGTAGACGGCGCTGTCCACCTCGCGGGCGAGCGCCATCGCCTGCTCGGCGATGGTGGTGACGTGCTGGTAGGTCTGCGCGCCCGTCTTCAGGCGCAGCACGTCGAACCGCATGTTCTTCAGCGCCAGCGCGCAGCTGTCGAGCCGGGCGGCGAGCTTCTCCTGGCGATGCCCGACGTCGAGCACCGTTCGGCGCTGGCGCCTGATCTGCGCGAGGCGCTTCACGCGTTCCTCGCTGGCCGCCCGGTCGAGCGGATTGGCGGCCGCCTCGAGCACCTTGATTTCCTTGTCGATGGCACTCGTCGTCAGTCCCGACGCCGAGCGCTCGAGTTCGGTGAGCTGCGTGGCCAGCGACATGATGGTGTCGGCGAGCGTCGTCGCGCTCCCCACCACGTCGGGCAGGCGGGCGCGGTCGGCGCGCGACATCCCTTCGACCAGGCGAATGACCTCGTCGCGGTCCACCAGCGCGTCGCGCGCGACGGCGGCGTGCGGGCCGCTGCCCAGGGCCGCCGCGTCGCGCTGCGACAGCGCCGCCGGCGCGGCCGGCGAGCGCAGCAGGTCGGGGCGCTGCGCGCGCGCGCGGTGCCGCACCCGCATGCGCTCTCGCGTGTCGCGGTCGACGAGCGACTTCATGTCTTCGCCCCACTCGGCGATCACGTCGCCGACCATCCGCTCGCGCGGCTGGCGGAAGATGTCGTGCCAGTCGTACCCTTCGCTCCACAGCTTCGCGTACTGGTACGCGACGCCGATGCTCCAGAAGGCAGTGACGAACAGCATGTTCGGTCCGCCGACGATGTTGACGATGACGAACGCGCCGTTGACCCAGATGAACGGCGCCAGCTTGCGGCGGAACTCGACGACCATCGGGGCGTTCCACCGCGTCAGCTCGTCCGAGGTCGGCAGGCGCTCGCCCTCCGGCAGGGTCGTCAGGGGCATCGGCGTGAACGCCGGCGACGTCGACGAAGCCATCATCCCGCTGGCCAGGTCGTAGGGTGACGGCTGCATCGGATACGCCCGGCCCGCCGAGGCTGGAAGCGCCGGCATGTTGCCGGTCTCGAGCGCCGCCTTCAGCTCCGCCGCGCTCTGGAAGCGGTCGTCCGGGTTCTTCTCGAGCAGCAGCATCACCGCCCGCGCCAGGTCGGGAGGCACCGAACAACGCTGGTCGATGGGAATGGGGCGCTCCGACAGGTGCTTCACCAGCAGCGCCGGCGTGCTGTTGGCGTTGAACGGCAGGTCGCCGCACAGCATCTGGTAGGCGACGACCCCGAGCGAATACAGGTCGCTGCGCCCATCGACATCGCGATCGCCGGCCGACTGCTCGGGACTCATGAACGCCGGCGTGCCGATGGCGATGCCGGTGGCCGTCAGGCGCGCGTCGTTCCCGTCGCTGATGGCGCGCGCAATGCCGAAATCGGTGACCATCGGCCGCTGCGACTGCGCGTCCAGCAGGATGTTGTCGGGCTTGATGTCGCGGTGCACCACCTTGTTGGCGTGCGCGTAGGACAGGGCGTCGGCGACTTCGCGCAGGATGCGGCGCACTTCGTCCGGCGGCATCGGGCCGCGATCCTTGATGCGCTTGGCCAGGTTGTCGCCGTCGATGAAGCCCATCACGAAGTACACCAGCCCGCCCTTCTCGTCGACGGCGTAGATGGGGACGATGTTCGGATGGCTCAGCTGCGCCGCGGTCTCGGCCTCGCGCAGGAAGCGGGTGCGGATCTCGGAGCGGAACGCCAGCTCGGGCGGCAGCAGCTTGACCGCCACCGCGCGCTTGAGGCGCCGGTCCCTCGCCTTGAAGACAATGCCCATGCCGCCGCGTCCGATCTCCTTGTCGAGTTCGTACGCGCTGTCGAGCACGTTCGCGATGTGCGAGCGCAGCTCCGATTCGGACTTGGACAGAAGAGAATCTTCCACGGGGGTGGCGAAAGGTAAGAAACCGGGCACACGAGCGCGAGACTGCGGAGTTCGAGACTGCCAGGTCGCAGGACCACGAGAGCTCCGGCGGGTTCCCCCGCGTTCTCGCGTTCGCGCGCTTTCGCGCTCTCCCGCACTCGGGTTCTGGCAATCGGTGTTCGCCCGATCTGTCAGTTCCTTACGTCACGAAGGCAGGTGAAAGTTGCGGGTCCCGCCCATATGTCGTATCTCAGGCTTTGGAGGCTGTGGCGCGACGGACCCCGCGCGCGTCCAGAAGCGAAACGGGGTTTGGTACGCCAGTTGCTGTAGACGGGGGGCAGATCTCTCCCCATTGCCTCCCTGTGGAGTTGCGCAGGCATCAAGGAAACCTCATGAGCATTCGCCAGACGCTTCCCGTCCTTCCGTTGCGCGGGACGGTCATCTTCCCGGGACTGACTGCCCCCATTGCCGCCGGCCGGCCGGGCACCCTGCGGGCCATCGAGGCCGCGCTCAAGGGCGACCGCCTCGTCTTTGCCGTCGCCCAACGGGACAACACCGACGAACCCTCGCCGGAGATCCTCTATTCGATGGGCGTGATCGCCCGCATTGGCCAGATCCAGCGCGGGCTGGGCGGCGTGCAGCTGCTGCTGCAGGGCGAGCAGCGGGCCACGTCGTTGCAGTACTCCACCACCGAGGGATACCTGTCGGCGGTCGTCACGCAGGTCGACGACCAGACGCCGCTGGACGAGGACGACGCAGCGTACCAGGCGCTGTACAAGGAGATCCGCGAACGGGCCGGCGAACTTGGCGAGCGCCGCGGCCTCCCCGAGGAAGTGGTGCACCAGGTGCTCGACTCGGTCACCGAGCCGGGACGCTTCGCCGACCTCGTGGCCGGTTACATCGAACTGCCCGTCCCGGAAAAGCAGGGACTGCTGGAGAACTTGTCCGTCGAGGATCGCCTGCGCCGCGTGCTCGTGCACGTGCAGCGGCAGATTTCGCTGCTCGAGGCGCAGGATGACATCAAGTCGCAGGTGCAGGAGGAACTCGGCGAGCGCCAGCGCGAGATGTTCCTGCGCGAGCAGATGAAGGCCATCCAGAAGGAGCTCGGCGAGGAGGACAGCTCCAAGGAAATAGAGGAACTGCGGGCCAAGCTGCTCAAGCTGGAGATGCCGAAGGAGGCGCGCGCCGAGGTGGCGCGCGAACTCGGTCGCCTGGAGCGCTCCGGCCGGGAGTCCATGGAAGCCCAGGTGATCCGCACGTATCTCGAGTGGATCTCCGAGTTGCCCTGGAACACGCGCTCGGATGACCTGCTCGACCTCAAGCGCGCCGGCACGGTGCTCGACGAGGACCATTACGGCCTGAAGGACGTGAAGGACCGCGTGCTCGAGTTTCTCGCGGTCCGCCAGCTGCGCGCCCAGCAGCTCGCCGACGAGTTGGACAAGACGGGCGAGTTCCCGATCGCCAAGCTCAAGGAGAAGAAGGCGGACGCCACGCCGACGCTCGGCAAGGGCAACAGCGACGACGACCGGACCATCACCGACAAGCGCGAGGCCAAGGCGCGGGCCATGGCCAAGGGCCCGATCCTCCTGTTCTCGGGTCCGCCGGGCGTCGGCAAGACGTCGATTGCCAAGTCGATCGCCCGCGCGCTCGGTCGCGAGTACGTGCGCGTGTCGCTCGGTGGCGCGCGCGACGAGGCCGACATTCGCGGCCATCGCCGCACGTACGTGGGTGCCATGCCCGGACGCATCATCCAGGGCATGAAGCATGCCGGCACCAAGAACCCGGTCTTCCTGCTCGACGAAGTCGACAAGCTCGGCGTCTCCTTCCAGGGCGACCCGTCGAGCGCGCTGCTCGAGGTGCTCGATCCGGCGCAGAACGACACCTTCACCGATCATTACCTCGGCGTGCCGTTCGACCTGAGCGAGGTGTTGTTCGTCGCCACGGCGAACTTCATCCAGAACATCCCGGGTCCGTTGCTCGACCGCATGGAAGTGGTGGAGTTCTCGGGCTACACCGAACGCGAGAAGTCGGAGATTGCCAGGGCCTATCTCATTCCGCGCCAGCTCGAGGAGAACGGCCTGGCCGGCAAGAACGTGAAGCTGGACAACGACGCCATCATGCAGCTCGTCACCAACTACACGCGCGAGAGCGGCGTGCGGCAGCTCGAGCGCGAGATCGGCAAGGTGGCCCGCAAGGTGGCGCGGCGCATTGCCACGGGCGACGTGCACACGACGATCGAGGGCGACGGCGTCATCACCGCCAACGAGGTGCGCGAATTGCTCGGCCGGCCGCGGGTACGCCCCGAGCGGGCCAACGAGGCGCACGAGGTGGGCGTGGCCACCGGCATGTACTACACGCCGATGGGCGGCGACATCATGTTCGTGGAGGCATCGACGCGCGCGCTCACGACGTCGGCCACCGGCGACGCCGCCAGTGGTGTGCCGGTGTCGCTGATCCTCACCGGCCAGCTCGGTGACGTGATGAAGGAGTCAGCGCGCGCCGCGTTCTCGTTCGTGACCAAGAACGCGGAACTGCTCGGCATTCCCCGCTCGCGACTTGGCGCGCTGGAGACGCACATCCACGTGCCGGCCGGGGCGATCCCCAAGGATGGCCCGTCAGCGGGCGTGTCCATCGCCACCGCCCTGGCCAGCGAGTTGAGCGGCCGCCCGGTGCGGAAGGACATCGCCATGACCGGCGAGATCACCCTGCGCGGCCGGGTGCTCCCCATCGGCGGCGTCAAGGAGAAGGTGCTCGGCGCGCTGCGCGCCGGCATCACCCACGTGATCCTGCCCAAGGACAACGAGGCGGACATGGAGGACGTGCCCGAGGAGGCGACGAGCCAGCTGACGTTCCATTTCGTGGAGACGCTGCAGGATGTGCTCAAGCTGGCGCTGGTGAAGGAGCCGGAGCCGGCGGTGCGCGAAGCGGAGTTCGTTGGAGTCTGAACGCTCGGGTTGAGTGCGGGGTGCGGGGGTTTGGTGCGGGGTGAGGAGTGGAGTGCGGAGAATGAGTGAGGGGGTGGGGACGGGGATTGCAGCCGGTGCCCCCCCC
>JBBTJT010000117.1:13926-24362 GCA_038059315.1 Gemmatimonadota bacterium
CCCGACCTCCACTCACCACCCCATACCAAGCCCCCGCACCCCGCACCCTTCCCTTATCGTGGCCTTTTGATGGGCGTGACCTTTCCCGTCTTCTCGTCAATCGAGAATTTCGGTTTTAGCGCTCGGTCGTAGTCACCGGGCGCCGCGTTGCTGTCCGCCATCTTTGCCGTCCCGGCCTTCGCAGCCGTCTTGGCCAGGCTGTCGGCAGCCCTCCTGCTGCTGTCTGCGCGCACGCTGTCGGCTACCGATGCCGCCGAGTCAGCGGCGCTCGCCGGAGCTTCGCCGGCGGCGGAGGTGTCCGGAGCCGGCGTCTTGCCGGCACCGCCGCAGGCGAGCGCACCAAGCGACGCGGCGGCCATCAGGCTACGGCGAATCGTCACTTCTTCCTCTCCCGGTTGATGATCGTGACACGGCCGTCGCTGGAGACCTCGAACTTCGCGCGGTGCACGACCTCGCGCGCGCCGTCGATGGCCGACTCGGCCTGCAAGCTCAGGCGCGCCATCGCCAGCAGGCTGGGAACCGCATACGCGTCGGCCGCCAGCAGGTTGACGGTGTACCCCAGGTCCTGGAACGACCCGATGCTCAGGGCGCTCCACGGCATGTTGGGCGTGGACTCGGCGAAGCCGGTCATCAGTTCGGTGTCGAATGCCGCCGAGGGCGTGGCGTTGCAGTCCGCGCGGAACAGTTCCCTCCAGTGACCGTCGGCGGTGCCACCGCCGCCGCACATCTCGACGGCGACTCCCGTCGCGAGGGTGCAGTGGTTGGTGGTACCGCCAGCCGCGAAGCAGTTGGCAATCGCGACCGCGCCGGTGAAGCGCGGGTTCAGGCTCCCGGTGGCCACGTTGTTTTCGTCGAACGCCGGGTTGGTTAGGAGGTTCTTGTCGGGAGGAGGGCCCCAGATCGTGCCAAACCCGATCACGTGGTTCATCTCGTGCAGCACCACCGACTCGAAGCGTCCGGAATTCACGTAGTTCTGGATGTCGGCTTCGTCGAACTGCATATGGCCGATGATCGTCAACCGGCTCGTGCCGCGGACGTAGCACGGTCCTGCCTGGGCAAGGATCTTGCCCGGCCCATCGATGGCCGTGACGGCCGCATAGATGATGACGCCCTGCGTGGTCTCGGTGAGGATGCCGGTCAGCCCGGTAAGGCAGGGCGAGATGTCGGTGTTCTGCAGGTTGACCGGGGAGAGCGGGCTGATGATCGCCGCCCGAATCCGGTTGGCGGCGTTGGTGAACGCCAACTGCGCTTCGGCGGACATCGGCGGTCCGAAGAACCGCAGGTCGAGCGGGTAGCTCGTCTGGATTGTCGCGCTGAATGACGTGGCGAAGCCGTTCGCCGAGGCCGTGGCGGTCTGCGGCCCTCCCTTGTTGCCAAGGCGCCAAATGGCGCCCGTCGCCACGCCGGACCCATTCGTCGTGATCACGCCGGGAGTCAATGCGCCGCCACCCGTGGTCGACTGGAACGTCACCGGGATGTTGGGGATGCCGTTGCTGAACTGATCCTGCACCGCCGCTCCGAGCGGAATGGCAACCGGCGCGCCGGCGAGCGCCGACTGTGAGTTGCCGCCGGCGACGACGATCTTCGACGGCGCTCCAGCCGTGCCCGTCGCGGTGATCGTCAGCGGCGTCACGCCGGAGACGCTCACCGTCAGGGTGTTCGGACCAGCGGTGGTGCCGAGCGTCCAGGTGCCCACTGGAGTCGCACCCCCCGCACTCTTGGTGGGTGCGCCAACCAGGGTTCCGCCACCACTGCTCACCACCACCGAGACCGCGATGCCGCCCAGCGTGCTGCCGCCGGCGTCCTTCACCGTGAAGGTCGGTGACGTGGCCAGCGCCGCACCCACCGTCGCGGTGGGGATCGTTGCCGAGACTGCCTGCACCGAGGCAGGCTTGGGCGGCGCGGTGCCGCTGTCGCCTCCGGAACAGGCCGACACCACCAGCGCGGCAAACGCAGTGCAGAGGCGAACCGCACGAAGCGGCGAGGGGAAAATCGTCATGGTCTCTCGATCACGAAGTGAAGGAACGGGAAGCTAATGCGGGGTCACCGGCGCGTCATCGGCGACCGCGGCTGCGCTGTCGTCCCCCGGCGAGAGCTTCGAGTCGCGTCGCGCGGCCATGTCGGCCCGCATGGGCTGCAGCGCCAGTCCGGCCAGCAGGAAGGTGAGCGCCGTGCCCAGCAGGATGATGCGCAGCGTCGTCGTCCCGGTGCTGCTCTGGTGCCGGGCGTGTTCCGCCAGCACGCGCAGTTCCTCGTCTCGCATCAGGTCCACGATCTTCCTGAGCGAATCGATTTCCAGCGGTGGCGTCCCGCGCTCCAGGAACTTCCGCGCCGAGTCGGCGCCCTGGTGGTCGCGGATGGCGATCGTCGTGCGGAACTCGGTGAAGCTGGCCGCCACCTGGGGAGCGAGGCTCTCGAGAAGCCGGCGCTGCCGCGGGTTGTCCTCGCTCGCCTCGTCCATGGCGTCGATGGCATCCTCGACGGTCGCCTGCGCCGTCTGCAGCACCCCCAAGGCCAGCGAATCGCCCCGCACGACGTATGCCTTGGTGGCGCGCTCACCGTCCTGGGTGCTCGCGATGATGCGCGATGCCGCCGCCATGTTCCGGTTTGTCCGGGCGACGATCCGCTCGGAGTCGGTCAGCCGGGTGGCATAGTAGAACGACACCACGCCGCCAAGGCCGAGCAGCGTGAGCGCTGCTCCAGTGGTGATGGAAAGTCTCTGCAGTGGCGTCCAGCGCATGGAAAGCTCCCGGCACTCAGGGAAGAGGACCCCAGCCAAAGAGGCGGCGCGCATCGACGCGCAGCGCCCCCGGTTCGGTACCAGCTAGAAAGTACTCCATATAACGCTTCTCTGGCGGGGTACCGGCCTCGGCGAGCTTGCCGCTGTCGCGATCGAGTTCGGCGGTGACGACGCCCGGCGGCACCGTCCACGCCGCGCCGCGGCCGTAGCCCGTTCGCGCGAGCATCTGTCCGTAGATCGGCGCGGCCAGCGTGCCGCCGGCGGCGCCGGGCATGATGGAGCGCGGCTTGTCGAAGCCGAGCCAGACGCCGGCCACCAGGTCGGCGGTGACGCCAATGAACCAGACATCCGTGTTGTCATCGGTGGTGCCAGTCTTGCCCGCCACCGGTGTCGCGTACGGCACGTAGCGCCGCACCGAATTCGCGGTGCCGCGGTCGACGACGTCGCGCATGAGGTCACGCACGATGAAGGCGACCTCGGGCGTCATGGCCGGCGGAAGCGTGCGCACCCCCTGCTGGTACACCGTGCGACCCGCGGCGTCCTCGACACGATGCACGAAGCGCGGCTCCACCGGAGTGCCGAGGTTCGGGAACACCGTGAACGCCGCCACCAGGTCGAGCGGCTGCACGGCCGACGCGCCGATGGCGCTCGACGGCCAGGGGGCGATGTAGGAGCGCACCCCCATGCGGCGGGCGAGGGCGATCACCGAATCACCGGTGACGCGCTGCCAGAGCTGCACGGCCACGGGATTCCGCGACTTCGTGATCGCCTCGCGCAGCGTGATATTGCCAAGGAATTCGCCGTCGGCGTTTCGCGGCCGATAGACATTCCCGCGATCGACCACCAGTTCGAGCGAGGTGTCGGGAACGATGGCGTTGGCGGGTATGGAGTCCATGATGGCGCGCGCGTAGACGATCGGCTTGAACGACGACCCCGGCTGCCTCAGCCCGTTGACCGCGCGGTTGAAGGGCGCCTCCGCGTAGTTGCGGCCCCCGACGAGGGCTCGCACGTCGCCGGTACTCGGATCGAGCGCGATGACCATTCCCTGCAAATAATCGGTGCTTCCCTTGGGATGCCTGGCGTACGTCGGATGCCGGTAGGCGGGGCGCGCTTCCACCGCCGCCGTGCCCTCGACGAGCGCCACGGTGGCCGCGCGCTGCAGCGCGCCATCCAGCGTCGTGGTGATCCGGTAGCCTCCCTGGCCTACGGGGACGCCGGCCCGTTCCATTTGTGCGCGAATGACGTCAACGAAGTACGGCGCGCGCGCCGGCATGCCGCTGCTGGGCGCCGTCACCACCTTCTGCGCCTTGGCAGCCGCGGCCTGGGCGCGCGTGACGAAGCCCTGCGTGACCATGAGGTCGAGGATTGCGTCGCGGCGGTTCCTGTTGCGCTCGGGATACCGGGCCGGATCGTAAGTGGCCGGGCCCTTGGGGAGCGCGGCCAGCGAGGCGGCCTCGGCGAGCGTCAGCTGCGCGGCCGCCTTGCCGAAATAGTGCCGCGCGGCCGCCTCCACGCCGTACCACCCATGGCCGAAGGAGATGACGTTGAGGTAGCCCTCGAGGATTTGGTCCTTGTTGTAGTGGCGCTCCATCTCGCGCGCCGCCTTCTGCTCGCGCAGCTTGCGCCCGATGCCCGGATCGCGCCGGTCGACCAGGTCGGGATGCAGGTTGCCGACGAGTTGCTGCGTGATGGTGGAGGCCCCGCGCCGTCCGCCCATCAGGTTGTCCTTCATGGCGCCGGCGATGCCGTAGAGGTCGACGCCATCGTGCTGGTAGAAGCGGTGGTCCTCCACCGCCACGAACGCCTGCGGCACGTAGCGCGGAAGAGTCTTGATGGACACCGACGTGCGCCATTCCTTGCCGATTTCGCCGATGAAGGCGCCATCTCGCGCAAAGACCAGCGAGGACTGTGCCATGGGCGTGATCTGCCAGGCCTCGCCGGTGGAGGGCGGGGGCGCGGGCTGCTGCGCCGCAAGGGCTCTGCTGGCGACGAAGGCAAGGGACAGGGTGCGGAGGTGCATCTACGGAGTGATACCCCGGAGGGGGCACGTTGGGGAAGGGTGCGGGGTGCGACCTTTACTGTGCATGTCCATCCTCCGTCTAGCCATCGCCCAGTTCCGGCCCAGGAAGGGTGACGTGGCCGCCAACCTCGCGCGCGCCGGCGAGGTGCTCGCGCAGGCGGCGGCCATGGAGCCGCATCCGGACGTCGTCCAGTTCCCCGAGACGATCCTCTCGGGCTACTTCGTGGAAGGCGGGGTGCGCGAGAATGCGTTGACCGCCGATGACGTGGTGCGCGCCCTCGACGCGCACTGGCGCGCCGCCGCCCGGCCCGGCTCGACCATCGACGTGATGGTGGGCTTCTACGAGCAGCACGACGGCACGCTGTTCAACAGCGCACTCTACGCCCGGCTGGGCGGCGCCGACCCGGTGCTGCTGCACGTGCACCGCAAGAACTTCCTTCCCACGTATTCGATGTTCGACGAGGAGCGCTTCGTCGAGCGCGGATACGACATCAGGGCCTTCGACACCGCGTGGGGACGCGCGGCGATGCTCGTGTGCGAGGATGCCTGGCACTCGCTGACCGGCACGATCGCCGCGCTCGACGGCGCGCAGGTCATCTTCGTCAGCTCGGCGGCGCCGGCGCGCGGCGTGCACCCGCGCGGCGACGGCGTGGAGGGTCCGGGAAGCGTGGCGCGCTGGGAGCGCCTGATTCGCGACATCGCCGAAGAACAGGGCGTCTTCTGCACACTGGCGAACCTGGTGGGGAGCGAAGGCGGCAAGATGTTCCAGGGCGCGTCGTTCGTGGCCGGCCCGCGCGGCGACGTCCGCGCGCGCGCGCCCCTGTGGGACGAGGCGCTGCTCGTCACGGAACTCGATCTCGGCGACCTGGCGCGCAGCCGCGCCGACGCGCCGCTGCTGAGCGACCTCAAGGTGGCCATGCCCTACCTGGCGGCCGAGATGAAGCGCGCCGTGTATGCCCCGCGCCTCTCGCCGAAGCCGCGGGTCATCCAGCGGAATGCGCCCGCCGTCAGCGCGTCGCCGTCGATCTCGTCCTCGGCCTCGTCGGTCGCGGCAGCACCCGGAACGGGCGCCCTGCAAGTGGTGGTGCCGACGGGTGGCGGCCGCGCCGCACCACCACCCCTGACGCTCGACGCGCCGATGGTGGAACGGTGGCTCGTGGAGTTCCTGCGCGACGAGCTGGGTCGGCGCGGGTTCTCCAAGGTGGTCGTCGGCATCTCGGGCGGGGTCGACTCGGCCGTGACCGCAGCGCTGGCCGCGCGGGCGCTGGGCCGGGAGAACGTGATCGGCGTGCGACTGCCGTACCGTTCGTCGAGCGCCGACTCGCTGGAGCACGCACAGCAGGTCATCGACGCGCTCGGCATCGAGGGGCGCACGCTCGACATCAGCGCGGCCGTCGACGGTTACCTGTCCCAGGAGCCCGAGGCCGACGCGGCACGGCGCGGCAACGTGATGGCGCGCGTGCGCATGATCGCGCTCTTCGACCTCAGCGCCAGGTATCACGCGCTCCCGCTGGGCACGGGCAACAAGAGCGAACGGCTGCTGGGGTACTTCACCTGGCACGCCGATGACTCGCCGCCGGTGAACCCGCTCGGCGACCTGTACAAGACGCAGGTGTGGGCCCTCGCCCGGCACCTCGGCGTGCCGCAGGAGATCGTCGACAAGCCGGCGAGTGCCGACCTGGTGCAGGGACAGACCGACGAAGGGGACTTCGGCGTCACCTACGCCAGCGTCGATGAGATCCTGAACTGGCTGCTGCACGGCTGGACGGCGGCTGAACTCGTGGAACGCGGCGTGAGCGCGGCCGATGTGGAAGCCGTCCGCCGGCGCCTAGACGGCACGCACTGGAAGCGTCGCCTGCCGACGGTCGCGATGATGAGCGGCGCGGCGATCGGCGAGAGCTACCTGCGGCCGGTCGACTACTAGCACTACTTCGCCACATGTTCTATGGTCTCGGGTGATACGTGACGTGCGCGCGACAGGCGGGACAGCGGAGCCGAACCAGCGGGGTCAGGGCGGCGAGGAGCGCGCGCCGGACGGCGGGGAGCGTCGGCTGGGGTGGCGGCCCGGCGACCAGAGTTTTTTTTCCCGCCCAGCGTGCGCAAGCGGTGCTGTTGCAGGAACGTGAAGGCCAGCATCGTGAACAACGCATGATGATGCAGCCCCAACCAACTGCGGCCTTCGAAGTGATCGAGGCCGAGTTCTTCCTTCAGTTGCTGGTGCGCCTGCTCACAAACCCAGCGGGCCTTGATCGTTGCCGCGAGGGTGCGCAGCGCCGTGCCTGCGGGATGGTTCGTCAGGTAGTACTTGCGGTCCCCGTTCGCCCGCCATTCGCCCACCAGCCACGCGAGGGCGCCCGGGAGATGCTGGCCTTTGGCGGCTTGGGGGCCATCGGCGACCCGGATGCGCACCGCTGCGAACTTGGCGTGCAGGGGACCGCGCGTCCCCGTCCGCCAGCTCACCGCCTGCCACCGCGCGGTGGCGAGCACGGCCTCGGCGCTGCGGCTGACGTGCGACGGGATGGGGTGTCGACGAGGCCGCCCGCCGGTCGGGCGCGGACGCGGGGTCCGCAACCGCACGTGCGCCGGGAATACTTTCTGTGGCCCGCCGATCCCCACGGCCCACCGCAGGTGCCGGTCGGAGAGCGCTTGGCGGAAGGCGGCACTGCCGCCATAGCCCGCATCGGCGAGGACCGTGCCACACTGCACGCCGGCGGCGCGCACGCGATCCAGCTCCGCCAGGGCGATCTCGCCTTTGGTGCGAAACGTGCGCACCGCCGCGGGCACGCCCGCCTGCCGAAGTCGCGTCTGGGAGTCCGTCCATTCCTTGGGCAGAAAGAGCCGCAACGCCACCGGCACGGGGACTTCCCCGCGGGCCAAGGTGAGCGAGACCACGGCCTGACAGTTCGTGATCTTCCCCGCTTGTCCCGAGTACTGCCGCGCGACGCCCACCGAGTGCCGTCCCTGTTTCAGCAACGAGGTGTCGTCGATGATCAGCACGGCGTCCGGCCCGCCGACCAAGCGCTGGGCCTCGTGCGCCAATGCGGTCTCGAGGGGCAGCGGATCCCAGGCCGACGTGGCGATGAAGTGATGCAACTGCTCATGATCGTCGGGGGCGACACGCGCGGCCATGGGCTGCACACTCTTCCGATCACCAGGGCCGAGCAATCCCTGCAGATACACCGGCGCCCATCGGCGCCGCCCTTTATGCCCGAGGGCCGCCTGAAACGGCGCCATCCACTCCGTCAACTCCTGCGCCCAGTCGATGGTATCTTCCTGCCGAGCTCGACGCCGGGGCATCCGCATGCTCCAGTGGAAGTCACTGCAAGGACGACTTCCCCCGGAACAACATCACAACTTTCTGGCGAAGTAGTGCTAGAGCTTATCTCACAAACCTCCGAGCGCGTGGTGCGGCGGCTACGGCCACCGCACCACGCGCTATGAGTTCCTTGGCCTCGCCTTCGACCCTCGGTGACTACTGACGGAGAAAGTCTAGCACCAACGTGTTGAAGCGGTCCGCCTGCTCCAGGTTGAGCATATGACCCGCACCCTGGAACGTCACGCGCCGAATGTTGGGCATCGACGCGCTCAACGTGTCCGCGATGCCCTCGATGTCTCGTGTATCTCGCGTCCCGACGATCAGGAGCGTTGGGGCGGTCACGAGTCTGGTGCGGTGTAGCGCCGGCGGAGAGCCTTGCTGATCCTGCTCCCTTCCCAGGCGCAGTACATCCTTCCAGAACGGTCCGTTGTCGCGGGCAACCTCGCGAAGGTGCGCAGCGAGTTCCGGGCGTTCCATCGCCGCCAGCATGAAGTCCTGTTTGAGCCACGCAAGAGCGATCCCGCCCCAATCGCCGCGGTCACGGGCGGCTCGGGCTTCGGGAAACCACGACGTGTCGCCACGCGAGAACTTCCAGCCGCTCAGGCCCGGTGCCGCAAGGACGAGCCGATCAACCATGGATGGGTGTGCCAGCGCGAAATCAATCGCTATCCGACCGCCGAGTGACGATCCGATCAGAGATGCGCGAGGTATATGCAGGGCGACCAGGAAGGCGTAGAGATCTTCGTCGGCACGAAACGGTGAGTTCGCGGGCCCAGAGTGTCCATATCCACGCGCATCGTAGCGGACGATCCGGTGTTCGCGCGCGAGGGACAGGAACTGCGGATCCCACTGACGTCGATCAAGGTCGCCCGAGTGCAGCAGAATGACCGCTGGCCCTCGACCGGTCGCCTGGTAGAAGAGGTGGGTGCCGTTGACGACGACGCTACCGGCGTCCACCGCTGCGGGTGCGACTCCGGAGGATCCCGGCGTCGTGCCTCGGCACGCCGCCACGCAAGCAACCACGACCAACGCCTTGAAGGACAAGCCAGCTCGCCATCGCATCGGCTAACCTCGGGGAGAGAAGAGGACTATACCGCGACGACCGTTGAAAGGTCCGAATCGCTACCGACGGTGCGTCGCGGTGTTCGGGCATCGACGGCGCGTACGCTGGCGAGTGCGGCCGCGCCGCGCACCGCCTGACAGTACCTCACCTGCGCGCAGCGAGGGCTCTCTCATTTCCGAGCGAGACGCTCTTGCCGAGAGCGAGTTGAGCGTGCCCGCCCATTTGTGAGATGACTTCTAGTATTGTGTCCCTGAAATCTCTTGACTAACTACAATTTCCACGATATGTTCTCTCCCGTCATCCCCGATCGGGAGCGCACGATGGCACTTGGACGACCACGGCAGCCGCTGATCCTCAGCCCAGAGGTACGGGTAGAACTCACGTCGCTGGCCCACTCGCGCACCCTGGGGCACGATCTCGTGCGGCGGGCCCAGATCGTCCTGCGCTGTGCCGACGACGTGCCGAACACGATCGTCGCCGACGAGCTGGGCGTGACCCGCCCCACGGTGGGCCTGTGGCGGGAGCGGTTCCGACGGCAAGGCCTGATGGGGCTGTACGATGAACGACGGCCGGGACGGCCGCGCACCATCGAAGACGAACGCATCACACGGCTCATTCGCAAGACCCTCAAGACGCGACCCAAAGACGGCAGTACCCAGTGGAGTTGCCGGACCATCGCGTCCGAAACGAGACTGTCGAAGTCGACCGTGCAGCGGGTCTGGTCGGCGTTCGGGCTGCAGCCGCATCGCCAGAAGCAGTTCAAGCTCTCGACCGATCCGTTCTTCGTCGAGAAGGTCCGCGACATTGTCGGGTTGTATCTCCGGCCGCCAGCCCATGCCCTGGTGCTCTGCGTCGATGAAAAGAGTCAAACGCAGGCGCTCGAACGCACGCAACCGCTCTTGCCCATGGGGTTGGGCTACGTCGAGGGCGTGACGCACAACTACATCCGGCATGGCACGACCACGCTCTTCGCCGCGCTGAACATCGCCAGCGGCACCGTGCTGACCCAGTGCAAACCCAGACATCGGCATCAGGAGTTCCTCCAGTTTCTCAATCATCTCGATGCCAATGTGCCGCCACACCTCGACATCCACCTGATCGTCGACAACTACTCCACGCACAAGCACGCAAAGGTCAAACGCTGGCTGGCCGCACGACCGCGCTACCAGATTCACTTCACACCGACCTACGCCTCCTGGCTCAATCAGGTCGAGATCTGGTTCAACATCGTCACCCAAAAGGCCATTCGGCGTGGCTCCTTCCGTTCGGTCAAGGAACTCGTGGACGCGATTACCAG
>JBBTJT010000117.1:24372-29316 GCA_038059315.1 Gemmatimonadota bacterium
AGGGGTACAACCCGTCGGCCCATCCGTTCGTGTGGACTGCGACCGCCGACTCGATTCTCCAGAAGATCGAGAGATTATGTGAAGCTGTTTCCGGGACGCGACACTAGCACTACTTCGCCACATTTTCTATGGTCTCGGGTGATACGTGACGTGCGCGTGGCAGGCGGGGCAGCGCAGCCGGACCCGCGGAGTCAGGGCGGCGAGGAGCGCGCGCCGGACCGCGGGGAGCGTCGGCTGGGGTGGCGGCCCGGCGAGTGAAGTTTTTTTTCCCGTGCCCGGCCAGCCAGCGTGCACAGGCGATGATGCTGCAGGAACGTGAAGGCCAGCATGGTGAACAGCGCATGATGATGCAGGCCCAGCCAGCTGCGGCCTTCGAAGTGATCGAGGCCAAGTTCTTCCTTCAGTTGCTGGTGCGCCTGCTCACAAACCCAGCGGGCCTTGATCGTTGCCGCGAGGGTGCGCAGCGCCGTGCCTGCGGGATGGTTCGTCAGGTAGTACTTGCGGTCCCCGTTCGCCCGCCATTCGCCCACCAGCCACGCGAGGGCGCCCGGGAGATGCTGGCCTTTGGCGGCTTGGGGGCCATCGGCGACCCGGATGCGCACCGCTGCGAACTTGGCGTGCAGGGGACCGCGCGTCCCCGTTCGCCAACTCACCGCCTGCCACTGTGCGGTCGCGAGCACCGCCTCGGCGCTGCGGCGGACGTGCGACGGGATCGGGTGTCGCCGCGGCCGACCGCCGGCCGGGCGCGGACGCGGGGTCCGCAGCCGCACGTGCGCCGGAAAGACCTTCTGCGATCCGCCGATGCCCACCGCCCACCGCAGGTGCCGGTCGCTGAGGGCCTGGCGAAAGGTGGCACTGCCGCCATAGCCCGCATCGGCGAGGACGGTGCCACACTGCACGCCGGCCGCGCGCACGCGATCCAGTTCCGTCAGGGCGATCTCGCCTTTGGTACGAAACGCGCGAGCCGCCGCGGGCACGCCGGCCTGCCGCAGGCGCGTCCGAGCGTCCGTCCATTCCTTGGGCAGAAAGAGCCGCAACGCCACGGGCACCGGGACTTCCCCACGGGCCAAGGTCAGCGAGACCAGCGTCTGGCAGTTGGTAATCTTTCCCGCTTGCCCCGAATACTGCCGGGCGACGCCCACCGAGTGCCGACCCTGTTTCAGCAACGAGGTGTCGTCGATGATCAGCACGGCATCCGGCCCGCCGACCAAGCGCTGGGCCTCGTGCGCCAACGCGGTCTCGAGGGGCAGCGGATCCCACGCCGACGTGGCGATGAAGTGATGCAACTGCTCATGGTCATCGGGGGCCACGCGCGCGGCCATGGGCTGCACGCTCTTCCGGTCACCGGGGCCGAGCAAGCCCTGCAGATACACCGGCGCCCACCGCTGGCGCCCTTTATGCCCGAGGGCCGCTTGGAACGGGACCATCCAGTCCGTCAACGCCTGTCCCCAGTCGATGGTATCTTCCGGTCGGGCTCCGCGCCGCGGCATCCGCATGCTCCAGTGGCAGTTACTGCAAGGACGACGGCCCCCGGCGCGACATCACAATCTTCTGGCGAAGTAGTGCTAGGCACGTGGGCACGACGACGCGGGCCCCGGCTGGATGCCGGGGCCCGCATGGCGTTCAGGTGGCGCGGCGGCGAGCCCAGAACAGGGCAACTCCGGAGAGCGCCAGCGCAGCGCCGAGCAGCAGCGTCCGAGTTCGTTCTTCGGGTGCGGCGAAGTACACCATTTGGGCGGCAATTGCGATTGTCGCAGCGGGGATGAGCCAGGCGCCTTTGCGGCGGCGGGCGGCGTCGGCGGGTGTCGAGACGGCGAGTGACAGTGCACCGCCAACGAAGACCAGCGCGATGAGGACCCACAGGGCCCAGGTCCATGCGGGTTTCCAGAGCGCAATCGCCAGGGTAATCGCGAGCATCGTCGACACGCTGTTCTCGATGGACTGGCTCTTCGTCATTCCTCCTCCATGGTCGTGAGGGCTTCGATAATGCAGCGGCTGGCCCCCGGCGGCCAGCCCGAAATGTGCGCCGGACGTCCGGGTCAGTATTCGTCAAGCTCCCGCTTCTTGCCGGCAAGTTCAACGCACTTGTCGAGGTCGGTTTGCTTGGCCGTGTAGTTGGCGTACGACGCAAGGTAGGCGGTGAAGGCAACCCCCGCCGCCAAGAAGTTGCCGGTCGCCGACGCCGCGATCAGCGTGGCGGCCGCGCCGACGTACTGCCATGTCGCGATGTTGGCCGCATTCACTTCCGCGTCGCACGCTCCGAGGTCTGCCTCGAGACCGCGGAGACGCCCCGCCTGCGGACGCGACATCTGCTCAGCTTCGCTGCGCAACTTCTCGCTCGCCATGGCAAGCTCGAATGCCGGGATGGTGCGGGAATCGAAGCTGCGCAGCACGCCGTCGGGGCCGCGCACATACGCCTGCTGCCGATCGAGCCGCGACGGGGCATCCGGCGCCCACTCGTTGTTGATGCGCATCACGAAGATGCCGTTGCGAGTGATCACGCTCGCCCGCGGCCGGCCGTCGGCGCCGACCACCGACTCGACCACCAGCACCTGACCGTCGGCGCCTCGAAGGCTCCGGCGTTGCCGCCGTTCGCCGAACGTGGGCCGCAGCCTGGTGGCTTCCACCAGCGGCACGTCTGCCACGGCGCTCGCGGCTTGCTCCTGCGCCGACGGTCCCGGCAGGGGCGTCCTCAGCCCCGACGGCCCGTCGGAGCATCCGGCGATGAGTGTCACCAATGCGGCGCCACATGCGGTGCGCCACGATGTGGAATTGAAGATGTAAGACATGACTCGCGTCTCCCTGTGTTCGTGGTGTTCTCACGGACCAGGCGATCGCGGGGTCAAGGATTGCGGCGCTATGACCCTGTCGCGTGGCCAACGCCGGCAGTATGTGCCGGCCGAGCCGGGGGTGTGTCGCCAATTCCCCGCCATGGGTATCATTTGGTTGCATGACCGACGGCACCCTCTCCGATTACACGCGCGTGACGCGGGCCATCCAGTACCTGGATACGCACTGGCGCGAGCAGCCCGCGCTGGCCGACATCGCGCGCCACGTCGGCTTGAGCGAGTCGCACTTCCAGCGGCTGTTCACTCGCTGGGCCGGCATCAGCCCCAAGCGGTTCCTGCAGCAGGCTACCGCGCAGTTTGCCCGGTCACTGCTGCGCGAGCACCGGGCGCTGCTGCCCACGACCTACGATGCCGGGCTTTCCAATCCGTCGCGACTTCACGAACTCATCGTCCACGCCGAGGCGATGACCCCTGGGCAGGTACGGCGCGGGGGCGAAGGCGTGGAGATCGCGTGGGCGTTTCACGACTCGCCGCTCGGGGCGGCTCTCGTGGCGGTCACGCCGCTCGGCATCTGCTCCCTGCAGTTTGCCGACACCGCCGCGGCGCGGCGCGCCGCCGTGGCACGGCTGTGCGAGGAGTGGCCAGCGGCAGCGCTCGTGGAATCGCCGGCACGAACGAAGCGTGCGGCGCGGGCGTCGTTGGGCGCCCTGGGCACTCCCGGCGGCGCGCTCGCCGTGCACGTGCGCGGGACCAACTTCCAGCTGAAGGTGTGGAGCGCCCTGCTGCGCATCGCCCCGGGCGCGGTGGCCACGTACGAAGACATCGCCGGCGCCATCGGCGCGCCGCGCGCGGCGCGCGCGGTCGGGAACGCCGTCGCGCGCAACCCGGTGAGCGTGCTCATCCCCTGCCACCGGGTCATCCGGAAGAGCGGAGCGATCGGCGACTACGCGTGGGGGAGCACGCGCAAGGAGATCATCCTGCGAGCAGAGTCCGCAGTTGGCTGACGGCGTACAGCGTACAGCGTACAGCGTAGAGCGTACAGCTGCTGTACGCTGTTCGCCGACCGCTCTATGCGGCCTGAGCAAATGCGAGGCTCACCGCCCTGCTCGCCCCACGCTTGAGCTGGCGGTGCGCCGCTCTCGCGTACCGCATGAAGTTCTTCCCGGCCCAGGGATTGAGCTTGCCCCGAATTAATGGACGCGTGAGTGATAGGCCCTACGCGGCCTCCAGCACCTGCATCTCGTACGCCGCGGGGCTGAGATACCCCAGCGTGGAATGTCGGCGTTTCCGATTGTACCACGTCTCGATGTAGCGGAAGATCGCGCGCCGGGCCTCTGCCCTGGTGTGCCAGTCGTTCCGCATCAGCAACTCGAACTCCAGCGTCGAAAAGAAACTCTCGGCCACCGCGTTGTCGTAACAGTCGCCCTTTGCACTCATGCTCGCCACCATGCCGTGCGCGGCGAGCTCGGCGCGGTAGTCACCCGACGCGTATTGGGACCCACGGTCGCTATGATGAATCAGCCCGGCCGCGGGGCGGCGCGCCTCGCGCGCCATCCGCAGCGCGCTGAGCGCGAGCTCGACCTCCATCGTGTCCCGCATCGCCCAGCCCACGCAGCGGCGCGACCCGAGATCCAGCACGGTCGCCAAGTACAGCATCCCTTCCCGCGTCGGGATGTACGTGAAGTCGGCGACCCACACGCGATCGAGGGCAACGCCGTGCACATCGAACTGCCGCGCCAGCAGGTTCGGCGCGATGGGGTGGTCGTGGTGCGAATCGGTCGTGCGGACGCGAGACGCGCGGCGGGGTCGCGCCACGAGCCCGTCCTCTCGCATCAGGCGCGCTACGCGCTTGGGGCTCGCCGGCAAGCCCTCCGCCGGCAACTCCGCGTGGACGCGCGGCGCGCCGTAGGTCTCGCCGCTCTCCGCGTGGATGATGCGCACCCGCGCCATCAGCACCTCGTCGATCACCGCGTGCCAGCTCGGCGGACGCTTGAGCGAGGCGTAGTAGCCCGAGGGCGACACCTCGAGCACGCGGCACATGAGTCGCAGGACGCACTCGCGGCGATGGCGAGTGATCACGGCGTACCTCAACGCGACTCCTTCGCGAAGTACACCGCCACTTTTTTTGCGAACGCCTGCTCCTGGCGCAGCACCG
>JBBTJT010000118.1:0-8607 GCA_038059315.1 Gemmatimonadota bacterium
TCGCCGCGCGCATCGTCATTTTCGCGCGCCGCTTGAAAGGCACCTACGGCATGCGGCCCGTCGTCAGCTCCCGCACAATCCGATCAGCGTGATACACCGCACCCAGCGCCGCCTGGATGGCGCGCACGTCCACCATCACGTTGCGCCCCCGCTCGGGCAGGTAGATGTAGTCGCGCACCAGCGCGTTGATGTTGCGGTCGAAGTTCAGCCCGACGATCCGCAGGTCCTTGGTCACCGCCGGCGACCCGGAGTTGCCGCCGTAGCTGTCGGCGGTGGAGACGAAGTTGAGCGGTGTGCCCAAGTCGAGCCCCACCGGCGGCGTGCGCCAACGGTACGGGAGCTCCCAATCACTGCCGGCGCCGTGGCTGCGGTTCCGGTCGTAGACGCCGAAGAACGTCGTGAACGGCGCGGCCAGCGTGCCGTTGTACTCGTAGCCCTGCACCACGCCGTCGGCGATACGCGGCGACGACGACCCGTCGGGCGGAATGCTCGGTCCGTACACTTCGAACCGTGCCCGGCCAATCTGTGCCGCCAGCGCCGACTCCTCGGCGCCGATGCGCGCCTGCTCGGCCTCGAAGCCGAGAACCGTCGGCATCAACGCGTTGATGAGTTGCATCGCCGGGTCGGCAGTCAGTTCGCCGGCCGCCGCGCGCCGCACGCCGGCGGTGTCAGCCAGCGCCGTCGCGGCCACCAACGCATCGGCGGCGTCCTGTGCGCTGCGGCTGCCCAGCGTCGCGCGGGTGATGGCGTGACCCGGACCATAGGCGCGCGCGATGTCATCGAGCGCGAGCGCCAGTAAGCGCCGGTCGAGGTCGCGCGGCACCGCGCGCACACGCGCAAGCCGCGTGCGGAAGCCCGCCACGGAATCGGCGGGGCCATGCTGCACTCGCCAGGCCCAATACGCCAGCTGCAGCGTGGCGCTGCCGGCGGTGGTGCTGGTCAGCTGCGAAAACGCGGTCAGCGCGGTGCGCGATTTCATGCGCTGCTGCTGAAGCCTGGCCATGCGGTCGACGAGACCGCTGTAGCGGGAGCACAGGTCGGACCGCGCGCGAATGGAGTCGGTGAGCGTGCGCTCGATGTCGGCGCGACGTCGCATGATCGCCGGGTCGCGAAGTCCCTCGAGCCGCCCGCCGATGGGCTTCCAGCTGTTGGAGAGTCCGAGCATCTGCACCAGGGCGTCGGCGCGCTGTGTATCGTCGCGGCTCTCGTCACGGAACGCCTTGAGCGCCGCGAGGCGCGAGGAGAGGAAGCGCCCCAGCAGCGGCAGCGCCACGTCGCGCTGGTACTCGAGTTGGCTGATGGTCGTCAGGCGGCGGGTGGCGCCCGGGTTGCCGATGACGAACACGGCGTCACCGGGCTTGGCGCCATCGACGCCGCCCCAGGCGAAGTGCGACGGGCTCGACACCGGCCTGCCGTCGGCACCGTACGCGCGCATGACGGCGAAGTCGAGCGCATACCGCGGAAAGGTGAAGTTGTCCCAGTCGCCGCCGAGGTTGGCCATGCCGAGTTCGGCGGCGACGACCAGCCGGATGTCGGTGTAGCGGCGGAAGACGTACGCCGACGAGCGGGCGCCGTTGTAGAGGGCCACCACCTGCACCCACACCGAATCACCGGGCGACGCGTACTGCGTCTTGAGTCGCGCCTGCACCGCCGCGCCGGCGTCGCGCCGGGCCGCGTCGCGCGCCGCTCCTTCGGCCGCCGCGTCGCCCGCCTTGTTGATTTCGGCGGAGACGTCGAGCGCGGCCAGCATCTGGTCGGCCACCATGTTGGGCATGCGCCGTTCATCGGCGAGCGTTGCCGCCACGAACCCGGAGTCGAGCAGTGCCTCGCCACGCCGGCTGAGGGCGTTCACCGAGCCGCGCACGCAGTGGTGGTTGGTGATGATGAGGCCGTCGGCCGACACGAACGCCGCCGAGCAGCCGGGAATGCGCAGCGCGGCCAGCCGGGCACGGGCGAACCACGCCGAGTCGGCGAAGAAGCCATAGGTGGACGAGAAGTACGCCGTGGGCGCGTACTCGAACGTCCACATGCGGCCCAGGTCAAAGCGGCCGGCACGGCCGGTATCTGGAGCTGGGCGCTGGGCCGAGAGGGCGGCCGGCAGCAGTATCACGACGACAAGCGCGCGGAACAGGCGCATGATCACGATCCGGTGAGGCTGGGTCATCGTGGCCCAGCGATGGAACTTCCCAGCTTCGCTTCGAGCCGGCAAGCCGACCGCCGGAAAGCCGACCGCCGCCAAGCCGACCGCCGCCAAGCCGACCGCCGGCGACGACAAATCATCCTACCGGGCGGCTGCTACTGCCGGCACACCAGGGTCGGCGCCGACCTTGAGCAATTCCAGAATGGCATCCACCGACGACTTGGCGTCGCCGTACATCATGCGCGTCCTGTTCTTGAAGAAGAGCGGATTCTCCACGCCGGCGTATCCGGCGCCACGTCCTCGCTTGAAGACGATGCAGCTCTCCGCCTCCCATACGGGGAGTACCGGCATGCCGGCAATGGGACTGGACGGATCGTCGAGCGCACTGGGATTCACGATGTCGTTGGCGCCGATCACCAGCACCACGTCGGTTTTTTCGAAGTCCTCGTTGATCTCGTCCATCTCGAGCACGATGTCGTACGGCAGGTTGGCCTCGGCCAGCAGCACGTTCATGTGGCCGGGGAGGCGTCCGGCCACGGGGTGGATGGCGAACCGCACCTGCGTCTTGCGTGCACGCAGGACGTCGACCATTTCACGCACCGGATGCTGCGCGTGGGCGACGGCCATGCCGTAGCCGGGCACGATGATCACCGACAGCGCCTCGCGCAGCAGGTCGGCCACCTCTTCGGCCGAGGTGGGGATCATCTCCCCTTCCATGCTCGCGCCACCGGCGGCGGCCGTGCCCTCCTCGACGCCGAATCCTCCGAGAATCACCGAGACGAACGACCGGTTCATCGCCTTGCACATGATGTAGCTGAGGATGGCGCCCGACGACCCGACCAGCGCGCCGGTGATGATCAGCAGGTCGTTGGAGAGCATGAAGCCCGCCGCCGACGCCGCCCACCCCGAGTAGCTGTTGAGCATCGAGACGACCACCGGCATGTCGGCGCCGCCGATGGCCATCACCAGGTGGATGCCGATGACACCGGAGATCACCGTCACGGCCAGCATCGCCGGCAGCGCCTGCTCTCCCGAACCCACGAAGACCACGCCCAGCCAGACGCAGGCGACGATCATCGCCAGGTTGATCAGGTGCCGCCCGGGCAACGTCAGCGGCTTGCTGTGGATGACGCCCTGCAGCTTGCCCCACGCGATCACCGATCCGGTGAACGTCAGGGCGCCGATGAAGACGCCGACGATCGTCTCGAGGTCGTGGATCGTCGCTTCGGCGCCGACGAGCTGCGTCACCGGTTCCAGGTGGTTGCTGATGCCCACCAGCACGGCGGCCGCGCCGACGAAGCTGTGCAGGATGGCGACCAGCTGCGGCATGGCGGTCATCGAGACCCGCGCGGCGACCACGGCGCCGACGAGTGCCGCCAACAGCACGGCGCCGATGATCGTCGGCGACGTCGCCAGGCCAACCTGGATGGCGACGGCCAGCACGGCGACGATCATGCCGATGGCGCCGAACATGTTGCCGCGCCGCGCCGTCTCGGGGTGCGAGAGCCCCTTGAGGCTCATGATGAACAGCACGCCGGCGCCGATATATGCAGTGGCCAGGAGCGACGGCGTCATTTGTGGAACATCCTCAGCATGCGCTGCGTGACGAGGAATCCGCCGGCGATGTTGATGGTGGCCAGGAGGATGGCCGCGATGCCGAGGATGCTCGCCGCCGAGCCGCCGCCGATCTGCAGCATGCCGCCGATGACGATGATGCCGCTGATCGCGTTGGTGACGCTCATCAGCGGCGTGTGCAGCGCCGGCGTGACGCTCCAGATCACCTGGTACCCGATGAAGCAGGCGAGCACGAAGACCGTGAAGTGCGTCAGGAACGTCGGGGGCGCAGTGATGCCGATGCCCAGGAGGCTCAGGCCGACGAGCAGTAGGCTGCGGCGCGAGAAGGCCGTCATCTTCTCGAAGACCGGCGGGCCGTGCTCCTCGCTGAACAGCTGCGCCTTCGCCGCGTGCGGCGTGACGTGCGCCGGTTCTCCGGACGGCTTGGGGGGCGGCCACGTCAGCTCGCCGGCCTTCAGCACCGTCATGGGGCGCACGATGTCGTTGGTCTCGCTGAGCTCGAACTTCTCCGCCCCGCCCATCTCGGCGAGCAGGTGGACGATGTTGGTGGCGTAGAGATTCGAGGCCTGGTGGGCCATGCGCGACGGGAGGTCGGTGTACCCGATTACCGTGACGCCATTCACGTCCACCGCTTCGCCGGGCTTCGTCAGTTCGCAGTTGCCGTGCTGTTCGGCGGCGAGGTCCACCACCACCGATCCGCGCTTCATCGACGCCACCATGTCGGCGGTGATCAGGATCGGCGCGCGCCGTCCCGGGATGAGCGCGGTCGTGACGATGATGTCGACTTCCCTGGCCTGCGCCGCGAACAGCGCCATCTCGGCGGCGATGAACGCCGGGCTCATTTCCTTGGCGTAGCCGCCGGTGCCGCTGCCGTCTTCGTCGATCTGCACCTCGAGAAACTCGGCGCCCATCGACGTCACCTGCTCGCGCACCGCCGGCCGCGTGTCGAAGGCCCGGACGATCGCGCCGAGGGCGCGCGCGGCGCCGATGGCCGCGAGGCCGGCCACGCCCGCACCGATGATCAGCACCTTGCAGGGATGGATCTTCCCGGCGGCGGTCGACTGGCCGCGGAGCGGCCGCTGCATGACGTTCACCGCCTCGATGACCGCCCGGTACCCGGACAGGTTGCCCATCGAGGAGAGCGCGTCGACCTTCTGCGCGCGCGTGATGCGCGGCACCTGGTCCATGCCGAGGGCGCTGACACCTCGGGCCGACAGCTTGCCGAGCAGATCGGTGTTGAAGGCCGGATACAGGTAGCTGATGATCGTCTGGCCGGCGGTCAACCGGGCGACTTCATCGTCGTCCGGGGGCCGCACCTTGGCGATGATGGCGCTGGACCACGTGCGGGCGCGATCGGCCAGCGTGGCCCCCGCCGCCCCGTACGACGCATCGTCGAATCCCGCGAAAAGACCTGCGTCGTGTTCAATGATTACGTCGAAGCCGAGCATGACCAGCTTCTTAACGGAATCCGGAGTCGCCGCCACCCGGCGTTCACCGGGCAGGGTCTCCCTGGGCACTCCAACTTTCATCTTGTCCTCTATTCGCAATGGCCCTGTTTACGCGCTGGCGACCAACCTGTGAATATAGCGGGTCTCACCGGCGCTCAGGTAAAAGCCGCCGGTGCATGCTATCACCGCCGCAGGCCGCTACTACTGGAACGTCGCGTACCCCTGCGCGTGCAGCGTCGCCCGCGCCAGCGTGGCCGAGGTGGAGACCTTCACGAACGGGAGCAGCTTGTCGCGCGGCACCTTGCGATTCACCAGCGCCTGCCCACAGACGATGATCTGCACGCCGGCTTCGTTGAGCGCTTCGAGCAGGGCGATGTTGGGGTTGTCCACGCCGTTGGCCGCCTTGTATGCGTCATTCGCCAGCAGCGACTGGGTGGCCGTGCCGTGCACGATGATCGCCAGGTGCACGTTCCCGCGGGGCATGCCGTTGTCGTCGGCCATCACGAGAAAATTGGCGGGCGTCGCGTAGCCGGCTACACGCTCCTCCGGCTTGGCGGCGCCCTGCGTGACATCCCAAGCCACCTTGTAGACGAGCTTCTTGTCCCCCGGATGCGTCGGGTTCGGAATGGGCGTGTTGGCGCCCACCTTCTTGATGAGCGCCTCGCCCGTCTGGGCAAGGGCGGGCTGGGCGGCCGTCGCCAGGACGAGGACGGCGAGCAATACATGGGAACGCTTCATGGTCGTGTTTCTCCTCAGGGGGTGACGGCGCTGCCGTAGCGCTCGAACCAGGCACGTAAATATGCCTGCGTACGCAGAAAATTGGACGGCGTCGACGACGTGCCGTGCCATTCATTGTTGAAACGTATCATCGCGGTTGGCACGCCGCGATACCGCAACGCTTCATAATACTCCTCGGTCTGCGGCATGGGAGTGCGCAGGTCGAGCACGCCGGTCATGAGCATGGTGGGCGTCTTCACGTTGCCCACGTACATGATGGGCGACCGCCTGAGGTATTCCGACGGATCTTCCCAGAACGGCTTCTCGAAGTTGCGGTACCAGCCCGGGCCATCGGTGACGCCGACGAAGCTCATCCAGTTGGTGACCGGACAATTCGATGACGCGGCTGCGAACCGGTCGGTGTGTCCGACGATCCACGCCGTCAGCACACCGCCGCCCGAGCAGCCGTAGACGAACATCCGGCGGCTATCCACGTAGCCGCGGCCGAGCACCGTGTCGACGCCGGCCATCAGGTCGTCGAAGTCCTTGCCCGGATACGCGTTCTTGATGGCGTTGCCGAACGCCGAACCGTACCCCGTGGAGCCGCGCGGATTGGTGTAGAGGATCACGTACCCCTGCGCCGCGTGCTCCTGCCAGGCAAAGTTGAACCCGACGTTGTACATCGAATTCGGTCCGCCGTGGATGCTGAGCATCAGCGGGTACTTCTTCGCCGGGTCGAAGCCCGGCGGCTTCATGATCCACCCTTGGATGCGCAATCCGTCCTTCGACTTGTACCACACCTCCTCGAGCGACGCGACCTGCTTGCCGTCGAGAATGTCGGCGTTCACCGACGTCAGCTGGGTCAGGGCTGCGGGCGCCTTGACCGAGAACTTCACCACGTCACCCGGCAGCGTCGGGGTCGATCGCACCGCGACCGCCGTCCCGTTGCGGATGTCCGAGACGCTCACCAGCTGCTGTCCCGTGGTGAGCTGCTTCACCTGCCCCGCCAGCGTCACCGAGTAGAGGTGCCGGCTCCCTTCGTTCTCCGCCGTGAAGTAGATCGCGCTTCCGTCCTCCGCCCAGGACAGGGATGCCGAGGAGCGGTCGAGCGCGGCCGTCAGCACGCGCGAATTCCCGCCGTCCGCATCCATGACGTAGAGCGCCGCGTCCTTCCACGTGGCATCGGTGGAATCGAAGCCGGTGTAGGCAATGCGCTTGCCGTCGGGTGACGGCGTGGGATTTCCATCGGGCCCCTTGCGGGTCGTCAGCGCGCGGATGGCGCCCGACTTGAGGTCGGCGGCGTAGATGTCCGACTCGCGCCACGCATGTTCGGCGTTCGGCACGCGGTTGCTGGTGAAGAGCAGCGTGCCGCTGTCGAGCCAGGTGGGGTTGCCGTGGTTCCAGTCGCCATTCGTCACCTGCCTCGGCGTGCCGCCGGCGGCGTCGATGACGAACACATGGCTCCACGCATCGTCGTTGAAGCCGACACGGTCCTGCCGGTAGTCGAGCCGGGTCACGACCTTCGGGGCTTCCGTCCACTTGGCGCCCTTGGGCGCGTTGGGGAGCGGGGCACGCGCAAACGGGTCGTCACGCTTGCTCGGCACACCCATTGAAAAGGAGATCGACTTGCCGTCGGGTGACCACTCGATGTTGCTGGGCGACTCGGTGAGACGCGAGACCTGCGTCACCGCCCCTTCGGCGTCCATGTACCGCACGAAGATCTGCGATCCCGTGGGCTCGCCGCGGGCAACGTAGGCGATCCGCTTGCCGTCGGGACTCCAGCGCACACCGCTTCCGGTGACGAGGGCGCGGGGCTGCGAGCCGTCGGCGTTCATCATCCAGACCGACGACTCCCACTTGTCGTTGGTCTTGTCGATCCAGCGGCGAGCGAACAGGATGCGCGCGCCATCGGGCGACAACTGGGGCGACTGGACCTCTTCCCAGTCGAGGTAGTCCTGCAGTTGCAGCTTGGTGGGACGATCCTGCGCGACGCCGAGCGACGGCAGGAGGGCGGCGGCGAGCGCGGCCCGGCGAAGGACTCGAAGCACGGGGGATCTCCGGCTGGTGGGATGCGCAGAAAGCTACTGCGCCCCACGCCGCCATCACCAGATGCGCACGACTCCGTAGTCGTCAAAGACCACGTCATTGCTCACCAGCGGGAGGTTCTCGGCCTGGGACTGGGCGATGAGCATCCGGTCAAACGGGTCGCGATGCGCCCCGGGCAGCGATCCCGCCCGCTGCGCATGGTCGATGGTGATGTCGAGCGGGGTGAACTGCTGGCTGCGCAGGCAGCCACCGATGTCGGCCGCAACTTCAAGCGCCCCGGGCAGCTTCCCCAGCCGCGCCTTGGTGGTGATCTCCCACGCGGACGCGGCACTCACCAGGCAATTGGTGCGCACGTCGCCAATGGCGGCGCGCGCCCGCTTGCTGAGACGCGCGTCGCCATCGAGCCACCAGAGCAGGGTGTGCGTGTCGAGGAGGATGCGCATCACCCCTCCCACCCCTCGAGCTCGGTCGCCGGGAGCGGCTCGAAGAAGGCGGCCGTCACCGCGGCCTTGCCCTTCATCGCGCCGAAGACCCGGCTGGGCGCCGCACCGCCGTGGAGCGCAACGAGCTTCGCCACCGGGGTGCTTCCCTTGGCGATGATGATCTCCTCGCCCGCCTGCGCCCAGGCGATGAGCTTGGAGAACTGCGTCTTGGCGGCGTGCACGGTGAACGTCTTCATGG
>JBBTJT010000119.1:0-15236 GCA_038059315.1 Gemmatimonadota bacterium
TCCTCTTGACAGACTACCTCAGATAGCTTCGTCCACCTCCGGTCTCCGTGAGAGAGTCAGGTCCGCACGAAGCTCGCGCCGTGGCGAAGCTCTGGTGCGAGACATCGCCTCGGGCGACTTTTTGTGGCGTTCCCAAACCAGTGTCCGCCCAACCGGAGTCCCTTGTGATGCGCCGCTTCATCGTCGTCACCCGTGCCATAGCGTCCGCCGCCCTGCTCGTGCTGGGCACCACGCCGGTCGACGCGCAGCAGCCGAAGCCGCCGACCGCGCGGCCCGATAGTACTGCGCGCGTGGCGTTGCCCACGACGCGCCGTGACAGCGGCGGGAGCGATTCCACAGGTGCCGAGGCCAGTGATTCCACGCCGGCGCGCGGGATGCCCGGTGCGCTCACCGCGCTGCTCAAGCCGCGACTCATCGGGGCCGCGGTCACCGGCGGTCGCATCAACAGCATTGCGGTGCACCCGGAGAATCCGGGGGTCATGTATATCGGCGTCGCGTCGGGCGGCGTCTTCAAGACCGACAATGGCGGCGCCACCTGGACGCCGATCTTCGACCGGCAGTCCTCGTTCTCCATCGGCGCCGTCGTGCTGGACCCCCGGAATCCGGGCACCGTCTGGGTGGGCACCGGCGAGAACAACTCGCAGCGCAGCGTGGCCTACGGCGATGGCGTGTACCGCTCCGACGACGCGGGAAGGACGTGGAAGCGGATGGGTCTCGAGAAGTCCGAGCACATCGCCCGCATCCTCATCGACCCGCGCAACAGCGACGTCGTCTACGTCGCCGCGCAGGGGCCGCTCTGGGCCGACGGCGGCGACCGCGGGCTGTACAAGACCACCGACGGTGGCAAGAGCTGGACGTCGCTCATCACCGTGAGCGAACGCACCGGCGTCACCGACGTCGTGATGGATTCGCGCAACCCGGACATCCTCGTCGCCGCCACGTGGCAACGCCGCCGCCATTTCTACACGCTGATCAACGGCGGACCCGAAAGCGCGCTCTACCGCTCGACCGATGCCGGCAAGAGCTGGAAGAAGATCACCAGCGGCCTGCCGTCGGGGACGCTCGGCCGCATCGGGCTGGCGATGTCGCCCAAGGATCCCGACGTGGTGTACGCGACCGTCGAGTCGGCTCCGGCCGACGCGGGCATCTTCCGCTCCGTCGATGGCGGCGCGACCTGGGAAAAGCGCTCGCCCTACACGGCGCAACCGATGTACTACGGCAAGCTCTTCGCCGATCCGTTCAACGTGCATCGACTGTATTCGATGGACGTGCGAAACCAGCTCTCCGAGGATGGCGGCGCCACCTGGAAGAACCTCGGCGAACGCTCCAAGCACGTGGACAATCACGCGCTCTGGATCGACCCGCGCTTTCCCGATCACTACATCAACGGCAACGACGGTGGCCTGTACCAGACGTGGGACGCCGGCCGGAACTGGATCTTCTTCGCCAACCTGCCCATCACGCAGTTCTACGACGTGGACGTCAGCACCAACGGTCCGTTCTACCGGGTCTGTGGCGGCACGCAGGACAACAACTCGCTGTGCGGGCCCGCGGCCACCCGCAGCACCAACGGCATCCTCAACACCGACTGGTTCGTCACCAATGGCGGCGATGGCTTCGTGTCGCGCATCGATCCCGAAGACCCGAACACGATCTACGCCGAAAGCCAGGGTGGCGGCATGGTGCGGTTCGACGTGCGCACCGGCGAGGTGATCGGGATTCGTCCCGAAGTGGGCCGCGGCGAGGCGCCGGGCCGCTGGAACTGGGATACGCCGATCATCATCTCGCCGCACGCCCGCACCAGGCTGTACACGGCGTCGCAGCGGTTGTATCGCAGCGACGATCGCGGCAACAGCTGGAAGGCCCTGAGCGGCGACCTCACCCGGGCGCTGGATCGCAATGCGCTGCCGGTGATGGGAAAGGTGTGGGGCCCCGATGCCGTGGCCAAGAACCAGTCGACCGCGTTCTACAGCAACATCAGCCAGGTCGCCGAGTCGCAGAAGCAGGAGGGGCTGCTGTACGTCGGCACCGATGACGGGCTGGTGCAGGTGTCCGAGAATGGCGGCGCCAGCTGGCGGAAGGCCGATTCGATTCCCGGCGTGCCGTCCAACGCCTACATCCAGCGGCTGATCACGTCGCGTCACGATGCGAAAACGGTGTTCGTGGCCGTGAACAACCACCAGAACGGTGATTTCTCCCCGTACCTGCTGCGGAGCACCGACGCGGGCCGCCGGTGGGAGTCGATTGCCGGCGACCTGCCCAAGCGGGGCACGGTGTATGGCTTCGCCGAAGATCATGTGGACCCCAAGCTCCTGTTTGCCGGCACTGAGTTTGGCGCCTACGTCAGCAAGGACGGCGGGGCGCACTGGCTGAAGATCCCCGGCCTTCCGACGATCCAGGTGCGCGACATCGCCATCCAGCGCGGTGAAGACGACCTCGTGCTCGGCACCTTCGGTCGCGGCATCTACGTCGTCGACGACTACTCGAGCCTGCGCGACTTCAGCACCGAGTCGCTGGCCGCCGCCGTGAAGCTCTATCCGATGAAGGACGCCATCTCGTTCGTGCGGCGCGGCCCCTTTGGCGGAACCGGGAAGGGCGCGCAGGGCGAGGCGCTGTTCACCGCAGCCAATCCCGACTACGGCGCCCAGATCACCTATTCCCTGAAGGACCCGTTCTGGACCTCGAAGAAGGACAAGCGTGTCGAGGCGCAGCGGGCGGCGGAGCGCGCGGGCAAGCCCATCAGTTACCCGACGCCGGCCGACTTCATCGCCGAGGCCGAGGAGGAGCCCGTGGTGCTCGGCGCTTCCATTGCCGATGCGTCGGGGCGCGTATGGCGCGTGCTGACGCTTCCCGTCGCGCGCGGAGCGCATCGCGTCACCTGGGACCTGCGCGGCGACCTGGATGCGCCGGGTGATGGCGCCACCGGCACGAGTGGTGGCAGAGGCGCGGGCGGCGGCGGTGGTGGAGGTGGCGGCGGCGGCGGTGGTGGCGGCGGCGGTGGCGCCGGCGGTGGGTTTGGTGGTGCCGGCAGTGGCGCGCCGGTGCCGCCGGGCAAGTACACCGTGACGCTGGTGCGCCGCGAGAAGGGCGTGCTGACGACGCTCGCCGGGCCGGTGGTGTTCAATATCCTGCACGATCCCGTTGCCACCACCACGGTTGCCGATCGCCAGGCGAACCTCGAGTTCCGTGTGCAGGCGCAGAAACTCACTCGTCAGATCTCGGCTGCCTCCGAAGCGGCGACCGTAGCCAAGACCAAGATGGATGCGATCGTGAAGGTGCTGGACCAGATGCCGCAGGCTCCCAAGGCGTTGGCCGACCGGGCCCGCGACGTGCATGCCCGCCTGGCCCTCTCGATACGGGCCATCCGCGGCGACGCCATCAACTCGGCTCGCGGGGAGCAGGTGCCGGTGTCCATCCAGTCGTTCGCCAACAATGCGTCGCCCGACGGGATGCTCGCTCCGCCAACGACGACCAACCGGGAGCAGTATGACATCGCCGCGGCGGACTTCGCCACCGAGTACGCCAAGCTCAAGCCGATCCTGACGACGGAGATACCGGCCATCGAGCAGGAACTGGAGCGGTTGGGCGCGCCGCCGACGCCGGGACGGATTCCTTCCCTTCCGTAGGCAGGGAAAGGGGCAGGGAGAAATGGAACGCCCGCGCGCCAAGTCGGCGCGCGGGCATTCTGCGTCGCCGAGCCTACTTCGCGATCGTCTCCATCGTCCGCACCACCGGGTAGTACTGCGGTGCGGGGGTGGCGCCGAGCAGCGGGTCGAGGATGTTCCACGTCATCAGTCCGTCGTCGGAGCGCGCGTCGAACAGGATGAACGCCAGGCGGGCCAGCGGCTGGTCCATCGGCACGACCAATGACCCGGCGGGCACGACCTGGTCGGTCGCTTCCCACGCTCCGGTCAAGGTGCGGAGCTTGTGCGTGCCCTGGTACTCCTGCGCCGCCTGCTCGGACGACGCGATCCTGAATCGCTCGGCCCTGATCGTCGTCTCCCGGCTCGTGATGAAGTACGTGATTCCGTGCGCCGTGAGGCGGTCGATGACGCTCGCCATCAGGCGCGCCGCCGGACTGACGACAACTCGCGGCGACATGCCCGGGGCGCCCGGCGTCCCCGGCATCGGCGCCGTGCCCGTGGTGCTCGGCGCGGCCGGCGCGCCGGCTGCAGCCGGAATCACGTAGGCCCGGGGGGCGAGACTCGTCTCGGTGGTCTCGACCGTTCCATAATGAGGCATTGTCTCCACGCGCTCGCTGCCGTTCACCCGGCGGCGCATCGGCCGGTCGGGCACGTATGGGTTCGGCTCGCTCACCACGTCGGCGAGCACCGCCTGCACCGGCGCCGGCAACTTCACCAGCTTGCCGCGCACCATCTGCTGCGTGCCGATGATCGACTCGGCGTTGGCCGTGGCAACGGCCTGTCGAACGGCCCGGCCGTTCTTCGACGTGAAGTTGAGGATTTCCTCGAGGAACCAGTAGTCGGCCTTGATGCGGTCCTCGAACGTCGCGTACGAGTAGGTCTCGGAGAGGATGCCGATGTGGTTGCGGATGCCGAAGTAGGTGGACGTGTAGCGCGGCTTGTACAGGTCGAGGTCGCCCCACCAGGCGCGTTCGCCCTGGCGCGACGCCACGCCCCCGTAGTAGAAGAAGTCCCATCCGTGCTTCGCCTTCACCGCCGTGGTGACCGAGGGAAGCAGGTCATCGCGCAGGAGGTTCGTGATTCCCGGCGAGGTGTTGGGGTTGAGTCCGATCTCGTACGTGAGGTGGAAACCGTGGTCGGTGCCGTTGGTGGTGTGCAGGTCGATGGCCACGTGCGGATCGTACTGGGTCAGCAGCCGGGCCATGGAGCGCGCTTCCGGCGTCTCCAGCTTGGTGCCGTCACGGTTGAGGTCGAGGTCCTGCGCGTTGTGGCGCTGGCCCATGCCTCCCACCGGGCCATGCTGCGCACCGCGGTTGCGCACGTTCACCCGCTCGTTGCCGTCGGCGTTGTAGATCGGCGCGATGAGCAGCACGACATCCTTGAGCCAACTGGCGCGCTCGCCCCTGGCCAGCGAACGCAGCAGCCAGAGCGCGGCTTCCTTACCCTCGACCTCGCCGGCGTGGATGTTGCCCTGGATGAAGACCCGCGTCTTGCCGGTGGCCAGCACGGCCGCCGGCGTGGCGTTCGGCGCACCGATGACGGCGAGCGGCATGGGGCGGCCTTCGAAGGTGTACCCGTACGTCGTCAGGTGGATTTGCGGCGAGGCCTCGGCCATCGCCTTCATGAACGTGACGACGTCGTCGTAGCGGCTCGTCTCGGCGAAGTTGGTCGCCTCCGGCCGCGTCAGCGGCCACACGCGCGCGGTGCGCTTCGGCGGTGACACGGTCGCCTGCGCGCGAGAGAGGCTGGGCCATGGCATCAGCAGGAGGACAGCCAGCAACGCACGAGTGAACGCCGGGGCGAGTCGCGACTGCGTCATTGAGGTTCCGAGTTCGGCGTGAAGAGGGTGCGGCCGCGGTTGGCCAGCGCCCGTCCCAATTATGTCACCTGTGCCACGGAACCAGCCACACGCGTGCCGACATTCCGCGAACCCGGGCAATCCACGGCCGCTCGAGTGCGGCGCGTTCGCTGAGCAGCGGGTGCGTCGTGCCGCTAGCGGCGAGGCTGGCGTTCACCACCCACCCGTACGGCTCGATGCCGGCGCGGCGCAGGTCGGCCTGCAGTCGCTCCGCCTCGTGAACGGGCGTGCTCTCAGCAAGGGCCACGAGCAGCATCTTCGTGTACCGGGGATCGCGCAGCCTGGGCAAGAGCGCGCGCACCGAGTCGGGGATCTGTGCGCTTCCCGCCGTGCGCGCCACTTCCCGGTGATAGCTCTCGGCGGCGTCGAGCAGCAGCAGCGTGTGCCCGGTGGGTGCGGTGTCGAGCACCACGAAGCCGCCCTGCCCCTCGTCGACGACCCGGGCGAATGCCCGGAAGACGGCAATCTCCTCGGTACAGGGCGAGCGCAGGTCCTCCTCGAGCAGCGCGCGATCGGCGGAGTCCATCTCGCCGACCGACGCCAGCACCTCCTCGGTGTAGAGCAGGGTCTCGACCTCGGGATCGATGCGGCTGACCGTGAGGGATTCCGGTTGCGCGCCGCCGGCATCGGTCACCGACGCGGCGACGTGTGCCGCGGGATCGGTGGTCGTGAGGTGCACGCGATGGCCTGCGCGGGCGAGCGAGAGCGCGAGGTGCACGGCGAGGGTCGTCTTTCCCACGCCGCCCTTGCCCATGGTCAGCACCACGCCGCGTCGCGACGCGCCGAGTTCGGCAACGAGTGCCGCGAGGCCGGGGAGAGTGGTCAAGGGCGCGCTCGACTTCACGCCGCTGGAATTCTGGGCGGGAGACCGCGTCGTCGCCGACGCGGTCGCCGAAACCCGCGCGAAGTCCCGCAGCGCCTGCGCGCCGGTAAGGTCCCAGGCCACCAGGGGCACGTCGCGGCGCGGAATCTGCGCAAGCTCCACCGGCATCGCGGCGAGCGCGCTGCGCTGTCGCACCGCGTACGACGCGGCAACCGCGTCGCCCAACGCATCGCCGAGGACGCCGTTGACCACGAGTTGCTGATTGGCGATCCCCAGCGCGCGGAGCTCGCGGCTGGCCCGCGCGGCCTCGCGCAACGACGACGGCTCGGGGCGCGATACCAGCACCAGCGTGGTGCGCGCCGGATCGGCAAGCGCCGCCATGGCCTGGCCATACTGCGCACGGTGCTTCTCGAGGCCGGCGAGCGGCCCCAGACAACTCGTGCCGGTCGTGTTGGTATCGATGAATCCCGTCCACGCCGACGGAAGAGTGAGCAGGCGCAAGGTGTGCCCGGTGGGCGCCGTGTCGAAGATCACGTGATCGAAATCCGCGACGGCGGCCGGGTCGGCCAGTAGCGTCGTGAATTCATTGAAAGCGGCGATCTCCACGGTGCAGGCGCCGGAGAACTGCTCTTCCATGCTGCGGACGGCCGACGCCGGCAGGACGCCGCGGTATGGGGCGACCATGGCCTCGCGATACGCTGCCGCCGCCCGCTCGGGGTCGAGGTTCATGGCCCACAAACGCTCTACGCCGAGTACGGGGTAGGGAGTGGAGCCTAATGCGAGGCCAAAGACATCATCCAGGTTGGACGCGGGGTCTGTGCTCACCACCAGCGTGCGCTTCCCGGCCTCGGCGAGTTGCACAGCGGTGGAACAGGCGACGCTCGTCTTGCCGACGCCGCCCTTGCCGGTGAAGAACAGGAAAGGAGTCATCGCGGCTGCGTCAGCAGCAACCGGCGCCCGGCGTGCAGCACGCGTCTTCCGCCTTGGCGTCGCTCGACGGAGCGGCTCCGAGCGCGGCGACAAGTTCTTCACGCGTCGGATACTTGCCATAAGTCAGCACTTCGCCGTTGACGAGCGTCGCCGGCAGGCCGCGATCGCCGAAGGCCTGCATCAGCCCGGCCACTTTCGGCTGGGCAACGAACGCGCTGGGCGACTGGGCCAGGCCGTGGCGTTCCACCGTCACGCCCTGCGACTCGAGCCAGCGCAGGGCGCGCGCAATGGTCAGCAGCGGCGGGTCGACGCCCGGACCGCACAGGCCGGTGGGGCAGAACATCGCGGGATCGAACACGGCGACTGCACCCGTAAGGGCAGGGGAAGGGGCCGAGTGTGGTGCAGGGGAAGGGGCAGGGTGTGGTGCAGGGGCATTGGAGTGCAGTGGAAGCGAGCGGGCCATGTCGATGCCTTGTTGGTGGTGCCAACGCGTCGCGCGAGCGGCGACGGGCGTTGACTTTCATATGTGCCTAAGCAAGTTATATATGGTCTAGCGCATATGTAATCCCCCGTTTCCCTGACGTGATGGCACGCAGACTCCCTACGCTCCCCGAACCGCCGGTGGCGATTTCGGATCTCGACACCCTGTTCAAGGGGTTCGCCGATCCCACGCGCATTCGCATCCTCAACGTCCTCGCCGCCGGCGAACTCTGCGTGTGCGACGTGGTCGACGTGCTGCGCCTGCCGCAGCCGACCGTGTCGCGGCACCTGGCGTACCTGCGGCGCATGGGGCTGGTGGAGAACACGCGCGAAGGGAAGTTCGCGCACTACCGGCTGGCCGACGCCGAGAACGCGGTGCACCGGCACCTGATCGATTGCGCGCGCTCGTGCTTCGTCGGCGTTCCCGCGCTCGATCGCGAGCGCCGGCAAGCCGACAAGCGCGCGGTGGCGCGCGCCTTGGAGCCGTGCTGATGCGCTACGCGCTCATCTCGGACATCCACGCCAACCTGCCGGCGCTGGACGCGGTGCTCGCCGACATCGCGACGCGCGGCGCGGCGGCGACGCACCACCTGGGCGACCTGGTGGGCTACTCGAGTTCGCCCAATGAGGTCGTGGAGCGCCTGCGCGCCGAAGGCATCAGCGGCGTGGCGGGAAACTACGACTCCACCGTGGCGCTCGCCCACAAGCACTGCGGCTGCCGGTCGGAGAATGCGCGGCAGGAAGAACTGGCGCACATCAGCTTCGCGTGGACGCTCTCGCACACCAGCAATGCGTCGAAGACCGTGCTTGGCGCGCTGCCGTTCCGGCTGGATCTCAAGCCGCTCGGCGGTCACGTTGCCGGCCCGACGGTGACGCTCGTGCATGCCACGCCGACCAGCAACCTCGTGTACGTCACGGAGGATCGCACCTGCGGGTTCCTGGCGAAGATGGCCGACTCAGCCGGGTTGAAGGCGGGCGACGTGATCTGCTTCGGGCACACCCACCAGCCATGGCATCGTACGGTGGGCGGCGTGCATTTCGTGAACACCGGCAGCGTCGGGCGACCCAAGGACGGCGACGCCCGGGCGGGGTACGTGGTGCTCGATGTCGATGCCGGCAACGTGCACGTGGAGTTCGTGCGCGTGGAGTATGACATGGCGGCGACGATCGCCGGGGTGATTTCCGCGGGGCTGCCGGAGGAGTTTGCGCGGTTCCTCGAGACTGGGGGCACCAGCTAGAACTTCGCCGACTTCGCCCTTCGCGGTGGCAGTGAAGGGAGCGCCGACGCCTACGCGTACAGTTCCCTGAGCGCCTGGTCCATGGTCTGCGCAAAGCCGTCGGCGATGACGTGCCGCGTGGCCTTCTCGCCCGGTTCCTCGAGCTTGCGCGCCGCGCCGAGCATCGCCGAGATCCTGAATTCGTCGCCGGCGATGTGGCTGAGGTACTCCTCGGCCGCCGTGAGGTAGCCCATCATCCCGCCGCACTCGGTCGGGCAGAACACCTTGTGCGCCTTGCGCAGCACGTCTTCGCCGGCCGGGTCGGGCATCACCAGGTTTTCGGAGCCGCAGATCACCGCCAGGCGCGCGTTGGCCGCGCAGGCCGCGACGGTGGCCTCGTCGAGGGTGTTGCCGGCTGCGTTGAGCACCAACGCGTCCATCGGCTGCCGAAGGAACTCCATCTTTCCCTCGGGGGCCCAGCACCTCACGCCATGCGCCTCGAGCGAGGCGCGCTTGTCGGCGCGCGCTTCCACGACCAGCGGCGTCGCGCCGTCGGCCAGCAGGTAGTCGATGATGTGCAGGCCAATGTTGCCGGCGCCGATGAGGCCGACCACCGATCCCTTCAGCGGGATCGCCGCGCCCTTCATCATCCCGGCGAGCATCCAGTAGTTCCCTTCGGCGGTCGGATGCCCCGTGTCGGAGATGACGCTCCCCTTGTAGCGCGCGTTCAGGTAGCGCAGCGACTCCGTCACACCGTCGCTCATCACGCCGTGCCCGAGGTCCTGACCGGTGGTCAGGAAGAAGCCGTGCGATGCCTCGACGTCCCTGAAGCACGCGATGGCGAAGTCGAGCAGTTCAGTATCGCGCCGTTCACCAACGCGCGAGCCCGCCGACGGATGCATGACGCACTTGCCGCCGACGATGCGCGAGAAATCGCGCTGCACGTGCGGTCCGCCGACCTTGAGCAGGCGCGACCAGAAGACCTTCTCGTCCATCCCGATGGCGAGGTCTATGGCCTCGTGGTCGGAGTTCCATCCTGGCAGGCTGGTGCGCGTCTCGGGGGCGATGCGGAAGCCACCCAGCGAGAGCATGTTCGACCCGGGTTGCGCGTGCGTCGCAATGCTCAGCGTCCAGGGGGCCGTGTCGGCCGTGTACCGGTACACCCAGATGCGGGCGGTGGTGACGCACCCGATTTCCGGGGCGATCTTGAGCGTCTCCTCCGGGGAGAGCACGGTCTTTGTATACCCAGTCATCGGCGGCTCTTGGCAGGGTCGGAGTGCAGCGCAGGCCGGCGCGGTCACGCGCCAAGGCCTTCTTAAAGTAGGGGAATGCTCGCCGCCGCGAAACGTACCCGATCAGCGAATTGTCGCCGGGCCGCGGCCCGAGGTACATTCTCATCTGCCATCGGCCCACCACCAGCTGCCATCCGCCAACTGCCATCCGCCAACTGCCGCCCCCCACATGGCCACCACGTCCACTGTCTCGTCTCCCGTTGCCCACGACACCTTTCCGATCAACGGGACGGATTACATCGAGTTCTACGTCGGCAACGCCCGGCAGTCTTCCATTTACTACCGGACATCCTTCGGCTTCCAGCTGATCGGCTACCGGGGACCGGAAACCGGCGTTCGCGACCGCGCCAGCTACCTGCTGCAGCAGGACAAGATCCGCCTGGTGCTCACGACGCCGATCGGCCCGGAAGGGCCCATCGCCGACCACGTCCGGCTTCACGGCGACGGCGTGCGAGACCTGGCGTTCTGGGTGGACGACGCGCGCGACGCGTACGCCAAGGCCATGGAACGCGGCGCCGTGTCGGTGCACGCCCCGGATGTGCACGAGGACGCTGACGGCGAGGTGGTGATCGCCGCCATCAGGACGTACGGCGACACCATTCATTCCATCGTCGAGCGCGGCAACTACCACGGGCTCTTTCTCCCCGGCTTCGTGGCCGCCACCAGCGAGTACGCGCCGGCGCCCGCGGGGCTCAAGTACGTCGACCACTGCGTGGGCAACGTCGAGCTGGGCAAGATGAACGAGTGGGTGGACTTCTATTCCAAGGTGCTGGGCTTCTACAACCTCCTCACCTTCGACGACAAGGACATCTCCACCGAGTACTCGGCGCTGATGTCCAAGGTGATGAGCAACGGCAACGGCCGCATCAAGTTTCCCATCAACGAGCCGGCGTCGGGCAAGAAGAAGAGCCAGATCGAGGAGTACCTCGACTTCTACCGCGGCCCGGGCGTGCAGCACATCGCCGTGGCCACCGACGACATCGTCGCCACGGTGAAGGTGCTGCGGTCACGCGGCGTCGAGTTCCTCAAGACGCCCACCACGTACTACGACACGCTGCAGGCGCGCGTCGGCAGGATCGACGAGCCACTGGACGTGCTGAAGGAACTCGGCATCCTCGTGGACCGCGACGACGAGGGGTACCTGCTGCAGATCTTCACCAAGCCGGTGCAGGACCGCCCCACGCTCTTCTTCGAGATCATCCAGCGCAAGGGCGCCAAGGGGTTCGGCAAGGGGAACTTCCAGGCGCTGTTCGAGAGCATCGAGCGCGAGCAGGCGCTGCGGGGGAACCTCTAGTGCCGTTCTACCACATCCTCGGGCAGGTGCCGCGCAAGCGGCACACGGTCTTCCGCCGCCCCGACGGCGGCCTGTACAGCGAGCAGCTGATGGGCAACGAGGGCTTCACCGGCCCGTCGTCGCTGCTCTATCATATCCATCCGCCCACGACGATCAAGAGCGTGCGGCGCCGCAAGGAGACGCCGTACGAGAAGGACGACGACCTCGCCCTGCGACACCGTCACTTCCGCACGCGCACCCTCCAGCCGAAGGGCGGCTCGCCCACGCTCGACCGCATCCCGCTGCTGTTCAACGCCGACATCGCCATGCTCTGGTCCGAGCCGGACGTGCACGACGAGCACTTCTTTCGCAACGCCCAGGCTGACGAGGTCGTGTACGTGGCGGAGGGCTCGGGAACGCTCGAATCGCAGTTCGGGTATCTCGCGATCAAGCCGGGCGACTACGTGGTGCTGCCGCGCGGCATCATGCACCGCTGGCGCTTCACCGGAACGGCCAAGCTGCTGATCATGGAGAGCCGGGGCTACGTGCGTCCGCCCACGCGGTACCGCACCGAGTACGGGCAGATCGTCGAAGGCGCGCCGTACAGCGAGCGCGACTTCCGCCGCCCCACGGAACTGACGACGTTCGACGAGAAGGGCGACTTCCCGATCATCGTCAAGCAGTACAACGGCCTCACCGAAATGGTGCTCGACCACCATCCGTTCGACGTCGTGGGCTGGGACGGCTTCTTCTATCCGTGGGCATTCAACATCCACGACTTCGAGCCGATCGTCGGGCGCATCCACCAGCCGCCGCCGGTGCACCAGACATTCCAGGGCGACGGGTTCGTGATCTGCTCGTTCTGTCCGCGGCCGTACGACTTCGATCCGCAGGCCGTGCCGGCGCCGTACGCGCACAGCAACGTCGATTCCGACGAGGTGCTGTTCTACGCGTCCAGCGAGTTCATGAGTCGCAAGGGCATCGAGTACGGGTCCATCACGCACCATCCCGACGGCCTGCCGCATGGCCCGCACCCGGGCCGCACCGAGGCGAGCATCGGCGCCAAGGCGACCAACGAGCTGGCGGTGATGATGGACTCATTCCGGCCGCTGCACGTGGCGAAGGCGGTGCTGGGCTGCGAAGACAAGGACTACTATCGATCGTGGATCGAGGCGGGCGAGGGGTTCAACCCTCCCACGAGCTGAACTACAAGGGAAGCTGTGGGCTGTACGCTGTACGTTATACGCCGTCCGCTTGAGGCGAACTGCCGTGAGCGGACGGCCTACGGCGTACAGCGTACAGCGTCTTTTCAAGAGAGAACTGTGGAACTCACGCTGATCACCGCCGACTCGCTGCAGCGCTACCGCCTGCTCACCAGCCTCATCGCCCCGCGCCCGATTGCGTTCGTCTCGACGCTGGACGCCGACGGACGGGGGAACCTGGCGCCGTTCTCGTTCTTCATGATGGGGGGCGGCAACCCGCCGTCGCTGGCGTTTTCGCCGCTGTACGACCGCGCGCGCGGCGCCAAGGACACCCTCCGCAACATCGAGGCGACCGGTGAGTTCGTGGTGAACGTCGTCACGCGCGCCCTCGCGGAACGGGTGAACCAGGCCTCATTCGACTATCCGCCGGGCATCGACGAATTCGATGCGGCCGGCTTTTCGCGCGAGGCGTCGCGACTGGTGCGTGCGCCGCGGGTGGCCGAGAGTCCGGCGGCACTGGAGTGCAGGCTCTTCCAGGTGGTGCGGCACGGTGACGGCCCGCAGGCGGCGAACTACGTGATTGGCGAGATTGTCCACGTGCGCATCGCCGATGCGGCGCTGCGTGACGACGGGCTGTTCGACACGGCGGGGCAGGGGCTGTGCGCGCGAATGGGGAGGAGCGAGTGGGCAACGCTTTGTCCAGGGGATGTATTCGAACTCCCGCGGCCGTCAGCCGGATAAGGAAGCTGTACGCTGTACGCTGTACGCCGTCCGTCATCCGCTGCGGTCGACCGCACAATCGCCAACCGCAATCCACATTCGACATCCTGCATCGCAATCCGCGATCCCAATCCTGAATCATGCCCAACCATTCGAAGCGCTTCGACAGCCTCCCCAGCTACATGCTGGCCGCCATCCCGCAGAAGAAGCGCGACCTGATCGCGCGCGGGGTGGATGTCATCGACCTGGGTGCGGGCGATGCCGACCTCCCGGCGCCGCCCAAGGTCGTGGCGGCGCTCGCCGCCGCGGCACACGTCCCGGCGATGTCGCGCTACGGGTTTGGGCTTGGGCTTCCCGCGTTTCGCGAGGCGGCGTCGGCGTGGATGGAGAAGCGCTTCGGACAGAAGTTCGATCCGCTCACCGAGATGGTGCCGCTGATCGGCAGCAAGGAGGGCATTTCGCACCTGGCACTCGCCTACCTGGAGCCCGGCGACGCGGCCATCATCCCCGACCCGGGATACCTGGCGTACCTCGGCGGCACGCTGCTCAGCAACGCCGAGCCGTACCTGTACCCCATCACGCCACGCACGAACTTCCTGGTGGACGTGGACGAGATTCCAGCCGACGTGCGCACGCGCACGAAGATCCTGTACCTGAACTATCCCAACAACCCGACCGCCGCCGTGGCGCCGCGCGACTACCTGCAGAAGGTGGTGCGCTGGTGCCGGGAGCACGACATCCTGCTGGTGTACGACAATGCCTACAGCGAGATGACGTTCGACGGCTACGTGGCGCCGAGCATCTTCGAGATCGACGGCGCCCGAGACGTCGCGCTCGAGTTCCACTCGCTGTCGAAGACGTACAACATGACCGGATGGCGCCTCGGCTGGGCGGTGGGCGCGCCGAGGTTTGTGTCGACACTGGCCAAGGTGAAGAGCTTCATCGACACGGGGCAGTTCATGGCCTCGCAGGCCGCCGGCATCGCGGCGTTCGAGAGTCACGAGGATTGGCTGCCCAAGAACCTCGAGATCTTCCGCGAGCGGCGCGACGCGGCGGTTGCCGCGTTTCGCTCGGAGGGGTTCACCGTCGAGGTGCCGAAGGCGTCGATGTACCTCTGGGTGCCGCTGCCGGCGGGCGTCGGCTCGGTGGACTTCCACGAGCGGCTGATGAACGAAGAGGGCGTCATCGCTCTCGCCGGCGCCGCGCTCGGAGCGGGGGGCGAGGGCTTCTTTCGCGCGTCGTTCATCACGTCGCCGGAGCGGATCGCCGAGGCGGCGCGCCGGGCGGGGCGGGTGCTGAAGCGGATGATGGGGTAGGTCGGCGCCGAACGGGAGCGAGGAGAAAGCGGCGGAGCTTCGGTGAGGTCACTTCGTTCGAACCTGAACTCACTGGCTTCTGCAGCAATACGCAGTACCGGCACCGGATATCACTGCAGAGCAGCACGAAGCGAACGCGAGGGTGAGAGGCCGCGCGGGCGTGCGGCGCATGAGGCCGCGTGCGATGCAGTGATCCGAGACGTGCTTTGCGTACCTATCGATTATCACGGGAACAGCGATTCCGTGGCGATGGGTGAAGACGAACTTATCGTGTCTCTCATGCACCAAGGGGTCGCCGGATGCCGGCGCCACGCCGCGGCTGCTATTGCCGCAGCTCCGCAGAGTCACGAATAGCGGATATTGCGGCGTGGCTTGCAAGGTTCACGGAAAGCGGCGTAGTTTGAGATGCAAGTGAAGAGATAGTTAGTGTCCATCCTGAAACTCCGCGCGTGACTGTTGGGCGGTGAAAAAGAGTGACGCA
>JBBTJT010000120.1:0-7250 GCA_038059315.1 Gemmatimonadota bacterium
CACGCCTGGAAAGCGTGTGGGCGGGCAACCGTCTCGCGGGTTCGAATCCCGCCCTGTCCGTTGGTAGTTCCTGTGCCTCTTCCCCCTGCCCATGACCAGAGCATCGGGCATCTCCATTTGGTGGCGCCGCACGTGGGAAGCGCCCGATGTGGCGCTCCTCGGGGCAGGGGTGGCCGGCGAGCTGCTCGTCGCCCGCGTGCGCTTCGTCATCTGCGCCGCCGTCGTCATGGTGCCGTTGATCAACACGGTCCGCGATCCGCAGGCGTCCGAGAACGTCACCGGCCTGCTGTTCGCCAGCAGCACCCTCGTCCTCGGCTTGTGGGTCTATCACGTGGCGCTCCGCGGCGTGCGGGTCCCGTGGCTCGGCTTTGCGACGTCCATTTTCGACGTCACCATCATCACGCTCACGCAGGCCGCCTTTCTCTGGCAGGACCTCCCCGGCGTCGCCGCCAACAACCGCACCACCTATGCCGTGTACTTCGTGGCGCTGCTTGGCACTTGCCTGCGCTACGACGTGCGCATTTGCTGGGTGGCCGGCGCGCTGGCCACGCTGCAGTACGCGGCGATCGCCGCCACGGCCGGCGCCTTGTGGCCGGAGGGAGGCGCCTTCGCGTTTCACGACTACGGCACCTTCATGGCCGGCGACCAGATAGGGCGGGTCATCCTGCTGGTGGCCGCCACGGCCATGTGTGCCACCATCGTGCGGCGCGCCAGCCACCTGCGCATCTCGTCCACCCACGATTCGCTCACCGGGCTCTACAACCGCACCTTTTTCGATGAGCGGTTCGGCGAGGAAGTGCTGCGCGCCGCGCGGTACCGCCGCCCGCTGGCCATTGCCATGCTCGACATCGATCACTTCAAGCACGTGAACGACCAGTTTGGCCATGCGTCCGGTGACGAGGTCATACGGGCCTTCGCCGGTGTGCTGCGCGACTCCGTGCGGCGCACCGACCTGGTGGGGCGCTACGGCGGCGAGGAGTTCGCCATCGCCTTCATCGAGACCGAGCCCGACGAGGCGCTAGCCAAGCTCGAGCAGGTGCGCGAGGCGGTGGCGTCGCTCGACATCTGGCTCGCCCAGCACGGGTGCACCGTCCGCGTCACCTGCACGGCGGGACTGACGGCGTTCCCGGACGAAGGCGACGTGCCGCACGTGCTGGTGGACGCGGCCGACCGGCGACTGCTCAGCGGCAAGCGCGCCGGCCGCAATCGCGTCATCGCGGCGTAGCGTCGTCCGTCAGCGGGGCGATGCACGCGGCATCGTCGTGAGCCGTCGAGTTCACCCGCAGGCTCACGCGATGCGCCGCCATCCCCGCGCCGGACCACGGCTCGAGCAATTCGCGCGCCCGGTCCGCGGCCGTGCCCGGCGCCAACCACTCCCCGTAGCATGCCGGGTCGATGATCACCGGCATCCGGTGGTGGATCGGCGCCATCAGCGCGTTGGCGGCGGTCGTCAGCACCGTGCAACTCTCCACCGGGTCACCGGCCGGCGGCTGCCATCGTTCCCAGAGCCCGGCCAGCGCAAAGATGCCTTCATCGTCCCGGTGCACGAACCACGGTTGCTTGCGCGCGGTGCCACCCACCACCTGCCACTCGTAGAAGCCGTCGGCGGGAATCAGGCACCGGCGCGTCTGGAAGGCGGAGCGGAAGGCCGGCTTCTCGTGCGCCGATTCGGCGCGCGCATTGGCCAGGCGCGCTCCGATGCTCCGCTCCTTGGCCCAGTACGGAATCAGTCCCCACGCGAGCTGCGCCACTTCGGTGCCCGCCCCGGCATCGCGCACCGCCGCGATGGCCCGTCCCGGACCGAGGTTCCAGTGCGGCGGCAGCGCCGGGCCGCACCGGACGCCGAACTGCGCCCAGTCAATGCGTTCGCTCTTGGAGAGCGCGAATCGTCCGCACATGGTCGGCTCGGCGTGCGCGGGTGAGACCTGGGACCGAAGGAATGCTGGCACGTTACCTCGCCGTGACCCGCGCCGCAAACCTTTGGGGAGGTCAGCGTGTCATAGAGAGTGAACACCCTGCCGGCCGGACGCCGGCCGGACAGCATCAGCGAGGCAACCCCCAATGGAAGCGCAACTCATGAGGACGACGGCGGAATCAATGCTGTGCCTGCGCGATGACCGCGGAACGATCATCGGCTGGATTCCGTTTCCGCTCAGGGCCGACGCGTTCGGCCCCGGCTGCGACACGGTGTACCTGGCGCGACCGGCCATGATCCCTGCCGCCACGGCGTCCCGCGCCGCCTGACGCTTCCATCGCCGTCCGACCCTTCCATTCGTCCCGGTTGTCCAAATCCGTGCGGGTGCGGCATATTGCACGGCGTATGCCCACCGCATCAACGATCGTTCTCAACGCCCGGGCGCTCGAGCGCACCGTGGCCCGCATGGCCCATGAAATCGTCGAGCGCGCCGACGGCACCGAGCAGCTGGTGCTCGTCGGCATCCAGCGGCGCGGTGTCCAGCTCGCCGACCGCATCGCCGCCGTCATCGGCGCCCGCGAGCAGGTCACCGTGCCGCGCGGCGCCCTCGACATCACGCTGTATCGCGACGACCTGCAGACCGTGGGACCGCGCCCCATCGTCGGCAAGACCGAACTGCCGTGGGAGATCGACGGCACGACGCTCTGCATCGTCGATGACGTGCTGCACACGGGGCGCACCATCCGCGCGGCCCTCGACGAGCTGGCCGACTTCGGCCGGCCGGCGCGCATCATGCTGGCGGTGCTCATCGACCGCGGCGGCCGCGAGCTTCCCATCCACGCCGACGTCGTCGGACGGCTCGTCGACGTCCCGCCGGGCGGTCGCGTGGATGTCGGCGTCCTCGAAGTGGACGGCAAGGACGAGGTGACCATGATCGGCGGCGCGGAGGTCGCGTGACCGCGCCGCTCGGCAAAGACCTGCTCGGCCTCGAGTTCCTGTCCGCCGAGCAGATTACCCTCATTCTCGACACCGCCGAACCGCTGCGCGAGATCAGCGAGCGCGCCATCAAGAAGGTGCCCACGCTGCGCGGCGCGACGGTGGTGAACCTCTTCTTCGAGGCGTCCACCCGCACGCGCATCTCGTTCGAGTTCGCCGAGAAGCGCATGTCGGCCGACACGGTAAACGTCTCCACGGCCGGATCGTCGGTGTCCAAGGGCGAGACGCTCGTGGACACGGCCAAGAACCTCGAGGCGATGCGCATCGACATGGTGGTCATCCGCCACGGTTCGTCGGGGGCGGCGCGTTTTCTCGGGGAGCGCATCGAGAGCAGCGTCATCAACGCCGGCGACGGCACGCACGAGCACCCCACGCAGGGGCTGCTCGACCTGCTGACCCTGCGGCAACGCTTCGGCACGCTCGCCGGCAAGCGCATCTGCATCTGCGGCGACGTGCTGCACTCGCGGGTGGCCCGCTCCAACATCTGGGGACTGACGAAGCTGGGCGCCGAGGTGGCCGTCTGCGGCCCTCGCTCGCTGCTGCCGAATGCCATCGAGGACTTTGGCGTGCAGGTGTTCGACCGCATCGAACAGGCCATCGAATGGGCCGACGCGCTCAACATCCTGCGCCTCCAGCTCGAGCGCATGACGGCGGGGTACATCCCGTCACTGCGCGAGTACAACCGCGTCTTCGGCGTGACGCGCGAGCGGCTCGACCGCGCGCCGCGTGACCTGCTGATCATGCATCCCGGCCCGATGAACCGCGGCGTCGAGATCGACAGCGAGGTGGCCGACGGCCCGCATTCCGTGATCCTCGACCAGGTGACCAACGGGGTCGCCGTGAGAATGGCCGTGCTCTATCTCCTTGCCGGAAACACGCCGGCGCTCGCCGAGGCCGCCAAGGGCGGTGACCGCTGATGACGACGCCTCGCGACGTGCTCCTCAAGGGCGGGCGCCTGCTCGACCCCTCCTCCAGTCTCGACGCCGTCGGCGACCTGCTGCTGCGCGACGGCAAGATCGAGAGCCTGGGCGGCACGCTCGGCACGCCCGACGGCGCCATGGTGATCGACTGCGCGGGGCAGGTGGTTGCCCCGGGATTCATCGACGTGCATTGCCACCTGCGCGAGCCCGGGCGCGAGGACGTCGAGACGATCCTCTCCGGGGCGCGGGCGGCGGCGGCGGGCGGCTTCACCGCCGTCTGCGCGATGCCCAACACCGACCCGGTGACCGACAACCAGGCGGCCGTCGGCTTCGTGCTGAAGCAGGGGCGCGCCGCGAACGCCGCGCGCGTCTATCCCTACGGCGCGATTTCCATCGGACAGAAGGGCGAGCGGCTCGCCGAGTTCGGCGAGATGGTGGGCGCCGGCGCCGTGGCCGTCAGCGACGACGGCCGGCCGGTGGTCAGCGCCCAGTTGATGCGCACGGCACTCGAGTACGCGCGCACCTTCGGCATTCCGGTGGCCGACCACTGCGAGGAGCCGACGCTCGCCGCCGGCGGCGACATGAACGAGGGCTTCGTCTCGGCGCGGCTCGGACTCAAGGGTATCCCCGCGGAGGCCGAGGAAATCATGGCCATTCGCGACATCCTGCTGGCGCGCCTCACCGGGGGCCACGTGCACCTGTGCCACATGAGCACCAAGGGGTCGGTGGAGCTCATCCGGTGGGGCAAGGAACGCGGCATCCGCGTGACCGCCGAGGCCTGCCCGCACCACCTTTCGCTCACCGAAGACGAGGTGGAAGGGTACGACACCAACGCCAAGATGAACCCGCCGCTCCGGTCGCAGGCCGACGTCGAAGCGGTGCAGCAGGCAGTGAAGGACGGCACCATCGACGTCATTGCCACCGACCACGCGCCGCACCATACCGACGACAAGCATCGCGAGTTCAGCAACGCGCCCAACGGGATTGTCGGCCTCGAGACGGCGCTTGCCGTCAACCTGACGTGGCTGGTGAAGTCGCAGATCATCTCGCTGGCCACGCTCGTCGACCGGATGGCCTGCGCGCCGGCACGGATCTTCAGGCTTCCGGGCGGCATGCTGCGCCGCGGCTCGCTGGGGGACATCACGGTGTTCGACCCCGACCTGGCGTGGACGGTGGACCCCGACGGCTTCCTGACCAAGGGACGCAACACGCCGTACGGCGGCCGGACTCTACACGGGCAGGTCGGATGTACCCTCGTAGAGGGGCGGGTCGTCTTTCAACGGATGGGGTAGCCGCCACGCTCCGGACCGACGAACTCCGGGAGGCGGTCTGCGTCGTCTGCCGCCGCCTGTATGAACGGGGGCTCATCGCCGGCCGGGACGGGAATGTCTCTGTCCGGCTTGCCGAAGAGTCGCTGCTCATTACGCCGGCCGGCCTCTCGAAGGTGGACGTTCGCCCGGAGGATCTCGTGGAACTCGGACTCGATGGCACGGTGCGCCGTGGCGCGCTGCGCCCCTCGTCCGAACTGGCCGTGCACCTGCGCGCCTACCAGCGGCGCCCCGACGTGCACGCCGTCGTCCACGCGCATCCCCCCGTGGCCACCGCCTTCGCCGTAGCCGGCATCGCGCTCGACGGCGAGTCGCTGGCCGAACTGCGAGCCGGGGTCGGCCGCGTGCCGCTCGTTCCCTATTCCGTACCCGGCAGCGCGGCCGCCGCCGATGCCTTCGACGCCTACTGGGCGTCGCACGACGCTTTCCTGATGGCCCATCACGGAGCGCTGACCGTCGGTCGTTCGCTGTCCGACGCGCACCAGCGCATGGAAAGCCTGGAGCACGGCGCCCGCATCATGTGGGCGGCGCGCGCACTGGGTGACGTTCCGTCCCTGCCGGCAGACGCCCTCGTGGCGCTCGATGCGCTGCGCGAGGCGTCGCGCGGCGCGTGACACAGGTGACCCGCCCATGAGTCAGCTCGAACGCGATACGCTCGAATCCGTCGAGAAGCTCCTCGCCGAGCGCCGCAAGATCGCCGGCTGGATGTCGGCGCTCGACGAGCGCCGTGCCGACACGCCACCGGCCGTGTACCAGCGCGTGCACGAGGACTACACCGTCAAGTTGGACAAGGTGCAAGCCAAGCTCCTGGCCGCGTCCGACGCCGTGCGCACGGCCGCCGCTGACGTCGCCGGGCGGCTCCTCGACAAGGAACAGGCGCTCGCCACGAAGCAGGAGGAGCGCGCCGAGGCCGAGCTGCGCGCTGCGGTTGGCGAGTACTCGGAACGCGAATGGGAAAAGCGACGCACCCGCCTGGACGACGACATCGCCCTGGCCACCGGCGAGCGCGACGCCCTGCTCGAGGAACTGGCTCGCCTGCGACGCGTGCTTGGCGAGGCCGCCGGCGGGGCGGCGCTCGAGGCGCCGACGCCCGGGGACGGAGGCGATCTGTTGGCGGCGCCGGAAGAATGGCTGGCGGTGGCAGGGACGGAGGACGCCGCGGCAGGTGACTATTCGTTGCCAGGCGAGGCCAGCACGCTCGCCGCGGGCGAGGCGGTGTCCACCGCTTCGGATCACGCGATCCCGATCCACGAGCAGACGGGCATCGCGGCGGCGGAGCCGGCGATGCCGCTGGAGCCGAGTTTCGACGAACTGGCGTTTCTCAAGACGGTGGTCGGGCGTCCCACGCCTCTGGGGGCGCCGCGAATATTGGCGGACGCCCCGCCGCCATTTGCTCCCCAGGCGCCGCGGACGTCCGCGGCGTCGTACGCGGTGCCCGAGCCACCGCTCGAGTATCCCGACGCGATGCCCGAGCCGCGGGTGAGCCAGGAGATGACGCCGCCTCGGGAGAGCTTCTTCGGGCGCCCGACGCCGCGCAGCAGCGAGGCCATCAAGTCGCTCAAGTGCGCGGAGTGCGGCACGCTGAACTTCCCGACCGAGTGGTACTGTGAGCGGTGTGGCGGGGAGCTGGCGGCGATGTAGGGCGGAGAGAACGACAGAGTACGACAGAGTACGACAGAGGGGCCCGTCGCGTGGATGGGCCCCTCTGTCGTACTCTGTCGACTTCTGTACTACTCTGTCGTCTTCTGCGAAAAGCTACGCTTTTCGCGCAATCTGGCTCTTGTGCCGTGCCGCCGCGTTCTTGTGCACCAGCCCCTTGCGGGCGGCGCGGTCGACGAGCTGGACCGCCACCTTCTTCACGGCGTCCGTGGACGCCGGGGTCAGGGCCTTCTTGAGGGCAGTCCGGAGCGTGGCGCGCTGCGCACGATTGCGCACGGTCGCTGCACGGGTTTTGCGCATGTTCTTCTTGGCGGACGCGATTCTCGGCACTCTTGGAACTCACTTTTTTGGTTCAAACGTGCGCCGCGCGGCGCTAGCCTGATAAAAATACCCCGGAAAGGCCCCAAGTCAAGGTGACGCAGCGCGTTGCCC
>JBBTJT010000121.1:0-9309 GCA_038059315.1 Gemmatimonadota bacterium
GGGGTGAGATCGACGAAAAGTTGCACATCGCTGTCGGCTCGGTGCTCCGAACGCACGACCGATCCGAACACCGCGACGTGGACAACGCCGCGCTCACGAAGTTCGACTTCGTGGGCGCGGAGCTTCGCGAGGATGTTCGTGAGGAGCGACATAGGGAAAACCTACTCCCGAGGTGGCTGGCCTACAACACGCCCACGCGCCAGCTCGGTTCCTTCGAGCGGGAAGCGCGCGGGTGCGCGGCGAAAGCCCTGCGCTCGCGCCATTCGACGCTGCGCCAACGGCTTCCCATGTGCTTCCTACGAACAAGACGCCCAGCGATCGGGTCGCGGGGCGTCTTGTTATAACACCATGTAAATCAACCTCTTCCATCAGTCGGGGCGAGAGGATTTGAACCTCCGACCTCCTGCTCCCGAAGTGGGAACGCGCTGGGCGATCAACGTGCACTGCATCACTCACAATGAGATGCGGGATCGCCGTCGTGAGTCTCGTCGCCCGGAATGACGCCGATTTCAATCCAATTGGGCTGAATGTGGAACCATCTCGCGACGCGCGATCGCGCGTTGGAGGTCTTCTTGCTCGAGCGTTCCCGATGGCGGTATGCAGGGAGCTCAGGGCAACTCACCTGCCGGCTCCGAAGCTGGGGACTGTCGCCCTACTTGGCGGAGCAGCTTTCCGGGTCAGGTCCCTGCGGGGAGTCCCCTGACGTTTCGCGTCCGCCTTTCCCTGAAATTCGTCAGACGTTACATGGCGTGTTAGTCAGTGGTGGCGCTTGGTGCGAAGGTGGGACGCAGCCCACCGCGGGTGTTGCCCATGTTCCTCGGGCCGCAACCAGCAGCCCACTCTCAAAGCTTCAGAAAGGAGAAAGGATGACATCAAGAACGCGCATGCGTGCTGGCTTGGTAGCACTTGGCACCACGCTGCAATTGCTGCTGAGCGCTTGCGACAGCCGTGTCGATACGCCGACTGCAGTGTCGCCGGTGAACGGTCCGAGGGCACAGAGCGCTCCCGATTCCCCGGCCGCAGCGCCGGGCGCGGACACCGGATGGGTGGCCACGCCAGCGGGGTGGTTTCACTCGAGTTGCGTATACGAGATTGAAGATGGTGCCGTCGTGCGCGGTGATTCGGTGGTCGGACGGGGTGGACAACGTCGGGTGCTTCCTCCTTGCGCGCATCCTCATCGCGAGGCGCCGGAGCGCGGTGGTCGTCCGTTGCCTCCGCCTTCCACCAATGGATATATCATTTGGAACCACGAAACGGTGTCCGCGCCCAATGCGTATCGTGGTGTGAGCGTCAGTTGGACGGTGCCGGATGCGCCTACCGTCGGGTATTCGAGCGGGAGCGTCTATTTTACGTTCCCGGGGCTTGTGAACGATACGTACATTCTCCAACCGGTACTCCGATATACGAGCTCAGGATGGGCGTATGCCAGTTGGCGATGCGACACAGGGCAGAACTGCACGCACTCGCCCTACCAGTCGACGACTTCGGGTCACCAAATCACGGGAACTATTGCAACGAACTCGTGCAATGGTTCCACCTGTGACTTCACCGTCACGACCACCGATGCCACGATTAGCGTTAGCACAAGTGCGACTTGGACGGATACGGACAACTATCGCGAAGCCGTTGGTACCGCTATCGAGACCTACAATCTCTATACCTGTGGGCAATATCCCCTTGCCCCCTTGCGTTATACAAACATGGTCCTTTCAGACAAGAATGGAACGAGGTCGCCGACATTCGTACTCGTCGGCACGAACTTCTATGGGGTCGACTGCGGCTTTGCTGTGCAGTGGTCAGCGCCCACCATCTTGACGCGCGAGAACTTGCCAACGGGCCCGATCAATGGGTTCACGGCGGTCGTTACCGGGAACGAGTGCTCGTACAACGTAATGGCGAACGGAGGGTGGGGCGGGCCATATTCCTACTCATGGTTCGATGGCGACTACAGCATCTCGTCGGGCCAGTACAGCAACGGGGTCACGGGGAACTTCACAACCGATGGCCAGCACGTTCTCCAAGTGCAGCTTACCGACGCACAGGGTAGTGTAGGGTACGCCTCGATCTCCGTTAACTCCGCTACCGTGCAGAGCTTCCTTTGCCAGCGGTAACGAGCGTGGTGCCGTGTGTAATGCAGGGGGCGATAGTTGGAGTGCGGCAGACCGTAGCGGCGATGGGGCACATCGCCGCTACGGGTGCCCCCGCAACAATGAAACCCCGTACAGCGAGGCATATGATGAAGATCGCGAAGATCGTGCGTGCGGCGGCGGCGTGGTGCGTCGTTCCAGGAGCACTGATGGTTACGCCGACATTGGCCATGGCGCAGCACGCACTCAGCGTTGGCGTTGGGGGCGTGGTACTTCCGAAGGGCAAGGGTACCAACGCCTGGGACCTGACCGCAAGTGTTCAGATGGCTGGCGATAGTAATCGGCGGACCGTTCTTGTGCTGGACTACATCGCAAGCACACAACGCGTCGAACTGTTCCCGCCCTGCGCGCCACCGGGATGCACGAGCACGATGATTGAGCGCCAGCGAACGGAGTATGTCGGAGTAGGGCCAATGTATGCAATCCGCACGGCGGACGACCACGCGGAGCTGTCGCTCGGAGCGTCGCTTCGACACCAACGGAGCCTTGGCGCAACTTCGTGGCAGTTCGCATTGACAGCGGGCGCCGAGGTATATGTACTGCAATGGGCGGGACGGAGGATCTCCGTCGAAGTTCGGGCAGATCGGTTTGTAACCGGTGGAGCGGCGACGCCGTGGCTTGTGCCGATCGGCCTCAAGCTCACGATGTAAGGAGCGTGGTGCTTGAGGTCGACGCGGCGTGAATGGCGGGTAGTGCAGCTTGCGCCGGGCGCTGTCCCCTGAATTCCATCTAGGCGGAACCGTCAATTGACGGCTCGAACGGATCGAGGATGATAGACGCCGGCTCGGAAATAGGCCGCCCGCGCTTGGAGCCCCAAACTGGTGTGGGGCACGAAGGTTGTTGTAGTCCTGCTGCCATGCGTCGAGGATCGCCTGGGCCTCGACGAGCGTGGCAATTCAATGTTGCGAGAGATACTTTCGCCGCGGAGTGCACTATGATCGAGATGAGTTGAACGCTTGGCTCGCAGTGAGACGGCGGCGTTCTACGTCCGATCAGGGCGAAAAATAGCTCTCCATTTGCTTCCTTTGTGCTTCCTTTTATACAAGACACCCCGCAGATAGAATGCGGGGTGTTTTGTTATAACTCTTTCAACATCAACCTCTTCCAACAGTCGGGGCGAGAGGATTTGAACCTCCGACCTCCTGCTCCCGAAGCAGGCGCTCTACCGGGCTAAGCTACGCCCCGATTCTCGGTAAAGTCTCGTCCATCAACCACGGTCCACCGTCTACCGTCTACCGTCTAGATGCGCCAGGAGGGACTCGAACCCCCAACCTTCTGATCCGTAGTCAGATGCTCTATCCAATTGAGCTACTAGCGCCCGCCTCGTCTCCCTCCCAACCGGAGACGCCTTCGCCGGCGCAACGTGCCGCCGGCGAGCCTAAAAATATACCCGATTCACCACCCTGGGTCAATCAGCCGGCCAGCACTTCCGTTACCGCCTTCAGCAGTTCCTCGCGACCGAACGGCTTCGCCAGGATAGCGTGGGCGCCGAGCGTGCGCGCCGAGTTGAGGTACGACTCCGGCCCCACCCGGCCGCCCCCTGAAATCGCGATCACCCGAACCGAGGGGCTGGCCTGACGCAGCAGCATCAGCGTTTCCAGCCCCTCCTGCTCGGGCATCACCACGTCGGTTATGACGAGCGCCGCCGGCTGCTGGCGAAACTGCCGCATGCCGGCGCGCCCGTCCTCCGCTTCGTCCACATCGTATCCCTCGCGACGCAGCATCTCGGCCAGCATGCCGCGGACGATCGGGTCGTCGTCGATCACGAGAATGCGGACGCCTGTTGTCACGCCAAGGCTACTTGAGGGGCGCGTAACGCCAGGCAACGATCTTCGGCTTGTTCGACGTCAGGGCAAACGACCCCAGCTTCGACGGGTCCACTGGCCCCACCGTCGCCGTCTGCTTGTCGAGCACCGCCCCGGCAAGGTCGAGGAACTCGACCTCGAGCGTGTACGTCTTGGCCGCCTTCCCCCGGTTCTCGATGTCGCCATTCAGCGTCGCCTTCTCGGCGAACCGCGTGAACTCGGTCATCTGCACCCGGTGCGGCATCTCGTCCGACAGCTTCATGTACTTCGTCACCGAGTCGACCCACTTCTCGGCGGGCGCAACCGGCACGGGAGCCGGCGCCGCGGCCGGCTTGGCCGTCGAGGGCTTCGCCCCCGGCTGCGTGGAGGGCGCGACCACCGCCGCCGGCTTGCTCTGTTCGTTCAGCACGTTGTAGGCATAGGCGAACAGCGAGACGTTGTCGGGGTTCGACGGGTCCAGCTCCACGAGGCGCGTCACCAGCGGAAGCATCTCCGTTCCCTTGCGCAGCTCGTACAGCAGCGCGGCCGCGTTGTACAGCGCGTCGCGCGAGTTCGGGTTCTTGGCGAGCGTCGCCTGGAACATGCGCACGGCGTCGGCCGTCTTGCCGTTGCGGCTGGCGCACACCGCCGCCTGCAGCGTGGACAGGTCGTTGTACGCGGCCACCGCGGCGTCGACCATCTCGAAGCACTTGGTGAAGAACGTCGAGTCCTTCAGCGAGCTGGCGGCGATGCCCAGCCCGGTCAGCGCGTACGGCGTGACCTCCGCGCCCGGCGACTCGGTGGCCAGGGCGATCATGGCGGCCACGCCCCTGCGAAGGATCTCGGTGCGGGCGGGCTCCGGCTGCTTCTCGGCGGCCTCGAGGGACACCTGGCCGATCTGGAACTGCACGGACCGGCGGTCGTCGGCGTAGATGGTGTCGTTGGCCGTCAGGGCGAGGGCCGCCTCGAGGTGCTTCAGCATGCCCAGCTGGTCGTTGCGGGACTGCGCGACGCTGGCCAGCACGCGCTCGGCGTACGGCGCCGAGCGGTTGAGGATCAGCGAGGCATTGGCCATCAGCTCGGCGGAGTCGGGATTGGTGCTCGCCAGGCGAAGCGCGGCGTTGATGCGGTCGAGCCACGGCTTGGCGGCCCGCCACGGCGCGGTCTCCGTGCTGCACCCCGGCTGCTCCTTCTCGATGATGCTGAACAGGGAGTCGGCGGTCCTGGCGAGGTCGATCGTGGCGTCCTTGGGTTCGCCATAGTTCAACTGTGCACGCGTCGCCGTGGGACCGAAGTTCGGCTGCATCAGCCAGGCGATCAGCATCTGGCCGGCAAAGAGGTTCGTGCCCTGCGGGTTCGCCGCAGCGACCTTCGGGCTGCCGAGGGACTTCATGACGTCGCGCAGGAGCTTGGCACGGTCGTCGCCGACCGGCATCTGGATGATCTTGGCGCGGCTGATCGTGTAGTGCGTCAGCAGCTCCTTTGGCTGGTCGAATTCGATGGTGCAGGCAGCGGCGCCCGGCTGGGCGGCGGGCTGCTGGGCGGCAAGCGGCGCGGCGGCCAGCACGGCGAGCAGGGAGGTGCGGAAGTAAGGCGTCATCGGTTCACTCGGAAAGTGCCGGTCCGACGGCAGGTGATGGGGAGCCTCTTGGATGAAAAACGCCCCACGAGAATATCTCGTGAGGCGATGGGCGGTACAAGACTCGAACTTGTGACCTCCACGATGTCAACGTGGCGCTCTAACCAACTGAGCTAACCGCCCCGATCCCGAATTCAGGCCCGCCAACGGCCTTCGTCGTGCGTTTCAAGAGCGGGAAACGGGACTCGAACCCGCGACCCCAACCTTGGCAAGGTTGTGCTCTACCAACTGAGCTATTCCCGCGCGTGTCCCGGATTGGGATCCGGAACCGGACGATCCGGCTGAACCCGGATCCCCAGTGGAGGCGAGCGGGATCGAACCGCTGACCTCTTGAATGCCATTCAAGCGCTCTCCCAACTGAGCTACGCCCCCGGGTCCCGACGGGCGCCAGAACGTTCTCAGGCGTTCCATCAGGAACCAAAAAAGCTATCCAGGCGTATCAACAAGGTCAAGCGGTGACTCTGGCGGAATCGCCGGTTGTCGCTATTTTTAGACGCTATTCACGAACTGAACAACATTGGCCGCGCCATCGCCGTAAATGTGGTGTGCGCGCCGAGGCAGCACCGGGCCAGACCCAGTTCCGGGTCCCCCGGAATATCCCGATCTCATGAACGAGCCCCCTGGCTCGCCGAGGCATAGTCCATGGCAATCGAAGTCAAGCGCCGTCGCCGTCGTGCCGCCCCGGTGGGCATCGCGCCCAGCGAGCCCGAGCGCGACATCCTCGACCAATACCTGTACGAGGTCAGCACCTATCCCCTGCTGAAGGGCACCGAGGAGATCGACGTCGCGCGCAAGATCCGCGCGGGCGACCCCGATGCGCTGCAGGAACTGGTCAAGCGCAACCTGCGCTTCGTCATCTCGGTGGCCAAGAAGTACCAGAACCGCGGGCTCCCGCTCATCGACCTGATTGGCGAGGGCAATGTGGGCCTGCTGACGGCGGCGCGGAAGTTCGACCCCGACCAGGGGGTCAAGTTCATCTCGTACGCGGTGTGGTGGATCCGGCAGGCCATCCTCTCGTCGCTGGCCCGCCAGGGGCGCACCGTGCGCGTGCCGCTCAACCGCACGGCCGACCTGTCGCGCATCATCAAGGCGTCGGAGATCCTGCGCCAGAAGCTGCGCCGCGAGCCGACGCCCGAGGAAGTGGCGAAGGTGACGGGCCTCTCGGTGGACGTCGTGTCGTCGCTGGCCGCGCTCAACAGCGGCGAAGTGCGCCTCGATGCCCCGATGGACCCCGATGGCGATCGCTCGCTGATCGAGCGGTTCGTCGCCGACGAGATGCCCGATACCGAGGAGGAGGCGATGAACCGCTTCCTCACCGACGAGATCGAACGTTCGCTCGGCACGCTGCCGCCGCGCGACGCCAAGGTGCTGCGCCTGTACTTCGGTCTGGAGGGTGGGCGCGAGCACACGCTCGAGGAGATCGGCTCGATGCTCGGCGTCACGCGCGAGCGCGTGCGGCAGCTGCGCGACCGTGCGCTCAAGCGGCTGCGCGAGGGCGACGTAGGGCGGGCGCTGCAGTCGTTCTCATCTTAAGAGTACGACAGAGTACGACAGAGTACGACAGTGTATGACAGTGTATGACAGTGTATGACAGTGTATGACAGAGGGCCCGGCGACGAGTATCCGCCGGGCCCTCGGTGTTTCTCGGCCAACCAACTACCACCCACCACCAACCACCAACCTCCGTCTGTGAGCCCTAGTCGCGGACGTCCGCGCGCCATCATATTCCTGTGCCTCTTCCCCTGCACCCGATTTGTGATCACACTCGAGAACATCCACAAGGCCTTCGGCCCCAAGAAAGTCCTGCAGGGCTTCTCGCTCGAGGTGCCCGAGGGCGACACGGTGGCGATCATCGGCTACTCGGGAACGGGGAAGTCGGTGGCCATCAAGCACATCGTGGGGCTGCTCGATCCCGACCAGGGCACCGTGTTCGTCGACGGCCTCGAGGTGCCGAAGCTCAGCCGCCCCGGGCTCTACGAACTGCGCGCCAAGATCGGCTACGTCTTCCAGTTCGCCGCCCTCTTCGACTCGCTGTCCGTGGGCGACAATGTCGCCATGGGGCTGCGCAAGCAGGGGACGCACACCGAGCGCGAGATCGCCGACCGCATCCACGAGGCCCTCGAGCTCGTCGACCTTCCCGACGCGGCCGACGTCTTCCCCATCGAACTCTCCGGCGGCATGCGCAAGCGCGTGGGCATCGCCCGGGCCATCGCGCTGCGGCCCAAGTACCTGCTCTACGACGAGCCGACCACCGGACTCGACCCGGTGACCAGTGCCGTCATCAACCTGCTGATGCTGCGCATGCAGAAGACGCTCGGCGTGACGTCGATCGTCATCACGCATGACATGAAGTCGGCCTACACCGTCGCCACGCGCATCGCCATGCTCTACGACGGCACGGTGCGCCAGGAGGGCACGGTGGAAGAAATCCAGAACAGCGCCGACCCGATAGTCCGCGGTTTCATCGAGGGGCGCGCCGACGTGGACCCGGGTCACGCGATATGAACACGCCGGCCCAACGGGCCAGGGAAGAAATCTCCGCCGGCGGGATCGTCTTCCGCCGCACGGTGGCGGGCGTGCAGTTCCTGCTCATCCGGGACAGCTACCGGAACTGGGGCTTTCCCAAGGGGCACCTGGAGGACGGCGAGTCGCCCGATGTTGCCGCCATCCGGGAAGTGGGGGAAGAGACCGGACTCGGCGGGCTCACTCTCACGGCGCCCGTGGAGGTCATTGACTGGCACTTCCGGTTTCGGGGCCGGCTGGTGCACAAGGTCTGCCACTTCTTCCTGATCGAGGCGGCGCGCGGCGAGGCGCGCCCGCTGCGAAAGGAAGGGATCACCGCCTGCCGGTGGGTCGAGTTCGCCGAAGCGGCGTCGCTCGTGTCGTACGGAAACGCCCGCGACGTGCTGACACGCGCCAACGAGATGTTGGCCACGCTCGGATAGCGCATGCCCAAGGCGGCCGCGGAGCGCGAACTGGTGCCGTCGGTGCTGGCCTGCACGGCGCGCGACAAGGGGCGCGACCTGTTGCGGCGCGCCTTCACCCGGCGTCGCGCGCGGCTGGTCATCGTCAAGTCGCTCGACGCCGCGACGGCGGCGCTCACGTCGTCGCTCATCGACGCCGTGGTCGTGGACGTCTCGGCGCCCACCGACGACACTTGGGGCGTCGTGGCACTCGCCCGCCAGTTGCCGAGCATCCCGTTCTTCGCGCTGGCCGCGCCGCGTCCGGCGGACGCCGGCGTGATTGGCCGGTGCGCATCGCTCGACTTCGCCGACCTTTTGGCCGAGGGCGTGGATGACGCCGCGCTGCGAGAGCTGGTGGTGCGGCACGCGTTCTCGGCGAGATTCGCGACGGCGCTGCGCGGCGCGCATGTGACGCTCGGCCTCGACGCGCCGCTGCAACAGCACGCGTGGGAGTTCATCGTGTCGGCGGGTGGGCGTCCGGTGCGCACCGGGGCGGTGGCCGTCGCGCTCGGGGTGACGCGTGAGCACCTGAGCCGGAGTTTCTCGGCGGAAGGCGCACCCAACCTGAAGCGCGTCATCGATCTCGTGCGGCTGGTGGCGGCAGCCGAACTCGCGAAGAACCCCGGGTACGACCTCGCCGATGTCGCCAACGTGCTCGAGTTCGCCTCGCCGTCGCACCTGGCCAGCACGTCGCAGCGGGTGGCGGGCATCCGGGCGGCGTCGCTGACCCGCCTGCGGACGCAGGATCTGCTGGCGCGCTTTCGACAGGGGCGGTC
>JBBTJT010000122.1:0-8919 GCA_038059315.1 Gemmatimonadota bacterium
CGCGCCACACCGCGCCCACGAGGAGCACGAACAGGATGGGCGACGCCAGCCCCGCCTGGCCGCCGACGAGGTTGAGTTCACGCTGCAGCACCGCCGCGACGCCGGCGCTCCTGGGCGCCCCGAGACCGTGACCGAGCTGGAACGCGAACGATGTCCACTCGTGGGTGGCGTTCCACCAGAGGTTGGGCGAGAGGACGAGCGCGGCGACGGCGACCGCCACCCACGGGCCGCCCTCGCGGAAGCGCGCGCGCAGTGGCGCGTGCAACGCAAAGGAGAGCGCGATGGCCGCCGGCACGAGCACGGCCGTGTACTTGGACAGCATCGCCACGCCAATGGCGAGGCCGGCAACGATCCACCACCGCAGTGACGCGCGCGAGCCAACCGGCGCAGACAGCGCCTCGACCACCGCATGCAGCGTCCAGGCGAGGGCGAGGAAGAGCGGCGCGTCGGGTGTGGCCAGCACGTAGCCCGCAGCGGCGAGCGGGAGGCAGGAGAAGATCAGCGCGGCCCACCACGCCGCATCATCGCCGCCGAGCCGCCGGGCGGTGCGAATGAGGGCGAACCCGGCGAGCGTTCCGGCCAGCACCGCGCCAACTCGCACGCCAAATGCGGTGTCAGGCCCGATGGCCACGAGCCAGGCAATGGCCGGCGGGTGGTCGAAGTACCCGGCGGCCAGCCGGTGGCTCCATTCCCAGTAGTACGCCTCGTCGTTCGTGAGCGGCACGAGCGCCGCCAGGACAAGGCGTACCGCCGTGCCCGCGGCCAGGACCTGCAGGGCTCTGGTCCACTTCGTTCCGGCGGAAAGGGCGGTGGGCAGGAAGCTCATCGAGGAAAGGACGTGGGCGACGATTCCGTTAGCTTGCAGAATCTACGCTCCAACGCGGTCCACCGCCCCCAACACCGCAGCCCCCATGCCCAACCTGCTGGCACTCGAATCGTCGCCATATCTGCAGCAGCATGCCGACAATCCCGTGGAGTGGCATCCCTGGGGCGAGGCGGCCTTTGCGCGCGCCCACGGCGAGGACAAGCCGGTCCTGCTGAGCATCGGCTATGCCGCCTGTCACTGGTGCCACGTGATGGCGCACGAGTCATTCGAGGACGAGGCCACGGCGGCGCTGATGAACGATCTGTTCATCAACGTGAAGGTGGACCGCGAAGAGCGCCCGGACGTGGACGCCATCTACATGCAGGCGGTGCAGGCGCTCACCGGGCAGGGTGGGTGGCCAATGACGATGTTCCTGACGCCGGATGGCGAGGCGTTCTATGGCGGCACGTACTTCCCCCCGGAGGACCGGCACGGCATCCCGGCCTTCCGGCGGGTCCTCGCCAGCGTGTCCGACGTCTGGCGTACGCGGCGTGCGGACGTGCTGCGGGGCGCGACGTCGCTGCTCAATATCTACGAACCGGCGGCGCAACCGGCGCGCGCCGGTGCGCCGGTGGACGTCCGGGTGCTCGAGCGCGCGGAAGCCATGCTGCTGGCGCAGTATGACGCGACGCATGGGGGATTCGGCCGCGCACCCAAGTTCCCGCCGACCATGGTACTCGACTTCCTGCTGCGCCGATGGGCGCGCACGAGCGACGCCGCGTTGCTGGCGGTGGTGCGCCATACGTGGAACCGCATGGCGGGCGGCGGGATCTTCGACCAGGTGGGTGGCGGATTCCACCGCTATACGGTCGACGGCACCTGGCTGGTGCCCCACTTCGAGAAGATGCTCTACGACAACGCGCTGCTCGTGCGCCTGGGGGCGCACCTCTGGCAGGCCACCGGCGACCCTGCCGTGCGTGAGGCCACCGAGCGGACGCTCTCATGGGTGGAGCGCGAGATGACCGCCCCCGAGGGTGGCTTCTATGCGTCACTCGACGCCGATTCGGAGGGGCACGAAGGCAGGTTCTACGTCTGGTCGCTCGATGAACTCCGCGAGGTGCTCGGCGAGGACGCCGCGGCGCTCGCCCCGTACTGGGCTGCATCCAGCCGGGGAAATTTCGAAGGGAAGAACATTCTCTGGACGCCGCAGCGCGCGGAGGAGTACGCGGTGGCGGCAGGGGTCGCCCCTGACGAGTTCCGGACGACGATCCGGCACGCGCACGCCGCCCTGCTTTCGGCCCGAGAACATCGCGTGCGCCCGGGGCGCGACGAGAAGATCATCGCCGGCTGGAACGGCCTGATGCTTCGCGGCGTCGCCGAGTGTGCGCGAGTCTTCGGCGAGCCACGCTGGATGAGGCTGGCCACGCGCGCCGGCGAGTTCCTGGCATCGTCACTGGTGCGCGACGGACGCGCATCCCGCGTCTACGCCCGGGGCGAGGCACGTATCGGCGGGTTCCTCGAGGACCACGCCGCCTTGGGACTCGGCTTCCTGTCGCTCTACGAGTTGACGTTCGAAGCGCGATGGCTCACGCTTGCACAGACAATGGCCGACGCCGGCAACGCGCAGTTCTGGGACGACGGGATCGGAGCGTACTTCGACACCGCCGCAGACGCCGTGGCGCTGGTAACGCGTCCGCGCGATGTCACCGACAACGCATTGCCGGCGGGAAACTCGCTGGCGGTGGAACTGCTCCAGCGACTGGCCGCGGTTAGCGGCGACGCCGAGGGTGCGCGACGCGCCGGCTTCGTGCTGTCGTCGCTGTCGGGCGCCATGACGCAGCATCCCCTGGCGTTCGGTCACCTGCTGGGCGCCGCGGAGTTCGAGGCACACGGGGCGGTGAGCGTGGCAGTTGCCGGGCACACCGGTTCGCCCGGGTTCGGGGAGTTGGTCCGCACGGTGGCCGCGCGGTACGTGCCGTCGCTGGTGCTGGCCGGTGGCATGTCGGGACCGCCCGCCCTGCTGGAAGGAAAGTCCGGGTCGCAGGACCGCGCGCGCGCCTACGTCTGCCGCGGCTTCCGATGCGATTCGCCTGCTGGCGAGCCCACTGAGCTCGCCGCCCAGCTTGCCGGCGCTATTGGAAGTCCAGCGCCAAGTTCATCGCCGGAGTCGAGTGCGTGAGCGCCCCGACGGAAATGCGGTTGACCCCGGTCTCGGCGATCGCGCGCACGGTGTCCAGGCGCACACCCCCCGACGCCTCGGTGACCAGGCGGCCGGCGACGAGTGCCACGGCCTCGCGCAGCATGGCGAGGTCCATGTTGTCGAGCAGCACCGCGTCGGCGCCGGCGTCGAGCGACGCCCGCACCTGATCGAGCCGGTCGCATTCGACCTCGACGACGGTCAACGGCGGCGAGAGTTCGCGCGAACGCCTTACCGCGGTGGCAATGTCGCCGTCGACCGCCGCGAGGTGGTTGTCCTTGATGAGCACCGCGTCGGCCAGCGTCTCGCGGTGATTGATGCCGCCACCGCAGCGCACGGCATACTTTTCGAGCCGGCGCCACCCTGGCGTCGTCTTGCGGGTGTCGAGGATGCGGACGCCCGTTCCTCGCACGGCCTCCACGTAGCGTGACGTCAGCGTGGCGATGCCGGAGAGGCGCTGGAGGAAGTTGAGGGCCGTCCGCTCGGCGGCGAGCACGCCGCGCGCCTTGCCGTTGAGAAAGAACAGGGTGGTGCCAGGCTCCACGTGCTGGGCGTCCTCGACGTCCACGCGAATCTCCACCTTCTCGTCGCATCGACAGAACGTGGCCAGCGCCAGCGGCATGCCACAGATCACGCCGGATTCGCGTGCGACGAGCATTGCACGCGCCCTTCGGCTGGGAAGCACGGTCGCGAGGGTCGTCAGGTCGTTCGACGCCTCGTCCTCGTCGAGCGCCGCCTTGACCAGGCGCACGACTTCCGCCTCGGCCAGCGGAAAGTCGGGTTCCCCGTCGGCAAAGGCCGGCGTGGCCAGCGGAGTGATGCGCCGTGGGGGCCCCCGGTCGGGAGTCATTCGCCGGGGTCTACGCCCGCGCTGGACGGCACCGGCGCGCCGCCGCCGATCGCCACCATGCGCTCGATGGCCAGGCTCGCCCGAGCGGCGATTTCGGCGGGCACGGTGATGCGATGCTGCAAGTGCAGCAGCGCGTCACGTACCTTGGGGAGCGTCGTGACCTTCATGTAGGCGCACGACGCGCGCTCGTTGGCGGCAAAGAACTCCTTGCCCGGGTACGCCCGCCGCAACCGGTGCAGGATTCCCACCTCGGTGGCGACAATGAAGGTGCTCGCCTCGCTCACGGCGGGGCGCTTGATCATTCCCTCGGTGGAGAGAATGTGCACTCCCCGCGGATCGACGTCACCGGCCGAGACGGCCTCGACGACGCTGGTGGCGCAGCCGCATTCGGGATGAATCAGGAACTCGGCACCGGGGTGCAGGGAACGTTGCAGCCGGATGTTCTCGGGATCGATGCCGGCGTGCACGTGGCATTCGCCCATCCAGACATGGATGTTCTGCCGCCCGGTGAGGCGGCGCACGTGCGCGCCGAGGAACATGTCGGGAAGGAACAGGATCTCACGGTCGGCCGGAATGGCATTCACGACTTCCACCGCGTTTCCGGACGTACAGCAGTAATCGGATTCCGCTTTCACCTCGGCCGTGGTGTTCACGTACGAGACGACGACGGCGCCGGGGTGTTCCGCCTTCCAGTCGCGCAACTGCTCGGCGTTGATGGTCGCCGCCAGCGAACACCCGGCTGCAAGGTCGGGGAGGAGCACCGTCTTGAGCGGCGACAGGATCGCCGCCGTTTCGGCCATGAAGTGCACGCCGCAGAAGACAATGACATCGGCCTCGGTACGCGCGGCCTCGCGGGAGAGCCCCAGTGAGTCGCCGACGAAGTCAGCGAGGTCCTGAACCTCGGGACGCTCGTAGTTGTGCGCGAGGATGACGGCACGGCGCCGGCTGGCCAGCGAACGGATCTCTTCGACGAGCGCGGCGTTCGCCGACGGCTGGGCATTCAACATGTGCGAAAAGTAGCCCACCCCGCCGCTGGCGGGGAGTCGGGGTGCTGGCGCCGAACGCACCACTCCGCGATCATCCAGTCGTGCAAAACCTGACTGCGCTTGCCTCCGCGCTCGTTGCCACGTTGTTCCTGATGGCCGCGACGATGCTCGTGGGTACGGCCGCCTTCCACTTCCTGGTCTGGCGGCGCACCAGCCTGCCCCAGGGACCGGTGCGCGCCGCCGCCGACGAGCAGGTTTCGGCGCTGGTGCTCACCTGCGGCAAGTGGAGCGCGGCGGCGGTGCTGTTGCTGGCTGGCCCACGCGTTATCGGCGTCGCGTCGTTGCTCGACAATCGCTTCGCGTTGCAGAATCGCCTGGCGGCGCTGGTACTGCGCTCCGAGTGGGGTATCGGCCTGCTGGCCACCGTGTCCGCGGCGGCCCTTTCGTACGTCGGCTATTTCGCCGTCGCCCGGAAGCGGGTGTGGGGATGGCCCCTGATCCTGCTTGGCGTCGTCTTGCTGGGGGTGGGCGCCGGACTTCAGGGGCACCCGGCGGACGCCTTCACCAGCCTGACACTGGCGCCGCTCTTCGACGGCATCCACCTGGTGAGCACCGGCGGATGGCTGGGGTGCTTCTTCCTGCTGGTCCTCGCCGAGAGGCGCCTGCCGGCGCATACGGCGTCGCCCTGGACCGACCCACTCGGCGCCATGCTCGAGCGCTACTTCGGCGCTTCGGGAGCATTGGCCGCCGCCGTGGTGCTCACCGGCCTGTTCAGCGCCGCCACGCACCTCACCGTGTTCGAGGACATCCGGGGAACGCAATACGGGCGCGTGCTCGCCGGAAAGGTGGGCATCTTCCTCATCCTGATGGCGTTCAACGAGTTCCATCGGCGGCACGCCGAGCGCAAGGCTCGCACGTCGGAGCGGCCACAGCTGGTGCATTCGCTCCGGTTCGAGGCGGGCCTCATTGGCCTCATTCTCGCGCTTACGGCCCTGCTGCTCGACGCCGACCCGCCGGGCGAAAACGCGGTGCGGGCCGAGGTTTTCCGCGTCGCTCCCAGGGGATCGATCGAGTTGAACCAGGTGCAGCCGTAGCGGCTAGAACTCGATGTGGCGGCCGCGCCACTTGTTCTTGGGGCGCGGAAAATCGCGGCGAAAATGGCCGCCGCGTGACTCGCGGCGCAGCAGCGCCGCCCCGGCGATCAGGCGCGCCGTGTCGAGCATGTTGGCTTCCTCGGTTGCCCCCACGGGCAGCCGAGCCGCCAGGTCGTCGAGCCGGGCGAGGCCGGTGCGCAACCCATTGGCGGTGCGATCAATGCCCGCGTAATCCCACAGGATCATGCGGATGGCATCGGCCGCCACCTGGGCGGCGCCGCGATCACGCAGCACCGGCACCCTCCACGTGCTCTTGCGCGGCAGGCGGGGGAGCCGTGCCACCAGGGCCATGTCGCCTGCCACCCGCTCGGCGAAGACGAGTCCCTCGAGCAGCGAGTTCGATGCCAGCCGGTTGGCGCCGTGCACGCCGGTGCACGACACCTCCCCGCAGGCGTAGAGTCGCTCGAGCGACGAACGCCCCGTGAGATCGGTGACGACGCCACCCATCATGTAGTGGGCCGCCGGCGTCACCGGGATGAGGTCGCGGCGCGGGTCGATGCCTCGGGCCAGGCAGATGGCGAGGATGCCGGGAAAGCGGCGCGCGAAGGAGCGTTTGAGCGTTCGCGCGTCGAGGAAGACGCGCCTCCCCTCCTGTTGCTCGCGAAAGATCGCCCGCGCCACGATGTCGCGCGGCGCCAGCTCGACGAGGCGGTGCACCTTGAGCATGAAGCGCACGCCCTTGTCGTTGACCAGCGTGGCCCCCTCCCCGCGCACGGCTTCGGAGATCAGCTGCAGGGGATTCTCGGGCGTGTCGAGCGCGGTGGGGTGGAACTGCACGAATTCCATGTCGGCCAGGCGCACGCCCGCGCGGTGGGCAATGGCGTAGCCGTCGCCGGTGGCCACCTCGGGATTGGTGGTGTGCCGGTACAACTGCCCGCAACCGCCCGCCGCCAGCACGGTCACATCGGCGATGATCTCCACCGCGCGCCCGGCGACGCTCGCCCGCACGCCGCAGCAGCGCCCGGCCTGCACGATGAGGTCGAGCACGCGCGCGAGCTCGAGCACGTGGATGTTGGGAGTCTCCTGCACCCGCTGGATGAGCGTGCGCGCCAGCTCGGCGCCCGTCTGGTCGCCCTGCGCGTGCACGATGCGATGCCGCGAGTGGGCCGCCTCCTTGCCGAGCGACAGGCGCCCGCGCAGGTCGGTGTCGAAGCGAACGCCGGCATTGACCATTTCCCTGATGCGGGCGGGCCCCTCGGACGTCAGCACCTCCACCGCGGCCGCGTCGCACAGCGCCGCGCCGGCGGCCAGCGTGTCCTTGCGGTGCAACTCGGGCGAGTCTCCCGCGCCAAGCGCTGCCGCAATGCCCCCCTGCGCATAGGCGGTGGCTGAGTCGAACAGCGACCGCTTGGTCAGCACGTACACCTCGCCGTGCGCCGACGCTCGCCACGCCGTGTGCAGGCCGGCAACGCCGGAACCGATCACGAGAAAGCGGGTGCGGATGCGCTGGGCCATGCCTAATGCTCGCACGGGGACGGCCGGACGTGAAGGCCGCGCCACGACGGTTGGCAGGCGGCGTCATCGGGGTGATGTTTCCTGAATGACTGCTCTCCACGCCCTGTTCCGGCCCGCCCTCGTTGGCTTGGCCGTCGTCTCTCTTGCCGCCTTCAGCGTTCCGGCGGCTCCGGTTGCGCCCCGTATAGAGGTCGTGCGGCGCCACGCCAGGCTGGTGAAGAGCTCCCCGGGGGCGGACGTGACCCTCACCGCGTCTCCGACGTCGGTGAAGCTGTGGTTCTCGGAACGCGTGGAGGTCAGCCTGAGCCGGGTCCAGCTCATCGGTCCCGGCGGAACGGTCGTCGCCTCGGGCCGTGCATCGCGCATTCCGGGCGAGAACGACCTGGCCTTCATGGCCGCGATTCGCAGCCCGCTTTCGGTCGGCCGATACACGGTCTGGTGGACTACGGCCTCCGATGACGGCCACCCCATGAAGGGCACTTTTTCGTTCGTCGTGGCTCCCCGGTAGTAGCGTGATGATCGACGCCGCCGGCGGTATGCTCGTCGTCATGCTTCGTTTCCTCGCCTTGGCGGCGACCACCGGGATACTTGGCGCCTGGGTTTTTGGCCGCTTGGTCGTGGACAGGCTGATCGGTGACCTCGGTGACCGGCACCGACCTTCCCTGCACCGCTTCTCCGTTCGCGTTGCCATCGGGTGCAGCGCGGTCCTCATGCTCTCCACCGCCGCCCGTCTGTTCGCACAGGCGGCGGCGTTCACCGAGCCGGGTGATCCGCTGTGGCCGAGCGTGTTGTCGGTACTTCAGACCCGATGGGGCTGGGCCCTCGTCGCGCAGGCCCTGACGGCCACGATTGTCGGCGTCACGCTGCTGTTCGGGCGCCATGGAGAGACGTGGCCACGCTTGTCCGAGGCTGGCGTGGCCGCCCTGGCTGTTCTTCCGGCCTACCTCGGGCATGCCGGCGCCGCCGGGGAGTGGCGTGCCATCTCGGTGCTGGTGGACGTCACGCACGTGGCCGCCGCCGGCAGCTGGGTCGGCGCGCTGGGACTGCTCACCGCGACGGCTCTCCGGGGCCGCGGAACGGCCGACGGCCGCGCGCTCTCTGCCGCCCTGATCGTCGCCTTCCACCCGGTGGCGATGGTCGCCGCGAGCACCGTCTTCGTCACCGGACTTGTCACCGCCTGGCTGCGCATGGGGGCGCCGGTTGGCATCGCCTCGTCCTCGTACAGCGGCCTCTTCGTGGCCAAGCTGTTGCTCGTGGGCGTCGTGGGGGCCATTGGTGCCGGGCATGCAAAACTGGCCAGGCGCCGTCAGCAATCGGTGGATGCCGCGTCGACCGGCCGGACGCTGCTGGCGGAGACGATGCTGGCCGTGCTCGTGCTGGCGATCACCGCCGTGCTGACTGGCACGGAGCCTATCGCCTAGTACTTACTTGCGTAAATCAGCGTAACGACGTTGGAGCGGTATCGAGTGGAC
>JBBTJT010000123.1:0-11464 GCA_038059315.1 Gemmatimonadota bacterium
GGATGCGCACCAGGTGCGCATCCCGCCGTCCGCCGCTCGCCGTTGGCTCGCCATCGGCTCGCCGTGTGAACGTCCGCGAGTTATTCTCCACTCACCAATGGCCGAGAATACCGTTGCGCTGTTGCGCGCCCACTCCAAGCACGCGCCCTGGAATGCCCGAGGCCTGGCCGCACACGCCACCGCGCTCGTGGATGCCGCGGGCATGCGCCCAACCAACGCATCCGCGCGCGCCGCGCCCAGTGCCCGTGCCGTGCGCTTCTACGTGGCCACCGGCCTGCTCGACCACCCGCTGGGACGCGGAACCGCCGCCACCTACCATTACCGGCACCTGCTTCAGCTCCTCACCATAAAGATCCGCCAGCGTGAAGGGCAGACGCTCGAGTCCATCAAGGCCGAGCTTGCCGGCGCGACCGGCGATGCGCTCGAGAAGCGCGTGTCCCAGTCGCTCGCCCCGGCGCTCGTGTCGGGTGCCGATCAGGCGGTGCTGAACGACGACGCCGTCGCCGTTTCATGGCGACGCGTCGTCGTCGCCGACGGTATCGAACTGCACGTCCGCGACGACACTCCCGCGGCGCGCGAGGATGCCGTCTCGGCCATGCGCGAAGCCGTTCGCGCCGCGCTCGGACGCGAAGATCTCCGCTGATGCCCGTCCCGGCGCGTGACGCCGCGCTCGGCGGCCGGCACGTCGTCATCACCGGCGTGGGTCGCCCCGGCCAGGCCGGTGAAGTCGTCGCCCAGGCTTTTGCCACCGCGGGCGCGCATGTCCATCTGCTCGACCGCGACCCCGGCATTGCCGCACGTGCTGCCGAGATTGGGGAGGCCGCCACGCCGTACCAACTGGACCTCACCGACCTCGACGCCGTCCAGCAGGTGGCTGCCCAGGTCTCGGCAGCCTCGGACGGACGCCTGGCTGCGTTACTCAACATTGCCGGCGGTTTCGCGATGTCGGGGTCACTCGCCGGTAGCGACCCAGTCATCTGGCACAGGATGGTCGCCATCAACCTCACCACCGCCTACGTCGTGACGCGCGCCTTTCTCCCGCTGGTACGCGCCGCGGGTGGCACGGTGCTGTTCATCGGCTCGCCGGCCGCGCTCCCCGGTGGCAAGTCGGCGGGCATGGCGGCCTACGCCGCCGCCAAGGCGGGAGTGATTTCCCTGATGCGGTCGGTCGCCCAGGAAGAACTCGCGCATGGAGTCACGGCGAACGCCGTGGCCCCGTCGGCCATCCGGACCGCCGCCAACCTCGACGCCATGGGCGACCGGTTCAAGTACGTGGAACGCGAGGAATTCGCAGCCGCGTTGCTGCAGCTGTGTGCCCCATCGGCACGCCGGATGACCGGCCAAGTCATCGAACTGGGCTGAGGCGCGACTTGCTCCGTTTCACGGCGGGGCCCACTTTCATCGCTGAATGAGTTCCGCACCCCGACGGCGGCAGCTCGCGCGCACCGTCATTCTCGATCGCGCGCTCGAGACCCTGCCGCTCTTCCGACTCAGCGACTCGGGTGAAGAAGTCGCGATCAGCTACACCGCCGCTGGCGGTGGGAGGTGGCGCGTCCTGCCGGCGCCGGGCGAGCGGCTTCCCGGGACCTTCGACCAGGACGTTTACGTGGAGCTGATGCGGCGCTATCACGAGGCCGGCGCTCCCGCCGACGGCATGCTGACCTTCACCTTGCATGCCTTCCTTCGCACCATGGGGCGCCGCGTGGACGGGCGCACGTACGAGCAGTTGCGCAGCGCGCTCACCAGGCTCCAACGGACGGCGCTCGAATCGACCAACGCCTGGTTTGACGCCTCGGTCGGCTCGCTCTGGACCGGCCAGTTCACCGTGCTGGCGACGGTTTCCATTGATCGGCGACGCCTCACCGACCGCGACCAGTTGGCGCTGTTCAGCGCGCTCACCAACAACGAACCTGGCGACGCACACGTCACCCTGGCGCCGCAAATCCGCTCGAACCTGGCAGCGGGCTTCGCCATCTCGCTCGCCGCGGCACGGTACCAGCAGCTGTCGTCCCCCGTGGCCCGGCGCCTGTACCGAGTCCTCCAGGTGGCGCGCGTCGATACGGGGCGCTCGTGGCAGGTACCGCTGGAACGCCTCGCCGAGCAGCTCCCCCTGACCCAACGCTATCCGTCGCACCTGCAGCGGGTGCTGCAACCCGCCCACGAGATGCTCCTTGCGGCCGGTGTGCTCCGGAGCGCGGTCGTGGCCCAGGAGGACAAGGTGTGGCAGGTCACCTACCAGCTGGCCGAATGACGGGAACCCTTTGGCGGGCAACGGGTTCTGAAGGAGGCGTGGGTTCCGTCCGTTGCGGGGTTCGTCCGCCGGAGGCGGGAGCTCATTCCCCCGCCCGCGCAGTGCCATTAGCTTGAAATTCCCTCAGCAAGGCTCGTATGACTCGTACTCGCAAGACGCTGCTCACCTTGGCCGTTGTGCTTACACCGATCGTGGCCGGCGGTTTCGTCATCCAGGAACGCGCCACGCGCGACGGCGTACGCCTGTTCGAACAGGTCATGTCGATCGTCGGCGATCGCTTCGTCGACTCGGTCAGTGCCAGCGCCCTCTACGAAAGGGCCGCCCGCGGCTTGCTGAAGGAACTCAAGGACCCCTACACCGAGCTCTACACGCCCAAGCAGCTCGAGGCGTTCAACACGACGACTGGTGGTTTCTACGGCGGCGTGGGCATGCTCATCGAGGAGCAGGAAGGCAGCATCGTCATCTCCAAGGTCTACCCGCACACGCCGGCGGAGGAGGCGGGAATCCGCGAGGGCGACAAGATCATTCAGGTCGACACCGCGAGCACGCGTGGCTGGCGCATCGAGCAGGTGTCGTCGAAGCTCAAGGGCGAGCCCGGCACCAAGGTGACCGCCAAGTTCGCGCGCCCGGGATGGGCCGACCCGATCACCGCCAACTTCACGCGGCGCACCATCCGGATTCCGGCCATTCCGTTCGGCATCATGCTGGATGGCAAGATCGCGTATGTGCCGGTGGACAACTTCAACGAGACGTCCTCCAGCGAACTGGCCCAGCAGATCCTGCGGCTGCAGGGCGAGGGAGCCAAGGGACTTGTACTCGACCTGCGCCGCAACCCGGGTGGCTTCCTCGACCAGGCGCTGGAGATGTCCAACCTGTTCCTCAATCGCGGACAGGAAATCCTGAGCGTCCGTGACCGGCAGGGCATCTCGGAGCTGCACAAGGCCGAACGTGACCCGGTGGCCCCGAAGCTTCCGCTCGTCATCCTCACCGACGCCTACACCGCCTCGGCATCGGAGATCGTCGCCGGCGCCCTGCAGGATCACGATCGCGCCCTGATTGTCGGCACGACATCCTTCGGCAAGGGCCTGGTGCAGTCGGTCTATCGCCTCGATGGCGGCTACGCCATCAAGCTCACCACCGGCAAGTGGTACACGCCGAGTGGCCGCTCCATCCAGAAGGAACGCAAGCTCCTCGATGACGGCCAGTTCGTCGAGGTGCGTCCCGACAGCCTCGAGAGCGATTCAACGCGCCGGGCGCGGCCGCGCTACAAGTCCGACGCCGGTCGTGTCATCTTCGGCGGCGGCGCCATCACGCCCGACATCATTCTCCCGTACGACACGCTGACCAGCGTCGAACAGAAGGTCGCCAAGGCCCTCGGCACCAAGGGGCAGGACACCTACATCACGCTGTACGACTTTGCCTTCGAGCAGAAGACCAAGGTCAGGCCGGATTTCGTCGTCACGCCGGCGATGCGCGACGAGTTCTACACCCGGCTGCAGAAGAAGGGCGTCGTGGTGGACCGCAAGGACTGGGACGCGGCGCAGGACTACGTGACCCGCCTCATCGATACGCGCATCTCCCGGCTCGCCTTCGGCGATTCCACCGTCAAGCGCCGCGAAGCCCGCGAGGACATCCAGCTGATGAAAGCGCTTGATCTGCTTCGCAAGGGACAGACGCAGCGCGACCTCTTTGCCCTTGCTTCCCCTACCGCGCCGCCTTTGGGCACCAAGCGTTGAGATTCCATAGATGAATAAGACCTTCGTTCTCGTTCTCACCGCCGCGGTCGTTGCCGCGGCGGTGCCTGTTTCCGCCCAGATCCGTACCGTTCCGCCCGAGCCGGGCGAGACGCACCTCGCCAATCTCCGCCAGATCACCAACGGCGGCGAGAACGCCGAGGCGTACTGGAGCAGCGACGGCAAGTGGATCACGTTCCAGTCCACGCGTGAAGGACGCACCTGCGACCAGCAGTACGTGATGAAGGCCGACGGTTCGCAGCTCAAGCGCATCAGCGACGGCCGCGGCAAGGCCACCTGCGGCTGGTTCTTTCCCGGCGGCAAGCGCCTCTTCTTCAGCTCGTCCACCGCCCACGACTCGGCTTGTCCGCCGCGTCCGGACCCGTCGAAGGGCTATGTGTGGCCGCTCGACAAGTACGACATCTTCACCGTCAATCGCGACGGGTCGAACCTCAAGCGCCTCACCAACTACGACGTCTACACCGCCGAGGGCGTCCTCTCCCCCGACGGCAAGCAAATCGTCTTCACCTCGCTCAAGGACGGCGACCTCGACATCTACACCATGAAGGTGGACGGCACCGACGTGAAGCGCCTCACCAACACCCTCGGTTACGACGGCGGGCCGTGGTGGTCGCCCGATGGCACGAAGATCGTGTACCGCGCGCACCACCCCAGGGATTCGGTGGAGGTCAAGGCGTACAAGGACCTTCTCGCCCAGGGGCTCATCCGCCCATCCAAGGTGGAGCTGTACGTGATGAACGCCGACGGCAGCGACAACCGTCAGGTTACCGCGGTCGGTGGCGCCAATTTCGGCCCCTCATGGACCCCGGACGGCAAGAAGATCATCTTCGCGTCGAATTTCGTCGCCCCGCGTTCCGGCAATTTCGAGCTCTACCTCGTGGATGCCGGAGCCTCGATGGCCACCGCCGACAAGCTCGAGCAGGTGACCTTCAGCGCGACGTTCGACGGCTTCCCGATGTTCTCGCCCGATGGCAAGAAGCTGATCTTCGCCTCGAACCGGCACAACGACAAGCCAAACGAGACCAACCTCTTCATCGCCGACTGGAAGCCGTAGGACGGCAGAGAACGACAGAGTGATACAGAGTACGACAGAGTACGACAGAATGGACCTGTGCAAGGGGCGTGGCGGACGAATTTGTCCATCGCGCCCCTTTGAACTGTTCCCTGGTTGACCCTCGCGCACCTGCCTCGTCAGCGATAGAATCGCTGTGGGTTCATTTCCATCGACGGTCCACTATCAACTATCGGCTTTCCCATGTGGATTATCCTCGGCATCATCGCCGTCGTTGCCGTCCTCATCGGCACGCAGTCCCTGAAGGTCGTTGGCCAGGCGGAGGTGCTCCTCGTCGAGCGCTTCGGCCGCTTTCACCGCATTGCCCGCTCCGGCCTCAACATCCTCATTCCGTTCGTCGAGGTGCCGCGCCATATCCATGTGCACTACCTCTCGAGCGACGTCAGCGGCGCACGGCGCATCATCGCCGGCACCACCAGCCGCATCGACCTGCGCGAACAGGTGCTGAACTTCCCCAGCCAGCCGGTCATCACCAAGGACAACGTCACCATCGACATCGACGCGGTGCTCTATTACCGCATCGCCGATCCGCAAAAGGCCACGTACTCGGTGCAGAACCTCCCGTACGCCATCGAGACCCTGACGCGCACGACGTTGCGCAACATCGTCGGCGAAATGGAACTCGACCAGACGCTCACCAGCCGCGACCAGATCAACCGGCGCATGCGTGAGGTCATCGAGGAGGCCTCGCTGGGGTGGGGTGTCGACGTCACCCGCGTCGAACTGCAGACCATCGAGCCGCCGCGTGACATCCAGCAGTCCATGGAACTGCAGATGCGCGCCGAACGTGAACGCCGCGCCGCCGTCACCAACGCCGAAGCCAGCAAGCGCGCCGTCATTCTCGAAGCCGAGGGCCTGCGCGAGTCACAGGTGCTCAAGGCTCAGGGTGAAAAGGAGGCAGCCATCCTGCGCGCCGAGGGCCTCGCCGAAGCCCGTACGACCATGGCCAAGGCCGAGGCGCAGGCTATCGCCGGCATCGCCCTCTCGCTCCCGCCGGGTGAGGCTGCCACCTACCTGCTCGGACTCAAGTACATGGAAGCCCTCCCCGCGCTCACCCAGGGCAAGGGCACGACCATTTTCCTTCCCACCGAAGCCGCTGGCGCCATGGGGGCCATCGGTGCCCTGCGGAAGGTCATGGACGCCGCCGGCCAGAACAACGCCGTGACCGAGACATTCAAGCCGACCGGCGCCCTCGGCCTCCCGCCGGGAGGCGGGTCAACGCGATAACTTCAGGTCATGCCGAATTCGATCACCAAGCAGCGCGCCGAAAAGATCGCCAAGGCGCACGCGTGCGTGCACTGTGGCGAGTACAGCTACAAGAAGCTCTCCATCAAGCCGGCGGCCGCGTCACACCAGAAGGAGTTCGGCGAAGTCTGGCATTGCGTGAAGATCTGCGGCATCTGTGACGTGGAGCAGGAACTCGGCATCGACGGCGAGGGTGAGATCGTCTACGCCGGTTGAGGTCGGGAGCAGGAAACGGATTGGCTGGCAACGGTCGGCCGGCGAGACTTCGGGCATCGGCGCAGGCATTGCGCCCGATGCCCTCCCTTTTTCGTGGAGCTCTCGTGACCGCCATTTCCCTGCCTCACTCGCCCCGGACGTCGCCCGAGACCGCTTGGCAGGACGTCGACGGCCAGGAGGTTCGTTTCGGCATCTTTGCCACGGTCCTCGGACCGATGCTCGTGGCAGGTACGCTTCACGGCGTCTGCCGTGTCTCCTTTGGGGACGACGAAGCCCTGCTCGAACAGGAACTCCGCCAGGGACTTTCGCGCGTCACGCTGCGGCGCGACGACTCGAGCGTGGCGTCGTGGGCCCGGAGCATCTCGGCGCAGCTCGAGGGCCAGGCCAGGGCCATCGACATCCCCCTTGATGTGTCGGGCACTCCCTTCCAGCAGCGCGTATGGACCGAATTGCGCCGCATCCCCTTCGGCGAGTTGCGCAGCTATCAGGAGCTGGCGGTCATCATCGGCCAGCCAACCGCTGCCCGCGCCGTGGCCGGCGCCTGCGCCAGCAACCGGGTGGCCGTCGTCATTCCGTGCCATCGCGTGATTCGGGGCACGGGCGAGCTCGGTGGGTACCGCTGGGGAGTGGAACGAAAGCAGAAGCTTCTCGACCTCGAGCGACCAGGCGCGTGATTTCGCGCCAGAACGCGCTCGGCAGGTGAGGCGGGTGTCAGTTCGGCACGGTAGTTTTCTACCGTCCACCGTCTACCGTCCATCGTCTCTCCTGATGCTCGACCTGTCCAAACTGCAGCCCGGCTCGCGCGTCCAGCACGAATTGCTGGTCCTCGATCGCGCCGACAAGGAGACGCGCGACGGCAAGCCCTTCGCGCGGCTCACGCTGGGCAATGCCAGCGGCCGCGTGGAAACGGCGCCCATCTGGACGGAGCAGTTGTCGTGGGTGGCCGGTGCCGTCAAGGGTGCGGTCGTGCAGGTCATCGGCACCGTCGGTGAATACGCCGGCAAGCGGCAGCTTTCGCTCACCGCGCCGCTACGCGTCCTGCCGCGCGACAGCGCGCTCATCGAATCGTTCCTGCCGCGCATCGCCCGCAAGAGCGAGGAATTGTGGGGCTGGGTGGATCAGCAGCGCGCCGCGCTCACCTCCGCCAAGCTGCGCATCGCCCTCGATCTCTTCTTCGCGGATGACGTCTTTCGGCAGGATTTCGAGCGCGCACCGGGCTCCACCACCGGCCACCACGCGCAGGTGGGCGGGCTGCTGCTCCACAGCGTCGAGGTCGCCAGCATCGCGCAGGGCATCGCGCGCACCATGCGCGCCAGCGTTGAACTCGTCACCGTCGGCGCGCTCCTCCACGACATCGGAAAGGTGGAGAGTTACAGCGTGTCGGCCACGGGCTTTGGACACACCGCGGCCGGCCACCTGCTGGGGCATCTCGTGCTCGGCACGATGATGCTCGATCGCCGGCTCCGCGCGCTGCCGGCGGGGACGTTCAGTGAAGCGCAGGAACTCGAGCTGCAGCACTTCATCCAGTCGCATCACGGGTCGCTCGAATTCGGCGCCGCCGTGCCACCGATGACACTCGAAGCCGAGATCCTGCACTGGGCCGATCAGGCCTCGGCCAAGGCCGCCGACGTCACCGACACGCTGGCCAACGACGAGCATTTTGGCGACGACGCTTTCACGCAGCGGCGGCCATGGCCCGTGCAGAAGCGGCTGTGGCGACGGCCGCACGGGTGGGAGTGAATCGCCCGGGTTTTTCCGGAGACTCGGGGTGGTGAGTACCTCCAGCGGGGCCACCAAAGCCTGAGTGGGAGGAGCTGGAGCACCATGAGTGCACCTTGGTGTGACTTGACATAATACTACTATCGTGATAGTATACTATCGTAATAGTATACTAGTACGATGGTACTATAAACTGGCGGCCTGATGCCCACCGATACGGGATCATTGATCGATCGCGACGAGGAGCGCGCGCGCCTGCGCGACCTCCTCGCGACCGGCGTGCCCCAACTCGTACTGATGTATGGCAGGCGGCGCGTGGGAAAGACCTTTCTCCTCAATCGGGTATGGGGCGACGCGCCTGCCTTCTACTTCACCGCGGCCGAAACCACACCGGCTCAGAATCGGGTAGCGCTGTTGGTCGCTTTCGCCGAGTGGAGCGGTCAACCCCTGCCCATCGAGGACTACCCGACCTGGCGGAGTGTCTTCCGGCTCCTGATCGAGTATCAGTCGCCAGCCCCTTTTGCCATCACACTCGACGAATTCCAGTATCTGGGCGAGGATGAGGAAGGCCTGAGGGGGGTGGCCTCGGAGCTCAACGCAGTTTGGGAAGCCCGGCGCGTTGAACGTCCACTTGTGCTGATCCTGGCGGGGTCATCGCTCCGTCTGCTCGAACGCCTGAATTCGGGGGGCAGCCCCCTGTATGGGCGGTTTGCCTGGCAGTGTCATCTCAAGCCCTTTGCATATTGGCACGCCGGGCAACTCGCGGGATTTCCGGCGTTGCGGGACCGTGCCTTGGCATACGGCGTGTTCGGTGGCACACCTCGTTACCTGGCCGCCATCGACCAGCGGCGCCCGCTCGCCGAGAACATACAGTCCCTCATGCTCGACGCCTCAGGAGAAGTCCGAGATCTCGTGCGCACGGCGCTCCTTCAGGAGCAGGGGCTCAGGGACATCCCGAAATACCAGGCGATACTGCGGGCCGTCGGCGAGGGATGCACCACCCTCAACGAGATCGCCCAATCTGCCGGATTGGAGGTAGGCACGCCCCTGCGAGACAAACTCGAGCGCCTCGGACATCTCGGATATGTAGGCTCGTCGCGCAATTTCGAGACTACCTCACGCGATCCGGCACGGTTTCGACTCACCGACCCGGCTGTCCAGTTCTTCTACCGATTTGTCGACCCGTGGGAAAGTGCGCTGGCGACTCAGGGGGGACGCGCAGTGTGGAAACAGCATGTCCAGCCGAACCTCGATACGCACATGGGGCATGTCTTTGAGCGCGTAGCCGAAGAAGCCTGGTATCGAATGCAGAGCGCACTGGAGCTGCCCCTGGTGCGTGCGTGGGGGCGATGGGAAGGGAAAGACCATCGCCGCATTCCCCTGGAAATCGACATCGTCGCTCGGCTGACAAAAGGTCGTGTGCTCACCGGCGCGGTCAAGTGGAATCGGGCGCCTATTGGCGTGGCGGTCCATACCCACCATCTCGATTCGCTGCGACGATTGAGTGAGTCGGGAATCAAATGGGCGCACGAGGCGCAGCAGCAGGACTCCCCGCTGTTGTACGTCGCAGCGGGTGGATTCACCCCGGAGTTCCGACAGGTGGCGACGGCGAGTCGAGCGACGGTGTATCTCTGGTCGTTGGACGATCTGTACCAGGCGGTCTCGTAGCCCCCATGACAGCGCCAGTGACATCCAACGTCCCGTTGCCTGGCCCAGACATCCACCCCGACCGGTGGCGCATGCTGGTGCTGCTGGCAGTCGCTGAGCTGCTCGGGATGTCCCTGTGGTTCACGGGCAGCGCCGTGGGACCGATCCTCCAAACCCGCTGGCAATTGACGGGCGAACAGGTGGGGTGGCTGACCACCATGGTCCAGTTGGGCTTTGTGGCCGGCACGGCGGTCTCGGCGGTGCTCAACCTGGCTGATATCGTGCCCGCCAAGCGCTTATTCGCCGCCTCGGCGACTCTGGGAGCGGTGGGAAGTGCCTGGCTGGCTTTCGCCCCGGGTTTCGGTTCTGGGCTTGCCTCACGATTTGCGGCGGGCTTCTTCCTCGCCGGGGTCTACCCGCCGGCCATGAAGATGGCGGCCACCTGGTTTCGGGCGCGCCGTGGGCTGGCAGTTGGCGCCGTAGTGGGCGCGTTGACCATCGGCAAGGCCGGTCCGTATCTAGTGCACGCGTTGCCGGGCGTCGGCGTGGTGCCGGTGGTGCTTACGGCGTCGGCGAGCGCGGCGGTGGCTGCGCTGATCGTTCTGATCGGATATCGCGACGGGCCGTATCCGTTTGCACCCCGGCCGTTCAGTTGGAGCCTCGTATCGTCCGTACTGAGGAACCGCGAATGGCGCCTCTCGACGGGAGGGTATTTGGGGCACATCGCGGAACTCTATTGTTTCTGGACGTGGATTCCGGCGTTCTTCGCGGCGAGCCTCAGCGCACAGACTGGTGCCAGCATCGCGGCCAGCTCCGCGGAGGCGTCGCTGCTCGCATTCGGCGTCATCGCGGTTGGGGGGATTGGGTGCGTTTGGGGCGGCGTAGCCGGTGACCGAATTGGTCGTGAACGGCTGGTGACCTGGGCCATGGCAGCGAGCGGAACATGTGCGCTGCTGATCGGCCTGACATTTGGCCGCAGCCTGTGGCTACTCGTGCCGATCGCTCTCGTTTGGGGATTCTTCGTGATCGCTGACTCCGCACAGTTCAGCGTGCTCGTGACGGAGAGTGTTCCGGCGCACGCCGTTGGGACGGCGTTGACGGTTCAGACGTCACTTGGCTTCTTGCTCACGACGTTCACGATCCAGGCAGTCCCGCCGGTTGAGCGCGCGGTTGGGTGGGCGCTTGCGTTTCCGATGCTGGCGGTCGGGCCGGCACTCGGGATATGGAGCATCCAGCGGCTCGTTGTCGCTCGGTACGACCGTTTGTCTGCGTAGAAACGGTGAACAGACGGGGGGACCCTCATCCGGGCACTGTAGCCGCGCACTCAGTCCAGCTCCACTGCCTGTGAAGATCAGCTGCAGTTCCACGACGCTCTGGCAACCATCACACACCGGGAACGCGGTCTCTGGATCAGGATCGTTTTCGAAGTCCATCTTGAACTGGCTCGCCAGCACCGAATCGGCGATCTCTCCCTCACTGCCGCGTGTGAACGCATCCCCAGACCGGAACAGGTCAAAGAGGATCGCCCGCTCGAAGCGGTGCCCGGGAAGAATTCCGGCA
>JBBTJT010000124.1:0-5920 GCA_038059315.1 Gemmatimonadota bacterium
GTCCACCAGCTTGAGCGTGTCCAGCCACTTGGCGTCGTCGTACACGTAGCAGGTCATCACCGGGCCGAAGATCTCCTCGCAGAGCAGGCGGTATGACGGGTCCTCCGTCTGCACGAGGGTGGGCTCGACGAACCATCCCTTCTCGCTGTTCGCCTTGCCGCCGGCGAGCACCTTGGCATTCTTGCCGGCGTCGGCCAGGTACTCGCTGATGCTCGTGAAGGATTTCTTGTCGATCACCGCGCCCATGAAGTTCCGGAAGTCGGCGACGTCGCCCATCCGGATGTCGGCGATCATCTCCTGCGCGTAGGCCAGCGTGGCCTTCCACAGGGACTTGGGGATGTAGGCGCGACTGGCCGCCGAGCACTTCTGGCCCTGGTACTCGAACCCGCCGCGCACGATGGCGACGGCCACCGCTCTCGGGTCAGCCGACGGATGGGCGACGATGAAGTCCTTGCCGCCCGTCTCCCCGACGATGCGCGGATACGAGCGGTAGCGCCCCATGTTCCTGCCGATCGTCTCCCACATGGAATTGAAGACCTCGTTGGAGCCGGTGAAGTGCACGCCGGCAAGGTCGCGATGCGAGAGCGCCACGTCGGAGATGGCGGCGGCATTGCCCGGGAGGAAGTTGATGACGCCCGGCGGCAGCCCGGCCTCGGTCATCAGCTGGTGCATGTACCACGACGAGAGGACGGCGGTGCCCGCCGGCTTCCACAGCACCACGTTGCCCATGAGCGCCGGCGCCGACGTCAGGTTGCCGCCGATAGCCGTGAAGTTGAACGGCGATACGGCATAGACGAAACCCTCGAGCGGCCGGTAATCGGTCTGGTTCCACATGCCCGGTGCCGACACGGGCTGCTCGGTGTACAGTTCCTGCGCGAAGTGCGCGTTGAACCGGAAGAAGTCCGTCATTTCGCAGGCGGCGTCGATTTCCGACTGGTAGACGGTCTTGGATTGGCCAAGCATCGTGGCCGCGTTCAGCGTGGACCGCCAGGTGGTGGAGAGCAGCTCCGCCGCGCGCAGCATCACGGTGGCCCGGTCTTCCCAGCGCCACGACGCCCACTCCTTCTGCGCCTCGGCACCAGCGGTAATGGCCGCCGTCACGTCCTCCGGGCGCGCCCGGTGGAACCGGGCAATCACGTGCTGGTGGTCGTGCGGCGAGCGCACGTCGGTGAGTTCGCCTGTGTGAATGGCCTTGCCGCCCACCACCACCGGAATCTCCGGGCAGTCGCCCGACATGGTGGCGAGACGGCGCTTCAGCTCCACCTTTTCCGGTGAACCGGGAGCATAGGACCTGATGGGGTCATTGACCGGGGGTGGGACGCGACGAATACCGTTTATGGGGGCGCTTGACGAATCCATGACTGCGGGCCTCGGGCGGGAGGAAGTAGGGGCCGAACCCCAAAGATAACCACGTAGTGGGCAGCCGTTCAGCACCCAGCCCCCTCGCGTCCCTGGGTCTTCGCAGGCACATTTCCCATCGACCATCTCAAGAATCGGTTTCTGCGTGCGCGTATTGCTGGCCGACGACGACGCCTTCATGCGTCTGCTGTACGAGGAGGTGCTGCGCTCCTGCGGTCACGAGCCCATTTCGGCGAACGACGGCAAGGAAGCGTGGGCGACCTTCGAGCGTGAAGTCACGCCGCTGGTGATCCTCGACTGGCTGATGCCGGGCCTCGACGGCCTCGAAGTCTGCCGGCGGATCAGGGCGCACCCGGAGGGCGACACGACCTTCGTGCTGCTGGTGACGGCACGCGACGGCGCCGAGGACCTGACCGCCGTGCTCGACGCGGGAGCCGACGACTACATGTCGAAGCCGGTGACCCCGGACAACCTCCAGGCGCGCGTGCGCATCGCCGAGCGGCGCATCGAAGTGTCGCGGGCACGGAAGACGGCCGAGGAGGAACTGCGCCGCGCGCGGTACCTGGCGGGGATCGGCGAGACGACGCTGACCATCCAGCATGAGATCAACAACCCGCTGGCCGCGCTCCTCGCCAACGTCTCGCTCATTCGCGCCGGCGTGCTGGACAAGGACGAAGCTGTTGAAGCCATGGTGGTGATCGAGGAGCAGACCCGGCGCATCGCCGAGGTGGTGAAGCGCCTGCGGGAGATCGAACGCGAACGCAGCGCGATGTCGGTGGAGTACCTCGGTGAGGCGCGGATGATCGACCTGCATGCCGATGGCAGGGCGGGCAAGGGGACAGGCACAGGTACCGGAACTGGCACAAGTACAGGAACAGGCACAGGAAGAGACGCGGAAAAAGGCACAGGTAAATGATGCGCCGGCTCGGGTCGCACCCCAGCGATGCCGGCGGCATGCACATGGCGGCGCGCCGCGCCGGCGCGGCGGCCATGACCGCGCTGCAGGTGTTCACCGCGCCTCCCACGTATTACGGCGACAAAGCGGGCATGAAGGGCGACAAGGTGGCCCGCTTCCACGCGGCGCTGGCCGAGGGAGGCATTGAACCCGGCAACGTGCTGGTGCACGCTGCCTACGTGCTGAACACCGCGTCGCCCGAGGAGGAAAAGGCGACGCGCGCCCGCGCCGGCCTGGCCAGGGAACTCGAACGCACGCAGGCCATTGGCGCGCTGGGGTGCTGCTTTCACCCTGGATCGGCGGGGACGAGCGACCCCGAGCAAGCCGCCATCCGGGTGGGCGAGACGATCCGTCATGCCGTGCAGACGGTGGAAGGCTCGGCGCGGGTGCTCGTGGAGAACACCGCCGGAGCTGGCAGGACGATGGGCCGCACCCCGGAGGAGATCGCGCTGATGCTCTCGCAGGTCCCCTCGGACCTGCGGCATCGCACCGGATACGGACACCTGCCACCTGTTCGCGGCGGGGCACGACATCAAGTCGAGTCCCGAGTCGCTGCGCGCGGTGCTCGACCGGTTCGAGCAGGTGATCGGGGAGGCGCCTGCCTTCTTTCACCTGAACGACAGCCAGCACCCCCTCGGCTCGAACAAGGACCGCCACGCCCTGCTGGGAGAGGGGGAAATCGGGTCGGAGCCCTTTCGCTGGCTGCTCGCCGACGCGCGTGCGGCGGCGGTGCCGTGCGTGCTCGAGACGCCGCACGACCGCGACGACACGGCGGAAGACGACGCGTCGGCCGATCCGGCCGACCTGCGCATGATGGCGCTGCTGCGCTCGTGGAGCGTGCTTCCGGGGGCCTGACCGGCGGTTTTCCCTCTGGGCACGGCGACCGCGCGGACGGGAATTCCCGCGTCTTCAGAGGGAAACGCTATTGCGCTCAGAGGGAAACGTCTTACTTTCGAGTCGTCGGGGCGCGTGTTCTACCGGGAGAGCGCCGACCGCGAACATCCTCACCAGGAGATCTCAGAATGGCTGCGAAGAAGAAGGCTGCGAAGAAGCCGGCGAAGAAGGCCGCGAAGAAGGCTGCGAAGAAGCCCGCGAAGAAGGCTGCGAAGAAGAAGTCAGCGCGCAAGCCGAATGCGGCGTTCATGAAGCCGGTTCAGCCCGATGCGGTACTCGCCGCGATCGTCGGCGACAAGCCGCTGCCCCGCACCGAGATCATGAAGAAGACGTGGGTCTACATCAAGAAGAACAACCTGCAGGACAAGAAGAACCGTCGCCAGATCAACGCCGACGACAAGCTGAAGGCGCTCTTCGGCGGCAAGGCGTCGGTGACGATGTTCGAGATGACGAAGTACATCTTCAAGCACGCCAAGTAAGCACGCAGGAAGTAGCTTTGGGGGGCGCCCGCGAGGGCGCCCTTCGACTTTCTTCAGGTTCGGGGTCTTCTCTCACGGAGACCGGAGGAATACGAAGGACACGGAGGACAGCAACAGCACTTGAGGGGGCTTGGCGGTGAGTACTTTCCGCCGAACCCCCTCAAAGTGTTTTGCAGCCTCCGTGTCCTTCGTCCTCCTCCGGTCTCCGTGAGAGCCCATCGGAACCCGTGCCGCACATCGCGCGTAATGGGAGGAGTGGCCGCCGCCCTTGAACCACCCGGCGCGCGCCGCAGATTTCACCAGGCCTTCCCCCAACTTCCCCAGCACGAGATCCGTGGCCAAGAAGAACGCCGAGAAGCCCAAGAGTGTCGTGGCCGCCGCCCGCAATGGTGGCCGCGGTTCCAGGCCGTTTTCACGACGCGCGTGGGAGAACTTCAAGTCGATCGCCGGCACGCTGGCGATCTTCCTGTTCATCCGCGCGTTCTTCATCGAAGCGTATCGCATTCCGTCGGGGTCCATGATCCCGGCGCTACTGATCGGCGACTGGCTGTTCGTCAACAAGCTCCGGTACGGCCCGCACGTGCCGTTCACGAAGTACAACCTGCCGGGATATGCGGAGCCCAGGCGCGGCGACGTGGTGGTCTTCGTGTCACCCTACCAGCCAGACGAGGCACTAGCCAACGCCGACCCCACGCCGACGCTGGTCAAGCGGCTGGTGGGGATGCCGGGCGACACGATCTTCATGCGCGCCGGCGTGCTGCACGTCAACGGCATTCCGCAGCGGCAGGGGTACGGCGCCGACCAGAACCCCAAGGGCGACCCGAACGAGGTCAGCCCGCTGTTCGACTGGCAGAAGAAGGTGGCGCTCGGCACCTCCCGTTTTGGCCCGGCGCCGGCACAGCCCACCCACGATGAGTGGGGGCCGCTGGTGGTGCCCGACAAGTACTTCTGGATGATGGGTGACAACCGCTACAACTCGAAGGACTCGCGCTACTGGGGCTTCGTGCCGCGCGACAACGTCCGCGGGCGACCGCTGTTCATCTACTATACCTACGTGCCACAAGCCGAAAGCGACCGCGCGCTGTCGCCACTCACCGATATCCGGTGGAAGCGGATTGGGCATCTGATAAAGTAGAGTACGACAGAGTACGACAGAGTACGACAGAACGGACGGCGTAGAGCGTACAGCGTAGAGCTTACAGCTTCCTTTCAGATGAGGCCCACCCCCGTGAACCGCCTGCTCTTCCTCCTGCTCGCCGCCGCCCCGCTCGCCGGCCAGGCTCCGTCCGCGCTTCTCGACTCGGCGCGTGCCCGCCTGGCCGTGCTCGACGGGACGGTGCGCATCGCCGGGCTCGACAGCACCGTCGAGGTGCGACGCGACACGTGGGGCATTCCCCACATCTACGCGCGCACGCAGCACGACCTCTTCCTGGCGCAGGGCTTCGTGGCCGCGCAGGACCGGTTGTGGCAGATGGAGATGTGGCGCCGCGCCGGCGAGGGGCGCCTGGCCGAGGTGCTCGGCCCGACGTTCGTGGAAAAGGACCGGATCGCGCGGGCGCTTCGTTACCGGGGCGACTGGAACGCCGAGTACGCCAGCTATGCGAGCGATGCGCGCGCCATCCTGCAGGCGTTCGTGCAGGGGGTGAACGCGGCCATGGCCGATGCCAGGGCGCGCAACGCGCTGCCCATCGAGTTCTCGCTGCTCGGCATCGAGCCCACGCCGTGGACACCCGACGTGCCGCTGCAACGGCTGGCGGCCTTCTCGATGACCGGGAACGCCAGCGGCGAGGCGGCGCGCGCGCACCTGGTGCACCTCCTCGGGGTCGAACGGACGCAGGCCATCTGGCCCCTCGATCCGCCGCGGGCCATCGACCCGGCGCGCGGCCTCGACCTCGCCGGCATCGACGAAGACGCCATCTCCGCGGTGGTCAAGGCGGAAGCGCCCATCTCGTATGCGCGCATCCAGGGCTCGAACAACTGGGTGGTGAGCGGCGCCAGGACGGCGTCGGGGAAGCCGCTGCTCGCCAACGATCCGCATCGCACCGTGCAGAATCCCGCGCTGCGCTATCTCACGCACCTGGTTGGCCCGGGGTGGAATGTCATCGGCGCCGGCGAACCCGGCGTGCCCGGCGTGGTTCCACGCGTCCGAGTGGGAGCGGCGTGTCAAGCAGCCACGTGGCTATGCGGCGTCGCCTTCGGGCGTGCCCGTCCTCTTCCTCGATGGCACCGCGGT
>JBBTJT010000125.1:0-19037 GCA_038059315.1 Gemmatimonadota bacterium
CCTGATAAAAATACCCCGGAAAGGCCCCAAGTCAAGGTGACGCAGCGCGTTGCCCGGGCGCCGCCGCGCATCCGGGCGACCGTTGGCGTCGTCGCCTCCTGCTTTGACAGCGCACCATGCGCCCCCCTAGCTTACGCTGCGACTGCCCGCGATGGGCCTCATTCTCCCCCGGCGACGACGCGTGTCCTCTTCAATCCAGATCTTCCTTCTCGTCGCCCCCATCCTGTTGTTCTCCATGGTGGCGCACGAGTACGCGCACGGCTACGCCGCGTACCGGCAAGGTGACGACACCGCCCTCCTGCTCGGACGGCTGACCTGGAACCCCCTGCGGCACATCGACCCGTTCATGACGGTCATCCTGCCGATCTTCCTCGTCATTTCACACGCGCCGTTCATCTTCGGCGGCGCCAAGCCGGTGCCGGTGAACCCGGCCAAGTACCGTCATCTCCGGCGCGGCGACATCATCGTGTCGATGGCCGGCATCGTCACCAACCTGGTGATCGCCGTGCTGCTCGTCCCCACGATCATCGGGCTGGGCGTGCTGGGGCGGGCGCTGCCGGCGCTCAACGACACCTGCTCGCTGGTGCAGGTGATGTTCACGTTCGGCATCATCATCAACCTGGCGCTGGCGGGATTCAACCTGATTCCCATTCCGCCGCTCGACGGGTCGCACGTCATGAAGTACCTGCTGCCGTCGCGCTGGGCGGCGGGGTATGAGCGACTTGCCCGGTTCGGCTTCTTCCTGGTGGTGGCCCTCATCCTGTTCGGCAGGCCGCTGCTGACGGCGTGGATGACCCCGTTTATCTTCCTGATTCGCGTCGCGTTGACGGCCCTCTCCCCGTTCCTTCTGTCGAGCCCGTGGGCCAACCTGATGAGCCAGTGGATCAGCTGACGGCCACGCCCGCTCCCGGCGCGCCGACGCCGGGATTCGTGGTCGACATTCCGCACTACAGCGGGCCGCTCGACCTGCTGCTCGCGCTCGTGCGCGACGAAAAGGTCGACGTGTACGACATCCCGGTCGCCCGCATCTGCCAGCAGTTCATCGAGCGCATGCACCACCTCAAGCTCGACGAAGCCGCCGACTACCTGGAGATGGCGGCGCGCCTGCTGCGCATCAAGGCGCAGATGCTCCTGCCGCGCCGCGAGGGCGAGGACGAGTGGGAGGACCCGCGTGCCGAGCTCGTGCGCCGGCTCCTCGAGTATCAGCAGATGCGCGAGGTGGTGGACGTCCTCGAGCGGCTGGGCGAGGATCGCCGCAACCGGTTCGCGCGCAGCTTCGTGCCGGCGTCGCTGACCTTGCTTCCCGCGGTGCCGCTGGCGCTGTCGCTGGCCGACCTGCTCACCGCCGTCGACCGCGTGCTGCGCGCCGCCAGCAAGCCCGACATGCACGACGTAATCTCGCGCCCCATCGACGTCGATGGATTCATCGACATCGTGCGCGCGGTCATCGCCCTGCGGGCCGTCGCCCGCTTCCGCGACGTCGTGCATGCCGGCGCCCAGCCGTGGGAGGTGCTGTCGGGCCTCCTCGCGCTCCTCGAACTTGCCAGGCGCGGCGAACTGCGCCTGGCCCAAATTCGTCCTTTTGCCTCTGTGGAGATTCGGCGTGAACTCGCTGGCGAAGCTGCTTGAAGCGGCGCTCTTTGCGAGCCCGCGCCCGTTGCCGACCGAGGAACTCGCCGCCCTCGACGCCGAGGCGTCGCCGGCCGCCGTCCAGTCGGCGCTCGACGAGCTGCGCGAGCACTACGACGTCGACGGCCACGCGGTGGAACTCGTGGATGCCGGGGGTGGCTGGCAGATCCTGACCCGCCCGGAGTACACCGAGGCCATCGAGCGGGCCCAGATGGCGGTGCGTCCCAAGCGGCTGTCGCCGGCCGCGCTGGAAACGCTGGCGATCATCGCCTACCGCCAGCCGCTGGGCCGCGCCGAGATCGAGGAGATCCGCGGCGTCGACGTCGGCGGCGTGCTCAAGTCGCTGCACGAGCGCGGGCTCATCGACGTGCTCGGCCGCTCCGAGGGCCTTGGCCGGCCGCTGCTCTACGGCACCACCAATGCCTTCCTCGAGCAATTCGCGCTGCGCCACCTCGAGGAGTTGCCGCGCACCGACGAGCTGGCCATCGCCCTGCGCGCGCGCGCTCCCGAGATCGTCGATCTGGTCCACGCCGAGGCGCAGGCCAAATGACCGACGGCTCGATGCGCATTCACCGGGCGCTGGCTCGCGCGGGGATCGCGGCTCGCCGCAAGGCGGAGGAACTGGTCGCGGCCGGCCGAGTGCGCGTCAACGGGCAGGTGGCGCACACGGGGCAGAGCGTCGATCCCACGCGCGACGTGATCACGGTGGACGGCCAGGCAGTGGCCCGTCCCCGCAGCGCGACCTGGCTGGTGCTGCACAAGCCGCAGGGCGTGCTCACCTCGCGTCCCGACGGCTCCGACCGGCGCACGGTCTTCGACCTCGTCCCCGACGTGCCCGGGCTCACCTACGTGGGGCGTCTCGACTACCTCACCGAGGGCGTGCTGCTCCTCACGACCGATGGTGAAGCCGCCCACCGGCTCACCCACCCGTCGTCGGAGATCGAGCGCACGTACGTGGTCACCGTGCGCGGCGACGTGCCCACCGCGGTGCGGCGCGCTCGCGCCGGCGTGGAACTGGAGGACGGTTTTGTCCGTCCGGAAGCGGTGGATGCCGCCCAGGGGACCGACCGGCAGTGGCTGATGACGATCACCATTCGCGAAGGTCGCACGCGCGAGGTGCGCCGGCTCTGCGAGGCCCTCGACCTCGAAGTGCGCCGGCTCGTCCGCACGCAGTTCGGTCCGGTGCGACTGGGATCGCTGCCGGCGGGGGCGTCGCGGGAGCTGACGGCGCGGGAGCTGGCGGTGCTGGGCTCACTCGGGATCAGCCCGGATGCGACAGCGGGGTAGAACTTCATAAGGAAGCTGTGAGCTGTACGCTGTACGCCATACGCCGTCCGTTCCGACCGTCTTCCGTCTACCGTCTACCGTCTACCGTCTACCGTCTACCGTCTACCGTCTTGAAGAAGACTCTCGCCTCCGCCATCGCCGCCGAACTCGCCAAGCGCGTGGTGGGCCAGGACGCCATGATCGACCGGCTCCTGATCGCCATCCTCACTGGTGGGCACGTGCTCCTCGAGGGCGTCCCCGGACTCGCCAAGACGCTCACCGTGCGGACGCTCGCCGAGACGATCTCCACGACGTTCAGCCGCATCCAGTTCACGCCCGACCTCCTGCCGGCCGACGTGGTGGGCACGCAGGTCTTCGACCAGTCCACGGCGACGTTCTCGGTCAAGCCGGGCCCGATCTTCGCCAACATCGTGCTGGCCGATGAGATCAACCGGGCCCCGGCCAAGGTGCAGGCCGCGCTCCTCGAGGCGATGCAGGAAAAGCAGGTGACCATCGGCGGCCAGTCGTTCAAGCTCGACGAGCCGTTCCTGGTGCTCGCCACCCAGAACCCCATCGAGCAGGAAGGCACGTACCCGCTGCCCGAGGCGCAGGTGGACCGCTTCATGCTCAAGCTGCGTGTCGGCTACCCGTCGCGCGATGAGGAGAAGGAGATCATGCGGCGCATGGCGTCGGGTGACGCCATCGCCGTCGAGCACGTGGCGACGCCCGCCCAGATCCTCGCCGCGCGGCACGAGATTGCCGGCCTGCGGCTCGACGAGCGCATCGTCGATTACATCGTCGACCTCGTGCATGCCACCCGGGTTCCCGCCGACGCCGGACTCGGCGCGCTCAGCCCGCTCATCGAATTCGGTGCCTCCCCGCGCGCCACCATCGCGCTGGCCCAGACCTCGCGCGCCCACGCGTTCCTGCGCGGTCGCGACTACGTATCGCCCGACGACGTCAAGGCGCTCGCCCCCGACGTGCTGCGCCACCGCGTGCTGCTCACCTACGAAGCCGAGGCGGAGAGCGTCACGCCCGACGACGTCATCAGTCGCATCCTCGACGCCGTCCCTGCGCCGTGAGCCCGCCCGCCGCCGCGGCCCCTCCGGCTCCGGACGGCAGCGCCAGCGTGCCGCCCGAGATCCTGCGCCAGGTCAAGCGCATCGAACTGCGTACGCGCGGACTGGTGAACTCGCACTTCGCCGGCGAATACCATTCGGTGTTCAAGGGGCAGGGCATGGAGTTCGCCGAGGTGCGCGAGTACCAGCCGGGCGACGAGGTGCGCACCATCGACTGGAACGTCTCGGCGCGCATGCGGCGGCTCTTCGTCAAGCGCTACGTCGAGGAGCGCGAACTCACCGTCCTGCTGCTGGTGGACTGCAGCGGCTCGGCGCGCTTCGGCACGGCGGATCGCGACAAGCGCACGCTGTCGGCGGAACTGGCGGCGGTGCTGGCCCTCACCGCCACGCGCAACAACGACCGGGTGGGACTGGTGCTCTTCTCGGACGGCATCGAGCACGTGGTGCCGCCGCGCAAGGGACGCCGGCACGCCCTGCGGCTGGTGCGCGATGTGCTCGCCTGGCCGGCGCGTGAGCGCGTCACCGACCTCGCCGGCGCGCTCGATCACGCCGCGCGGCTGCTGACCCATCACGCGGTCGTCTTCGTCATCTCCGACTGGGTGGCGCCCGATCCGGAGCGCGCGCTGCGGCGCCTGCGCCAGCGGCATGACGTGGTCGGCGTCGTGCTCGACGATCCCGGCGAGCGCGATCTCCCCGATCTGGGCGTGGCGCGGCTGGTCGATCCGGAAACCGGGGCGTTCCTTGAGGTCGACACCGGCGACCGCGCGGTGCGCGCCGCCTACGCGCAGGCGCAGCTGGCGGAGCGCGCCGATCGCACGTCGCGGTTTCGCCGCCTCGCCGTCGACGAGGTGCGCGTGCGCACGGAGGAGGGCTACGTGGAGGCGCTGATGCGCTTCTTCGCGACGCGCGAGACGCGCGCGCGACGGCGGGTGCGGCACTGATGCCGCTCCTCGCGACGCTGGCGCTGCTGTCGGCGCTGCAATCGCCGCCGCAGGGCGGCGCGGCCCGCCTGCTGGTGGCGGTGGACATTGACCCGTCGACCGTCGCCGTGGGCGAGCCGTTCACCGTGCGCGTGCGGGTGCGCGCCGTGCCGGGCGCCGCGATCCGGTTTCCCCCCGTCCCGGACTCGGCGGGCAGCGTCGAGGCCGTCGATCCCCGCGCGATCGAGGACCACTCCACGAGCGAGATCTTCGACCGGACGGCAGTGTATCGCTTCATCGCCTGGGAGCCGGGGAGGCGCGCCGTCCCGCTCGGCGACGTCTCATGGGACAGGTCGCGAGGACGCGAGTCGCTCGCCGTCGGCGCACTTCGCGTGGACGTCACGTCGGCGCTCCCGGCGGACACGGCGGAGCTGGAGCCTCGCGCCGCGCGCGATCCCTTGGCGCCGCCGCCGGGGTGGTGGCGGTGGGCGCTCGGCGCCGTCGCCGTGCTTGCCATCCTCTTAATGTCATGGCGCGCGTTGCGCCGCCGTCGGTTCGCGACGCGTCCTCCCGACGCGTTCGTCGATGCCCAGGCGGCGTTCTCCGTCATCGAGCAACTGGCGCTCGACGACGCCGGTGAGCCCGGGCGCGCGGTGCTGGCTTACGCCGAGGTGATGCGGGAGTACCTGACGCGCCGGTTTCCGGCGGCCACCATCGGCCTCACCACGCCCGAGTACGTGCGAACGCTCGCCGACAACGCGCTGCCCATCCTTCCCGACGAAGTGCTGGGCGTGCTGGAGTTCGCCGACGCGGTGAAGTTTGCCGGGGTGGCCGTGCCCGCCGGCGGCGTGGCCGCGGTGGCCCGCGCGTCGCGCGGCATCGTGCGCGACGTCCAGACGGCGTACGAGGTGCGACTGGCCGCGGCGGAGAGGGTTCCGTCGCGGCGCCGCCGGGGCCGCAATTGATCGGCTTCCTGCGCGGTTACGAGTTGGCGTCACCGGCGTGGCTGCTGGCGCTCCCGCTCATCGCCTGGTGGCTCTGGTGGCGTCGCCACCGGCGACCCGACGCCATCCTCTTCTCGCGCGTCGACCTGCTGCGGCGCGGCCCGGGACGGGGACGCTGGGCGGTGCGCGCGCTGCTCGCGCTCCGCGCCATCGCACTCATCGCCGGCACGGCGGCCCTCGCCCGGCCGCGTTCCGGCGCCCGCACCGAGCAGGTGATCGGCGACGGCATCAGCATCATGCTCACGTTCGACATCTCCAGTTCGATGCTCGCCGAGGACTTCCAGCCGCAGAACCGGCTCGAGGTCGCCAAGGAGAAGGTCAAGCAGTTCGTGCTCGGACGCACCACCGACGCCATCGGCCTCGTCTCGTTCTCCGGCGAGGCGCTCACCCAGGTGCCGCTGACCGTCGATTACCCGGTGGTGCTGACCGCCATCGACAACCTGCAGTCGGGCCAGCTCGAGGACGGCACGGCCATTGGCACCGCCATCGCCACCGCCTCCAACCGGCTGCGCCATGCTCCCGGACCATCCAAGGTGATGGTGCTCCTCACCGACGGCGTGAACAACCGCGGGACCATCGACCCGCGCACCGCGGCGCAGGCTGCGGCGTCGCTCGGCATTCGCATCTATACGATCGGCGTCGGCAGCGAGGGCATGGCCCCCACGCCGGTGGGCCGCGGCGTCTTCGGATTGCGCTACGAGAATCGGAAGGTCGAGATCGACGAGCCGCTGCTGACCGACATCGCGCAGGAGACCAACGGGCGGTATTTCCGCGCGCGTGACGGCGCGGCCCTCCAGCGCATCTACGAACAGATCGACCAGCTCGAGCGCGTCCCCGTGCGCGCCTCGCGGTATGTGCGGTACAACGAACTCTACGTCTATCCGCTCGCGCTGGCGCTCGTCGCGCTGGTACTCGAACTGTCGCTGCTCGCCTGGCGAGGTCCGCTGCCGTGATCGTCGCCTGGGAGCGCCCCGTACTGCTGCTCGCCGCCCTCTTCGTGGCGGCGCTTGGTATGGCCGCCGCCCTCCTGTGGCACCGTCGGCGCGCCGAGCGGTTTGCCGCCCTGGGATCCGAGACGGCGCTCAGCCGCCTCGCGCCGACGGCCAGGTCGCGCGCGGGCCTGCGGCGCGCCCTTCGCCTGGGCGCGGCCAGCGTCCTCGCCGCCGTGGCCCTCGCCGGACCCCGCTGGGGCACCGGTCGCGAGGTCATTCGCACGAGCGGCGGCGACGTGGTGCTCGCCATGGACGCGTCACTGTCGATGCTGGCCGATGACGAGCGCCCCACGCGACTGGAGCGCATGAAGCAGGAGGTGCGCCGTTTTCGCGCGGCGTCGCCGGGCGACCGGCTGGCGCTCGTCGCCTTTTCGGGACGGGCCTACGTCCTGTCGCCGCTCACGGCCGATGACGGTGCGCTCGATCTCTTTCTCGACAATCTCGATCCGTCGATCGTCGGCCTCCCCGGCACGGCGCTGGCGCCGGCGATCAACGCCGCGCTCGACCTGCTCGCCTCGGCGCAGGGCGGGGCGGGCAAGGCGATGGTGCTCCTCACCGACGGAGAGGGATTCGACGACCGGGCGGACGCCATTCGCTCCGCGCAGCGGGCGCGCGCGCAGGACGTTCGCGTGATCACCGTCGGCTTCGGTACCGAGGGCGGTACATCGATTCCCGTGCGCACGGAGAGCGGCGTCGAGGCCAAGCGCGACCTCGACGGCAACATCGTCATCACCCGGTACGACCCGGAGATCCTCGCGGAGATCGCTCGCGCGGCCGGCGGTGAGTTCATCCCGGCGGAGGCCACCGACAAGGGAACGCGCGTGGCGCGCGCACTCTCGTCGCTCGAGGCGCGCCGGCGCGCCGCCGAGGCCGGCCTCTCGATGCGCTCGCGCTACCAGTGGTTGCTGGGCGTGGCGGTGCTGCTGCTGCTCTTCGATGCCTGGCGGGCCGATGGAGGACGCTTTCCAGGGGGCCTGCGCCGTCGCTGGGGCGCCTGGCGCGCGGCACCGCTGGTGCTCCTGGCGTTCGCGCCGGCCGCGGCGCGCGCCCAGACGTTGGCTGACCGCGCGCTGGCCGAGTTCCGCGCGGGTCGCACCGCCGACGCCGTGCGCCTGTATCGCGATGCGGTGGGGCGTGGCGACCGCTCCCCGCGCACGCTGTACAACTTCGGCACGGTGCTGCTCGCCCACGACTCGCTGGACGCGGCCATCGACGCGCTGGAACGCGCCAGCTTCGGCTCGGCGCCGGTGCTGCGCGACCGCGCGCTCTACAACCTGGGTCTCGCCCAGTTGCGGCGCGCGGGCCGGGCCGAAGGCCAGGAGCGCACGCAATCGGTGCGCGGCGCGCTTTCGGCGTATCGTACGCTGCTGCTCGCGCACCCGGACGACGCCGATGCGCGCTGGAACTACGAGCTCGCGCTTCGGCTCAGGCAGGCGCCGCCCCCGAGCTCGGGCGGCGGTTCGCGCGACGAGCAGCAGGCGCCGCCGCCGCAGCAGCGTGACCCGTCGACCATGTCGCAGCAGCAGGCCGAGCAATTGCTCGATGCCGCCTCGCGCGACGAGCGTGACACGCAGTCGCGGCGCCGCCGCGTGCCGCAGCGCGACCGCGCGCCGGGGGGAAAGGACTGGTGACGCCTCGGTTCTCCCGCGCACCGTTCGCCCTGCGCCGCTCGTGCTTGCGCGTGCTCGCGGTGCTGGTCGTGTTCGCTCCACTGGCGATGGCGGCCCAGTATCCACCCGTGGTCACCCGCTCGCGACTCGATCCGGCCCGCGGCGTGGACTTTCACGCGATCCTGCTCCCCGACACCGTCTTCATGGGCCAGCAGGCGACCTACCAGATCGGCGTCTTCCTCAACCAGGAAGTGCGCCGGCGCCTGCGGAGGAATCCCGAGTTCATTCCGCCCGAGACACGGGCGCTGCTGGTGTACGACCTCCCCGACGCCAGGACCCCGCTCGTCGGAACCATCGACGGTCGACAGTATGAGGTGCACGTCTTCCAGCGGGCCTTCTTCGCCCTGTCGCCCGGGCGCTATGACGTGCCGCCGTCCCGGCTGACGTACTCGCTGCCGCAGAGCGCGTCGTTCTTCAGCCGCGAGGACGCGCATTCGCTGCGCAGCGAGGCGCTCTCGCTGGTGGTCCTGCCGGTGCCGTCCGCCGGGCGCCCGCAGGACTGGGCGGGAGCGGTGGGTGAGTGGCGTGCGCGCCTGCGCGTCGATTCGGCGTCGGGACAGGTGGGAACCCCGCTGGTGGTCACCATGCGCATCGAAGGACGCGGCAACGTCATGCTGATTCCCCGCCCGAAGCTGGCCGTCGAGTGGGGGACCGTCGTGCCGGCGGACGAGCGCGTCGAGTTGGACTCCGCGCTGGCCACGCTGCGGGGTGCAAAAGAATTCGACTGGCTCGTGACGCCGCGCGTCACCGGCCGGCGGGTGGTGCCGACACAACGGTTCACCTACTTCAATCCCGTGGCGCGCCGCTTCGAGGTCACGGTCACGCGCGCCGTTGACGTCAGCGTCGCCGAGGGCGACGTGGTGACGGTCGATTCCGCGTTCCTCGCCGCCGTGCCCGACACGCCGGCGCCTGATGCGGCGGTGCTGGCCATCCGGGCGACGCCGGGTTCCTCGGCCGGCACGTCCTGGTTGCGGTCGCCATGGTTCCTGGCGCTGCTCCTGCTCGCTCCCGCACCGGCCATTGCCGGCGCGGTCGCGCGACGGAAGAGGCGCCCGCGCCGCGTGCGGAGCAACGCGCAGCGCCTGGCCGATGCCGTCGGGGAGCCGGCGCTCGGTGCGGCCGCGCTGCGGCGCCTCGTGCACGACACGCTGCGCGACCGGCTGTCGCTCGACGCCGGGCTCGCCCTCGCCCGGGGAGACCTCGTCGCGTCGTTGAGCCACGAAGGGGTGACGCTCGACACGGCGCGGCGCACCGAGTCGCTGCTGCGGCGTCTCGACACGGCCGCGTTCGGCGGCGACGCATCCTCGCCTGCGCCCGTCGCGCGCGACCTCGCCGCCGCGTGCGCGGCCATCGATGCCGAGGCGCGCCGCCGCCCCGGCACGTCACGGCGTGCGCGCGACGTCGCGCTGGCCGTGGTGCTGCTGGCCGCCGCAATCGCGCCGGTAGCCGGCTGGGCGCGACAGGGTGACGAGGTCGCGCGGTCCTTCGCCAGGGCGCGCGTCGCCTACGACGGAGGCACGTATGGGCAGGCGGCGCTCTTCTTCCGCGACGTCACTCGCCTCCAGCCACGACTGCCCGACGCCTGGGCGAATGCCGGCACCGCAGCGTGGATGGCCGCGGACACGGCGCAGGCGGTGCAGGGGTGGCAACGGGCGCTGCGTCTCGCACCGCTCGACCGGGACCTTCGCAATCGACTGGCGCGCGTGCGTGCCGTGCAGGACCGGGGGTTCGCGCGCGTGCCGGCGGTACCGGTGCAGCTGCCGCCGCTGTTCCTCCTGCTCGTGTGGGGAGCTGGGTGGGCCTTGCTCGCGCGGCGCGCATGGCATCGCCGGCCCTTCGCCCTGCGCGCCGCCTGGCTCACCGTGGGGTGCGGGGCGATCCTGCTCGGCGCCGCCTGGCTCGATGAGGTGCAGCGGGGCACGCGGCTGGCCGTCGTCGTGCGTCCCGAACCGCTGCGCGTCATTCCCGCGCTCGGTGCCGACCTCGGGCCGGCGCCGCTCACCGGCGAGGTCGCGCACATCCTCCGGCGGCAGGGCGCGTGGATGCACGTGCGGCTCGACGGCGAGCGCGAGGGCTGGATTGCCGCCGAACTGCTGCTCCCGCTCGGCGGCGATTGACCCACCTCGCGCACGACGGGAGATTTCGTCGTGACCCTGATTGCCGTGCTTCCCAGCATCGTCGCCGACCAGATCGCGGCGGGTGAGGTCGTCGAGCGTCCCGCGTCGGTGGTGAAGGAGCTGGTGGAGAACGCGCTCGACGCGGGCGCCACCAGCATCGACATCGCGGCGCAGGACGGCGGACGCGCGACGCTGCGCATCAGCGACGACGGCAGTGGCATGTCGCGCGACGACGCGGTGCTCGCCATCGAGCGGCACGCCACGTCGAAGATCCGCTCAGTCAACGATCTCGTCGGCGTCCTGTCGTTCGGTTTTCGCGGTGAGGCGCTGCCGGCCATCGGCTCGGTGGCCCGCCTCGAGATCGAGACGGCCACCTCCGACGGCGCCGGCACGCGCCTGCGGGTCGAGGGCGGCGCGCTTTCCGGGGTCGTCGACGCCGCGCGGCGGCGCGGCACCACCGTGACCGTCAACGACCTGTTCTACAACGTGCCGGCACGGCTCAAGTTCCTTCGCGGCGCGCGCAGCGAGTGGCGCGCCATCATGGATGTGCTCACGACCATGGCGCTCACCCGCCGCGATGTCCGCTTCGCGATTGTCCACGACGGCAAGGCGCTGCTCACGCTGCCGCCAGCGGCGGGGCTGCGGGACCGCGTCGCCGCGCTGTTCAGCGTGGCCCTCGCCGACGCGCTCGTCAGCGTCGATGACGTCAGCGGGCCGGTGCGAGTGAGCGGCCTGGTGGAGCGCCCATCGGACGTGGGCACCGCCGCGCGGCGGGTCTTCGTCACCGTCAATGGACGCGCCGTGCGCGACGTGGGCGTCGTGCGCGCCGCGGAGGCGGCGTATCGATCGACCATCCCGGCCGGCGTGCGCCCCACCGTCCTGCTCGAACTCGAGCTTCCCGGCGCCGACGTCGACGTGAACGTGCACCCGTCCAAGGCCGAGGTGCGCTTTCGCGACCGCTGGCCCGTGGAGCGTGCCGTCGAGCGCGCCGTGCGTCGCGCCCTCGGAACCGAGGACGCCGCCGCCTGGTTCGGCGCGCCATCCACCGGGCCGGCGCTGCAGTTTTTCTCGCCGCACGTCGATGTCGAGGTGCTGCGCGAGCCGCGGCGCGCGGCAGGCGAGGCGCCCCTGTTTGACGAAGGGGCGTCGACCGTCGAGCCCCTGCACGACACCCTGCCTCTGCCTCCGCACCAGCAGACCGAGCCCGCAGTCACCGTGCCACCGCTGTTGCAGCTCCGGCACATGTTCATCGCGTTCGAGCGTGACGACGGGCTGGTTCTCATCGACCAGCACTCCGCGCACGAGCGCGTGCTGTACGAACGGTTCATGGGCGCTCTGGAGCGTGGCGCCGAGCCGGCCCAGCGGCTGCTCTTCCCGCTGACGCTCCATCTCTCGCCGGCCGAGGCCGACGCCTTCGACGCCAACCGCGACCTCTTTGCGCGACTCGGTTTCGAGGCCGAGGCGTTTGGCGGCTCGTCGGTGCTCGTGCACTCCACGCCGCATCCCCATCCCCGGTTCGACGCCGAACGCTGCCTGCGCGACACGCTGCAGGCCCTCACCGGCGACCGCGTGGCCAGTACGCACGCCCGCCACGAGCGGCTGGCAGCCACCGTCGCCTGCAAGGCGGCCATCAAGGCGGGCGATGCGCTGGCGCCGGCCGAGATGCGCTCGCTGTACCTGGCGCTCGCCGGGACCACGCTCCCCGCACACGACGTGCACGGGCGCGCCACCATCGTCCACGTGTCGTGGGATGAACTCGAAAGACGATTCGGCCGGCGCTGACGAGCGCTCCGTGCTGCGCATCGTCTGCGGTCCCACCGGCGCGGGCAAGTCGGCCGTCGCGCTGGCCCTCGCCGAACGGCACGGGCTCACGATTCTCGCCGCCGACTCGCGGCAGGTGTACCGCGGCTTCGACATCGGCACCGCCAAGCCGACCGCGGCCGAGCGCGCGCGGGTGCCGCACGAGGGAGTGGACCTCGCCGAGCCCGCGGAGCGATTCAGCGCCGCGGCCTGGGCGGCGCACGCCACGGCGGTCATCGAGCGCCTGGGTGTCGACCGTGTGCTGGTCGTGGGCGGCACCGGGCTCTACCTGCGCGCGCTGACACAGCCGCTCTTCGCGGAACCCGTGTTCGACGCGGCGCGGCGCGCGGCGCTCGCCGCCGAACTCGAGTCGCTCGACACGGGCACGCTGCGACGCTGGGTCATGCATCTCGACGCGTCACGCGCCGCGCTCGGACGCACGCAACTGCTTCGCGCGCTCGAAGTGGCGCTGCTCACCGGGCGTCGCATCTCCGACCTGCACCGGGAGGCCTCGCGCGCGCCGCGCTGGAGTGCGCGGTGGCTGGTCGTCGACCCGCGCGAGCAGCTGCACGGGCGCATCGAACGCCGGCTGGACGCCATGCTCGCCGGCGGCTGGCTCAACGAAGTGCGAGAACTCGCGCGCACGGTGCCGGCCGACGCGCCGGCGTGGAATGCCTGTGGATATCAGACGTTGCGGCAGCTGACGGACGTCGCTGTGCGGAGCCGCTTCGCCGCCTGGGACGGGAACCTGGACGAGACCCGCCACGCTATACTTGTGTCCACGCGCCAGTATGCCAAGCGGCAGCGCACCTGGTTCCGGCATCAGCTCGAAGGCGAAGCCGTCACCCACATCGATCCACGCAGCGCGGATGCCTTGGCGCAGGCCGACCGCTGGTGGCAAGGCGGGAGTACCGCGTGAAGATCGGCATCACCTGCTATCCGACATACGGCGGCTCGGGCGCCGTGGCCACCGAGCTGGGCCTCGCGCTCGCTGTGCGCGGCCACGAAGTGCACTTCATCACGTATGCGCAGCCCTTTCGGCTCCCGGCGTTTTCGCCACGCATCGTCTTTCACGAAGTGTCCATCGGGCAGTACCCGCTGTTCCAGTACCCGCCCTACGATCTCGCGCTCGCCGTCCGCATGCACGAGGTGGCCACCCAGCAGAAGCTCGACCTGCTACACGTGCACTACGCCATTCCGCACGCCACCAGCGCCTGGCTGGCCAAGCAGATGCTGCTCGAGGCCGGCGTTCGCCTGCCGGTGGTCACCACGCTGCACGGCACCGACATCACCATCGTCGGGCAGGACCACTCGTATCACGCGATCACCAAGTTCTCCATCGAGAAGTCCGATCACGTCACCGCGGTGTCGCATTACCTCAAGGACGAGACGCTCCGTGCCTTCGGCTGCGACAATCGTCGCGTCGAGGTCATTCCCAACTTTGTCGACCCCGCCGTCTTCGATCGCGCGCGCTACGACGGCGCCCTGCGCCTGCAGTTGGGGAATGGCCGCAAGGTCCTGATGCACATCTCCAACTTCCGGCCGGTGAAGCGCGTCACGGATGTCGTGCAGATCTTCGCCGCCGTGCGCCGCGAGATTCCGTCGGTGCTCGTGATGGTCGGCGACGGCCCCGAACGCTCCGCTGCCGAGGAAGAAGCGCGCCGCCTCGGCGTCGAGGCGGACGTGCGCTTCCTCGGCAAGATCGACGACGTCGCCCCGCTCCTGGCCAGCGCCGACATGTACCTGCTGACGACCGATCGCGAGAGCTTTGGCCTGTCGGCCCTCGAAGCACAGGCGTGCGGCGTACCGGTGCTCGGCTACGATGTGGGCGGACTGCCCGAGGTCGTGCAGTCGGGCGTCACCGGCCATCTCGGTGTGGTTGGAGACGTCGTCGGCATGGCCCGAGCGGCGATCGACATTCTCGGAAGTGACGAGCGCTGGAAGGCAATGAGTGTCGCCGCCACGCACCGGGCGGCCGAGCACTTCGCGTCCGACAAGGTGCTTCCCCTGTACGAGTCACTGTACGCGGCTGCCGTGCGGTAGACTCTCCATCCCCTTACCTTTGGCCGAATGAACGACCTCACTGCCTGGCAGGCGGCTGTCCTTGGCACGCTGCAGGGGCTCGCCGAGTTCCTGCCAATCAGCAGTTCGGCGCACCTGTCGCTCGCCCCGTGGGCGTTCCGCTGGCCGGAGCCGGGGCTCTCGTTTGACGTCGCACTCCATTTGGGAACCCTCGTGGCGCTCATCGCGTTCTTCCGGGTCGAGTGGGTGGCGCTCACCAAGGCCGCCGTCAGCGTGCTGCGGAAGCGCCGCGCCGAGACGATCCCCGAAAAGCGCGTCGTGTTTCTCGTCATCGCCACGATTCCGGCGGCGATCTTCGGGCTGCTGCTCGAGAAGCAGGCCGAGACCATTTTCCGCACACCGGTGCTCACGGCCACCGCGCTCATCGTCATGGGCGCGCTGCTCTGGTGGACCGATCACGCCGCCCCGGCCACGCGGCCGCTGGCCGGGATGACGTGGAAGCAGGCGCTGCTCATCGGATGCGCGCAGGTGTTCGCGCTCATCCCCGGCGTCTCCCGGTCCGGTTCGACCATCACGGCCGCGCGCGCCCTGGGCTTCGACCGCCAGTCTGCCGCCGTCTTCAGCTTCCTCATGTCGATGCCGGTCATCGCGGCGGCGGCCGTGCTCAAGGTGCCGAAGCTGCTCTCCGGTGGCATCAATGCCGCGGTCGTCATCGGCATCGTCACGGCGGCCATCAGCAGCTGGCTGGCCATCGCGATGCTGCTGCACTTCATCCAGCGCTATGGGTTCGGCGTCTTCGCCATCTACCGGTTCGTGCTTGGCGCCGCCATCTACGCACTGGTGGCGTATCGTGGGTGAGGAGCGCCTGGGCGGGCTCGATGCCGCGGCGCTCGCCGCTCGGCTCGCGCTGCCGGAGTGCGTGCTCCGCGATCGCGTCCGTTCCACGATGGACCTGGCGCACGCGGCGGCCGAACGCGGGGCGAGCGCTGGTACGCTGATCGTCGCCGATTCGCAGGAGGCGGGGCGCGGGCGTGGTGGCAAGCGATGGGAGTCGCTGCCGGGGCACGGCCTGTGGATGACGCTGCTGGAGCGGCCGCTCTCCGCCCGCGGACTCGACGTGCTGTCGCTCCGGCTCGGCCTGTTCCTCGCCGAGGCGCTCGACGGTTTTTCGGACGAGCGTGTGCTCCTCAAGTGGCCCAACGACCTCTACGTCGGCCTTCGCAAGCTCGCCGGAATCCTCGTGGAGGCGCGTTGGCGCGACCAGCGCGTGGATTGGGTCGCCATCGGCATCGGCATGAACGTGGAGCCGCCTGCCGGGCGCTCGGACGCCGCCGGGCTTGTCGCGGGCACCTCGCGTCTCGCGGTGCTCGAGCGGATTGTGCCGGTGCTCCGCGCGGCGGCCGCCGCCGAGGGACCGCTTTCCGGCACCGAGCTCTCGCGTTACGCGGCGCGTGACGAGGCGAGCGGCCGGCGCATCGTCCTCCCCGCGGTGGGGGTTGTGGCGGGAGTGAGCGCGGCGGGAGAATTGGTGGTCGAGACCGACGCAGGTCGCGTGGCCTGCCGCAGTGGGTCGCTCGTCTTCGCTGAGGAGGGGTAATGCTGCTCGTGTTCGACGTGGGTAACACCGAGACGACCATCGGGCTTTGCGAGGGCGATGCCGTGACGGCGCGCTGGCGCGTCACCACCGACGGCAGCCGAACGCCGGACGAGGCATTCCTGCTGGTGCGGTCGCTGCTCGACGCCTCGGGCGTGGATCGCTCGGCCATTTCCGGGTCGGCCATCGGATCGGTGGTGCCGGCCGTGACCGTGCCGCTCGCCGAGGCCTGCGCGCGACTGGTGGGCAAGCCGGCGCTTCTCGTCGGGGCGCAGTCGAAGCTCCCCATCACGCTCGACGTGGACGAGCCGCTGACGGTAGGGGCCGATCGCGTCATCAACACGCTGGCCGCCAGCCGGCTGCACGGGCGCGACTGCATCGTGGTTGACCTCGGCACGGCGACGACGTTCGACTGCATCACGGGTGACGGCACCTTCCTCGGAGGCGTGATTTCTCCGGGGGTGCAGATGTCGGCGGATTCCCTCTTTCGCAAGACCGCCAAGCTCACCGCCACCGAGCTCGTTCCGCCGCGCAGCGTGATCGGGCGGCGCACCGAGGAGTGCATCCGGGCGGGGGTGGTGCTCGGCGCGGCCGATTCCATCGATGGCCTGGTACGGCGCATCAAGGCGGCATGGCCACGGAGCGAGGTGCCGCTGGTCATCGCCACGGGTGGCCTGGCGACGGCATTCAAGCCGCTGTGCACGGAACTCGACCTTGTGGAGCCCGACCTGACGCTCCGGGGCCTCGCCATGGCATTCGCGCTGCTCACCTAGCGCGCAACACGGTCAAATCGACAGGGTGGAGGGCCGGCGTGGCAGCCGGCCCTCTGCTGTTATGGCAGATATAAGCCGTTGATTTTACGTCAGTTACGTTCAAATGTCGGCTTCGTGCCGGACTTGCGCTGGCGCATCGCCCGGTACAGATTTCATGGGTTGTTAGCACTCTGTAGCGATGAGTGCTAACACTTTTTCTGTCAGTACCTATCCACCCCACAAGCACGAGGAGTGCATATCATGGCAGCCAAGACCACACCCGGGTCGAAGGTCGCGCCGCTGTCGGACCGCGTCGTCATCAAGGCGCTCGAGGAGACCGAGCAGATGCGCGGCGGCCTGTTCATCCCGGACACGGCGAAGGAAAAGCCGCAGATGGGCGAGATCATCGCCGTCGGCCCCGGCCGCTACGAGGACGGCGAGCTGGTCCCGATGGGCGTGAAGGTCGGCGACAAGGTGCTGTACGGCAAGTACAGCGGCACCGAAGTCACCATCGACGCCGAGCAGTACCTCATTCTGCGCGAGTCGGACGTCCTCGCGGTTGTGAACTGAGCCACTCAAACGCATCAGGGAGCAGATACCCATGGCATCGAAGGAACTCCATTTCAACGTTGATGCGCGCGCGGGCCTCAAGCGCGGCGTCGACAAGCTGGCGGAAGCGGTCAAGGTCACGCTCGGCCCCAAGGGCCGGAATGTCGTGATCGAGAAGAAGTTCGGCGCGCCGACGATCACCAAGGACGGCGTGACGGTGGCGAAGGAAATCGAGCTGCCCGACCCGATCGAGAATCTCGGCGCCCAGATGGTGAAGGAAGTGGCGACGAAGACGTCGGACATTGCCGGTGACGGCACGACGACGGCGACGGTGCTCGCCCAGGCCATCTTCCGCGAGGGCCTCAAGAACGTGACGGCCGGCGCGAACCCGATGGCCATCAAGCGCGGCATCGAGAAGGCCGTGACCGCCATCACCGACGAGCTCAAGCGCATCTCCGTCCCGACGACGGGCAAGAAGGAGATCGCCCAGGTCGGCACGATCTCGGCGAACAACGACAAGGAGATCGGCGAGCTGATCTCCAACGCGATGGAGAAGGTGGGCAAGGACGGCGTCATCACGGTGGAGGAAGCCCGCGGCCTCGAGACGACGCTGGAGACGGTCGACGGCATGCAGTTCGACCGCGGCTACCTCTCGCCGTACTTCATCACCGATCCGGAGAAGATGGAAGTCGCCCTCGAGGACGCCTACATCCTCATCCACGACAAGAAGATCGGTTCCATGAAGGACCTGCTCCCGGTGCTCGAGAAGGTCGCGCAGTCGGGCAAGCCGCTGCTGATCATCGCCGAGGACATCGAGGGCGAGGCCCTGGCCACGCTCGTTGTCAACAAGCTGCGGGGCACGCTGAAGGTCGCCGCCGTCAAGGCGCCGGGTTTCGGTGACCGCCGCAAGGCGATGCTCGAGGACATCGCCGTCCTCACCAGCGCCAACGTGATCAGCGAGGAAGTCGGGTTCAAGCTCGAGAACGCCGTCCTCAGCGATCTCGGCCGTGCCAAGCGCCTGGTCATCGACAAGGACAACACGACGATCATCGACGGTTCGGGCGACGCCGACAAGATCAAGGGCCGCATCAAGGAGATCGAGGTCGCCATCGAGAAGTCGACGAGCGACTACGACAAGGAGAAGCTCCAGGAGCGCAAGGCGAAGCTCGCGGGCGGTGTGGCCGTGATCAACGTCGGCGCCGCCACGGAAGCCGAGATGAAGGAGAAGAAGGCCCGCGTCGAGGACGCGCTGCACGCCACGCGCGCCGCGGTCGAGGAAGGCATCGTGCCGGGCGGCGGCGTCGCGTTCATCCGCTCGCAGGTCGTGCTGAAGGCCCTCAAGCTCGATGCCGACGAGCAGATCGGCGTCGACATCGTGCGTCGCGCCATCGAGGAGCCGATCCGCATCATCGTCGCCAACGCCGGTGGCGAAGGCTCGATCGTCGTCGAGAAGGTCCGCGCGTCGAAGGACAAGAACTTCGGCTACAACGCGCTGACCGACACCTACGAGGACCTCGTGGTGGCCGGCGTCATCGACCCGACCAAGGTGACGCGCACCGCCCTGCAGAACGCCGCGTCGATCGCCTCGCTCCTCCTGACGACCGAAGCGCTGATCGTCGAGCGGAAGGAAGACAAGCCGGCGA
>JBBTJT010000126.1:0-6531 GCA_038059315.1 Gemmatimonadota bacterium
ACGGCTGGCAAACAATTCCGACGAACGTCCGCGAAAGAGGTGCGGAAAGTGGGGTCTATCGTCTCTTGAGCATCTGCTTCAGGAACGCCCCCGTGTAGCTCGCCTTCACCTTCACCACTTCTTCGGGGGTGCCGGCGGCGACGACCAGGCCGCCCCCGGCGCCGCCTTCGGGTCCGAGGTCGACAATCCAGTCGGCGGTCTTGATGACGTCGAGGTTGTGCTCGATCACCAGCACCGTGTTGCCGCGGTCCACCAGCTTGTGGAGCACCTCGAGCAGCATGCGCACGTCCTCGAAGTGCAGGCCGGTGGTCGGTTCGTCGAGGATGTAGAACGTGCGCCCGGTGTCGCGCTTGCTGAGCTCGGTGGCGAGCTTGACGCGCTGCGCCTCGCCGCCGGAGAGCGTGGTCGCGCTCTGGCCGAGGTGGATGTAGTCGAGGCCGACGTCATGCAGCGTCCGCAGCTTCTGCGCGATGCGCGGCTGGTTCTCGAACAGGGCCAGCGCGTCCTCGACGGTCAGGTCGAGCACCTCGCTGATGCTCAGGCCGCGAAAGCGCACGTCGAGCGTCTCGCGATTGTAGCGCTTGCCCTTGCACGACTCGCACGTCACGTAGACGTCGGGGAGGAAGTGCATCTCGATCTTCACGAGGCCGTCGCCCTGGCACGCCTCGCAGCGCCCGCCCTTCACGTTGAACGAGAACCTCCCGGGACCGTAGCCGCGCATCTTGGCCTCGGGCAACTCGGCAAAGAGGTCGCGAATGGGCGTGAACAGCCCGGTATACGTGGCCGGGTTCGACCGCGGCGTACGCCCGATGGGGCTCTGGTCGATGTCGATGACCTTGTCGAGGTGCTCCAGCCCGGTGATACGCTGGTGCGCGCCGGCAATGACGCGCGCCCGGTAGAAGTGGCGGGCGAGCACGCGGTGCAGGATGTCCGAGATCAGCGTGCTCTTGCCCGACCCCGACACGCCGGTGACGGCGGTGAAGCAGCCCAGCGGCACCTCGACGGTGATGTTCTGCAGGTTGTGCTCGCGCGCGCCCTCGATGCGGAGCACCCGCCGCGGATCGCGCGGCCGCCGCTCGCCGGGAATCGGAATGGCCTTGTCGCCGCGCAGGTAGGCGCCGGTGAGCGATTCCTTGTGGCGAATGACGTCGTCCACCGTGCCGCTGGCCACGACTTCGCCGCCGTGCTTTCCCGCCCCGGGACCAAGGTCGATCAGGTGATCGGCGGCGCGAATCGTCTCCTCATCGTGCTCGACCACCAGCACGGTGTTGCCGAGGTCGCGCAGGCGCTCGAGCGTGCCGAGCAGCCGGGCGTTGTCGCGCTGGTGCAGGCCGATGCTTGGCTCGTCGAGGATGTACAGCACGCCGACGAGCTTGCTGCCAATCTGCGTGGCCAGGCGGATGCGCTGCGCCTCGCCACCGGACAGCGATTCGGCCGAGCGGTTGAGCGTGATGTACTCGAGCCCGACGTCCACGAGAAAGCGCAGCCGCTCGGTGACTTCCTTGAGCACGGGTCCGGCGATCTCCGGGTCGAGCCCCGGCGTGCCCGGCGCGCGCACCGGCACCGACTTCAGGAACTCGAGGGCGCCGGAGACCGAGTAGTCCACCAGCTCGCCGAGATTCGTGCCGTGCACGGTGACGGCGAGCGACTCGGGCTTGAGCCGGGCACCGCCACACTCAGGGCACCTGGCCACCAACAGGTATTCCTCGAGCTCGGTGCGCACGTTGTCGCTCGTCGTCTCGGCATACCGGCGCTGCACCGAGGCGAGAATTCCCTCCCACTTCACCTCGCCGCTCTTGCCGGGCACGCCGTGCAGCAGGGAATCCTGCACCTTGGCCGGGAGTTTTCCCCACGGCGCGTTCAGCTCGAACTTCAGCTGCTTGGCGAGCCCCGGCAGGATGACACGCCGCAGGTAGCCGTCCGGCTCACCCCACGGCAGCACCACACCCTCGAGCAGCGAGATGCTCGGGTCGCCGAGCACGAGATCGGCGCTGGCCACGCGGCGAACGCCAAGCCCGCTGCAGGCCGGACAGGCGCCGAACGGCGAGTTGAACGAGAAGTAGCGCGGCTCGAGCTCGGGAAGGGAGATGCCGCAGTCTGGGCAGCCGTAGCGTTCGGAGAAGAGATGGGGCGTCGACTTGTCGCCGTCATGACGGAGGATCTCGACGAGTCCATCGGCCAGGCGCAGCGCGGTCTCCACCGAATCGGCCAGGCGACCGCGATCGTCGAGGCGCACGACAAGCCGGTCGACGATGACGGCCACGTCGTGGTTCTGGCGGCGATTGAGCGTCGGCGGGTCGGCGAGCTCCACCTGGTCACCGTCGACGATGGCCCGCACGAAGCCCTGCTTGCGCGCATTCTCGAACAGTTCCTTGAACTCCCCCTTGCGGCCGCGCACCAGCGGCGCGAGCACTTCGATGCGCGTGCCATCGGGCCATCCGAGCAGGACGTCGGCGATTTGCCCCGCACTCTGCCGTTCTACCGGGCGCGCGCAGTTGGGGCAGTGCGGCGTACCGGCGCGCGCATAGAGCAACCGCAGGTAGTCGTAGATCTCGGTGACGGTGCCGACCGTCGACCGCGGGTTGTGGCCGGCGGTCTTCTGTTCGATGGAGATGGCGGGCGACAACCCCTCGATGGAGTCGACGTCGGGCTTCTCCATCAGGCCCAGGAACTGGCGGGCGTACGCGGAAAGCGACTCGACGTAGCGGCGCTGGCCTTCGGCGAAGATGGTGTCGAAGGCGAGCGACGACTTGCCCGATCCCGACAACCCGGTCACGACGGTCAGGCGATTCCGGGGAATCGTGACGTCGATGTTCTTCAGGTTGTGCTCGCGGGCGCCGCGGACGATGAGGGCTTCGTCGGACATAGACCCATAAAGATGGCGGCGGGGAGCCCAAGATGGGAGCTGGGCATCCGGGCAACTCGGGGGCCGGCAGTTGGCCGACCAAGGGACACCCCGGCTAGATTGTTCCTTTCGTCCCCTACTTTCGGAGCCTCGTGAACACGCGAGACCCGCTGCACCCATCCCTCGACGGAACCGATTACGACCCCGCCCAACTCTCGTTTGGCGACGTCGCGGCCGTGCCGCAGCTGCGCGTGGAACGTCAGGGCGAAGCGAGCCAGGGAGCGGACGGCCTGTCCGTGGTCACGTTCCGTGAGCCGCCGGTGTGCGGTGAGTCCTCGTACGACGAGCTGGACGGCGCCGGACCGGGTTGGTCGGTGCGCCTCGTGCAGGAGACGGAGTCGGCGCCCACCGCGCCGCGCGCCTCCGCCGTCCCACCAGCCCGGGCAACGGGCAATTCGGCGGCGCCCGTCACCCGGCCGGCGGCGTCGTGGACCGTCGCCGCCGTCAGGCCACCGACGTCTCGACCGGCCGCTGCCGCCCCCGACGTCGCGCGCCCGGCGTCCACTCGCCCGGGCGCCATGCGCCCCGCGTTCGCACCACGCGACGAGGGGTCGGCATCACCGCGCGCGTCGTCGATGCCTGAAGCCATGATTGCGCCGTCGCGCCCGACGCCCGTGGCGCTGCCCAGCGCGTCACTCGATCCCCTGAAGCGCGCCACCGAACTGTCGCCGCGCGACGTCGACGCGGTCATTGCCTACGCGCAGGCGCTCGACAAGCACGGCAACGCCGCCGGCGCGCTCTCGGCGCTCGACGAGTGCCTGGCCAACGGCGGCGATGAGCTGCGCCTGATCTGCGCGCGCGCCTTCCTGCTGGGGAGCCGGCTGAAGTACGACCTGGCCGAGGCCGAGTTGAAGCGCGCCGCGAAACTGCGCGCCGATGATCCGGAGGTGCAGCTGCAGGCGGGTATTCTGTCGTGCCGGCGCGCCCGGTGGCGCGACGCGGTGGAGCCGTTGCAGAAGGCGGCCAGCCAGCGTTCGGACGACGCGCTGGCCCATTTCTACCTGGGTGAGGCGCTGAACCACGTGGACCAGCTGCCCGCGGCGCTGGCCGCCTACGAACGGGCGACGATTCTCGACCCGAGCGCCTGGCGCGCCTTCAAGGGCGTCGGAATCGTCCTTGACCGGCTCGGCCGGCCCACTGATGCGGCCGTCGCCTATCGCCGCATGCGCGAGGTCCAGGGACGGTGACGCGCCGGCTGCGGCTGGTCCTGCACGGCGCATGAGCATCTCCGGACGCGGTCGCCGTCGTCAGGCGACTGCCCTGCTCCTCCTGGGCGCGTGGGGTGGAGGGCTGTCGCTGCTGGTGCGGCGCGAGTTCTTCCAGGGACGTGCCGAGCGCCTGGTGGAGGCGGCGCTGCGCCTCAGTCCCGGGGCCACCTTCTTCGCGGTGGAGCAGAACGGCACGCGCATCGGGTTTGCGTCGACGACGATCGACACCGTGCCGCAGGGCATCGAGGTCACCGACTATTTCGTGGCCGACCTGCCGGTGGCGGGCCAGTCGCAGCGCGCTTCGGCACGGTCGGTGGTGCTGTTGTCGCGCGGCCTCGCCCTCAGAACGTTCGACGTGCAGGCGGAAGCGGCGCAAACCCCGATGCGCGTGGTGGGGCGTACCGAGGGAGACAGTGTCGTGATCTTCGCCATGGACGTGCCGGGACAGAGCGCCGACACGCAGCGCGTGCCGGTGCGCGGCCCCGTGCTGGTGCCAACGCTGGCGCCGCTGGCCGTCGCGCTCGGGGAGACGCCGAAGGTCGGCAAGACGTACCGCCTGCCGACGTTCGACCCGCAGCAGTTGCAGTCGCGCAACGTGGCGCTGACGGTGCAGGCCGAGAGCCTCTTCGTCGTGGATGACTCGGCCCGGTTCGACCCGACGGCGAAGCGGTGGACGAGCGCCCTCACCGACACCGTGCGCGCATGGCACGTGGTCGGCGTGGAAGGAGCAGGTTTCAACGGCTGGGTGGATGCGCAGGGGCGCGTGGTGCTGGCCACGCAGGCGGCGGGCATCACCCTGCGTCGAATGGCATACGAACTCGCCTTCGAGAACTGGCGCATCGCCCGCGACGCCGTGGCCGCCGCAGGCAGCGGCGCGCAACGCAACATCCTGGAGAGTTCGGCGATCTCGGCGGGCGTCAGTCTCGGCAGGGGGACGCTGCCGCGCCTGCGCGTCCTCCTGTCGGGCGTGCGGTTGGACGGCTACGACCTCGACGGCGGACGGCAGTCGCTGCGCGGCGACACCCTGACCATCGAGCGCCGGACGGTGCCCGTCACGACCTACTCGCTGACGACGCGGGCGCCCGAGTTCATGGCCCGCTTCAAGGCCGAGCTCGGCCCCGAACCGCTGCTGCAGAGCACGGATATCGCGATCGTGCAGAAGGCCATCGCGGTCACCGGCCTGGAGCGCGACGCGCGCAAAGTGGCGGAGAAGCTGAACCGCTGGGTCTTCGACTCACTCAGGAAGGAAGTGACCTTCAGCGTGCCCAACGCGGTGCAGGTGCTGCGCGCGCGGCGCGGCGACTGCAACGAGCACACGCAGCTGTACGTGGCGCTCTCGCGGGCCGTCGGCATTCCGGCGCGCATCGCCACCGGCCTCGCGTTCGTGCGCGGGAAGTTCTACTACCACGCGTGGCCGGAGATCTGGCTGGGGGAGTGGGTGGCGGTGGACCCGACGTTTGGCCAGTTCCCCGCGGACGCGGCGCACCTGCGGTTCGTGATCGGCGGTCTCAACAAGCAAGCGGAGTTGCTCAGGTTGATTGGCAATCTCGAGATAGAGACGGTGGACGGCAGACGGTAGACGGTAGCCGACGATCTCCGCCAATCCCTGTCGCCCGCGTCCACTACCTACCGTCCATCGTCTACCGTCCATCGTCCATCGTCCACCGTCCACCGTCCACCGTCTACCGTCTACCGTCATCGTATGATCCGACTCTCCGGCCTCACCAAGAACTACGGCTCGTTCGTCGCCGTCGACGGGCTCGACCTGCACGTGCCGCAGGGCGAACTGTTCGGTTTCCTTGGCCCGAACGGCGCCGGGAAGACGACGACGCTACGCATGATCGCCGGCATCCTGAAGCCCACGGCGGGCCGGGTGTTCATCGGCGGTGTCGACCTGGCGGTCGACCCGATCGCGGCCAAGGCGAAGCTCGGCTTCATTCCCGACCGCCCGTTCATCTACGAGAAGCTCACGGGCGCCGAGTTCCTGCGCTTCGTCGCCGGTCTCTACGACCAGCATGGCGCCCAGGTGGAGCACCGCGCCCGCGAGTTGCTGGCCCTGTTCGACCTCGAGGAGTGGCGCGACGAATTGGTGGAGAGCTACAGCCACGGCATGCGGCAGAAGCTCATCATCTCGAGCGCATTCGTGCACCGTCCCGAGGTCATCGTGGTCGACGAGCCGCACGTCGGACTCGACCCGAAGGCCATCAAGATCCTGCGCGACCTGTTCCGCGAGTACGCGGCGCGCGGCCACACGATCATGATGAGCACGCACACGCTGGCGACGGCCGAGTCGCTGTGCGACCGCATCGGCATCATCGTCAACGGCAAGATGCACGCGCTCGGCACGATGTCCGAGTTGCGCGGTTCGGCGACGTACGGCGGCAGCGGGCTGGAGGAGATCTTCCTGAAGCTGACCGG
>JBBTJT010000126.1:6631-9158 GCA_038059315.1 Gemmatimonadota bacterium
TCGTCGAGAATCCCGACGCGCCGCTGCTCTGGATCCTCACGCCCAAGTATCTCACGGCGCGGGCGCGGGGGATGGCCGGCGAGCGCGGACGCGGCGCGCGCTTTGCCGTGCTCGGCGTGGTGGGAGTCCTGTTCTGGGGCTTCATCTTCGGCGTGCTCTACAAGCTGCTGAGCTACTTCAAGGGCGTGCCGGAGATCGGCGAGTTGCTGGCCGGCAAGCTGCTGGGCCTGCTGCTCCTCAGCTTCTTCTCGCTGCTGCTGCTGTCCAACGTCATCACGGCACTCTCGTCGTTCTTCCTGGCCAAGGACCTCGACCTGCTGGTGTCGGCCCCGGTGGACTGGCTGCGCGTCTACGCCGCCAAGCTGCTGGAGACGACGATCTTCTCCAGCTGGATGGTCGTGCTGCTGGCCATCCCGATGTTCACGGCGTACGGCATGGCCTACGATGGCGGGTGGGGCTTCGGGCCGTTCGTGGCCTTCACGTTCATTCCGTTCCTCGTCATACCGTCGGTGCTGGGCAGCGCGGTGACGCTGCTGCTGGTGAACATCTTCCCGGCGCGGCGCACCCGCGACATCCTCAGCGTCATCGCGGTGCTGACGGCCGGGGGCATCGTCCTGCTGTTCCGCCTCGTGCGCCCGGAGAAGCTGGCCCGCCCCGAGGGATTCCGGTCGCTGGTCGACTTCATCGCCGTGCTGCGCGGCCCCACGTCGCCGCTCCTCCCCAGCGAATGGGTGCAAAGGTCGGTGATGAGCTTCCTCGCGGACAAGTCCGACGCCCTGTCGATGTACATGCTGTGGTCCACTGCCGCCGCCTTCGTGGTGGTCGGCGCGCTGCTCCACCGCGCCCTGTACGCCGCCGGGTTCAGCAAGGCCCAGGAGAGCGCCGAGCGCTGGGCACGCGTCGGGATCATGCAGAAGCTGGGCATGCGCGCGCTGGCCCCGCTGGGAACGCTGAAGCGCGAGCTCGTCATGAAGGAGGTGCGGCTGTTCTTCCGCGACACCACGCAGTGGAGCCAGCTGATCCTGCTGGCCGTGCTGGTGGTGGTGTACGTCTTCAACATCAAGTACCTGCCGCTCAGGGGCGAGGGGATCACCTTCTTCCTCGTGAACGTCGTGCCCTTCCTCAACCTCGTGCTCGCCGGCTTCGTGCTGGCGTCGATCGCCGCGCGCTTCATCTTTCCCGCCGTGTCGCTGGAGGGACGCACGCTCTGGCTGCTGCGTTCGAGCCCGCTGGCCATGCGCGACCTGCTGTGGGCCAAGTTCTGGGTGGGCACGTTACCGCTGCTGGTGCTCGCGCTCGGCATCGTGGTCGTCACCAACTACCTGCTCCAGGTGTCGGTGTTCATGTTTCTCGTGTCGGTGCTCACGATCACGCTGATGACGTTCGCCATCGCCGGGCTGGCCATCGGCTTCGGGACGATGTTCCCGCAGTTCGAGACGGAGAACGCCGCGCAGATCCCGACGTCGTTCGGCGGCCTGCTGTTCATGATGGCGTCGATCTGCATCATCGGCGGGACGATTATCCTCGAGGCGCGTCCGGTGTACGGTTTCCTGTCGGCGCGCGCCTTTCACCAGAGCGAGAACCCGCTGGAGATGGTGCTCGGCTTCGGCGCGGCCACGCTGCTGTGCGTGGCGTCGACGGTCATTCCCATCAGGGTCGCGCTGAGGCGACTGGAGAATACGGAGCTCGGATGACCAACCTTCCCACGGAACGCGATGTCGCGGCCATTGCCGCGCTCAACAACCTCTTCGCCCCCGAGGGCAAGACGCTGCACCGGACGCCGGAGTTCGTCGAGGAACACCTCGCCGACTACCGCGTGCTGCGCGGCGAGGACGGCCGCCTGGCGGGGTGCGTGGCCATCGATGAGTACTCGCCGTCCGTGGCCGAGCTCGTGGGCCTCGCCGTGCTGCCGACGGCGCGCGGTCGCGGTTACGGCGTGCTGCTCATCGAGGCCATCGCCGACCTCGCGCGCCGCCGCGGCTATGAGTACCTCTTCGCGGTCTCGTTCTCCGAGGAGATCTTCGAGGCGTGCGGCTTCGCCAAGGTCAAGCTCGACGAATTTCCCGAGAAGATCCTGCGCTACACGCGGATCGACCGCACGGAAATCGAGGTCGGCGAGAAGCACTGCTTCGTGCGCGACCTGCGCGAGACTGACGTCCATCCGGTGGTGCGTCCCACCTTTTGAACGTTCATGCCGACGTAGTAGAAGCCGATTGAGCGGCGCAACCAGGCAGCTGGTCGCCAGAAGCGCGGAGACCACCGTCGCGCGGATGTGAGTCATTGTCCTAATCGCATGTTCATCCGAGAGGCGGCTCGACTCCATGACACAGGCTCGAGGCACTTCCTTCAGCCATGCTACCGAGCCGGGTCCTGTACTTCGAACGGGGAAGTGGTCCGCATCTCGGCAGGAATGATCACTCCGCGACTTAACTTATCCGTAAATCATGTTGTACATTGTCTGCCTCACCTGCGGCGATCAATGGGAGGAGGCGACAATGGCCAAAGCCCGACGACCATCCTGGATCGT
>JBBTJT010000127.1:0-4759 GCA_038059315.1 Gemmatimonadota bacterium
CGGGGACGGCGCTGCGCGTCGTCGCCGAGATGATGGCTGGCGTGGCGCCGGGTCGCGGGCTGCGCATGGCCATCATGCTGGGCGGGCTTGCCCAGGCCGCGGGCCTCGCGCTCGTCTTCTGGGCGCTCTACCCGCGCATTCGCGCCGCGGGAAGCGCACAGCGAGAAGCGAAGGGCGAACGCTTCTAGGCGCTACGCCGGCCGGGTGTCGACCTTCACGTCGATCTCCACTCCCTCGCGCACGCTAGCGGTCACCACGCAGAAATCCTCGAATATCTCGAGGCAGCGGTCCATGCGGAACTGTTGATCGACCGGCACGGAAGGCGCCAGCCGCACCGCCACCTTCTTCACGCGCAGCCGTCCCTTCTCATTCCGGCCGTTCGTGACGCGAACTTCGGCCTGCAGCGTGGCGACATCGACGTGCGCCTTTCGCAGGCAGAACAACAGGCTCGCGCCCAAGCAACCGGCTATCGACGCGGCCAGGACGCGCGACGGGTTAGGTCCCTCATTGTGCCCCAGCGGCGGTGTTTCGTCGATGGTCATCGGCGGGATGCCGGCATCGCCAAAGTCCACGGTAAAGGCGTAACCCTCGCGCAGGGCGAGGGAGAACGAGACTTCAGATTCGTCGGGCATGCGAATAGTCCGAAAGGGGTGTATCCGACATCAGGGAAGAAGAAGGAGCGAGGCGACCAACGCAACCAGCATGACGGTGAGGGCGAACGCGGTCCTCCAGCGGAACACGCCGCGGCCGACGACGAGCGCCAACCCGAGCTTGAGCAGCGTGTTCGACGCGATGCCCACGCCGATGGCCCGTGCGGCGACCGGGGCAAACGCCGCATCACCGGATCGTGTCATCGCCACCGACAGCGCATCGACGTCGGTGGCGCCAAGGAGCGCCGCCGAGGTGTACACACCCGCGTCGCCGAACTGGCGGCGCACAATCACCATGAGCAGCAGCACCAGCTGGAATGCCGCCGCCAGCTGCAGCGCCGTGCCGAGTCGCAGCGGACTGCGCGGCGTGGACTCCGCGGGCTTCCCGGAAGTTCGGTGCGCGCGGCCGCCCCACGCGGAGATGGCGACGCCGGCGACGAACGGCGCCGCAAGGTACGGAAGCACCGCCAGCGCCACGTTCGGGTTCAGCAGCGAGACGACGACAACGACGCGCGGAAAAAGCACCGTGCAGGCGGCGACGACGCCCACCGCATAAGATGCGCCGAGCGACTTGTCACGCCCGCTCTCGCGGGCAAAACCCCAGGTGACCGCCGTGGAGGAGACGACGCCGCCCAGCGCTCCGGTGACGGCATAGCCGCGTTCGTCGCCGACAAGCCGGCGTGCCACGTGACCGCTGAAGTTCAGCGCCGAGATGATAAGGACGAAGATCCACGTGCCGCGCGGCGTGAGTTCTCCGAGTGGGGTGTGGAGCGTGGCGGGGAGCAGGGGCAGGACCACGAGTGCCAGCACGGAGAATTGCAGTGCGGCGCGCATTTCGGCGGGGTCGAGCCGGTCGACCCAGCTGTGCAGACGCCGTTTTTCGGCAAGGGCCAGCACGACTACCGCGCCGGTGCCACTGGCGAGACGCAGTGCGCCACCGCCGGCGAGCAACCCGAGGGCCAGCACGACCAGGGCGGCGACTTCCGTGGTGCCGTCCACGGCATCCGCCGTGCCGCGGCGCGCGGTCATCACGTACGCACCAACCGTCAGGAGCGCGCCCGCCGCGACCAGTGCCACGCCGGCGAGCGCGACCTCATAGGCAACGAAGAGCCCGCCGAGTCCGCCAAGAAGGCCGAGGAGAAGAAAGGTGCGCGTACCGGCAAAATCCTGCCCAGGACCGATGGAATGACCCGAGCGCTGCCGCTCGATGCCGACGGCAAGGCCCACGAGTCCAGCCACCGCCAGGCGAATGGCCGTGTCGAGCGAATCGGGGAGTTCGGGGGATGGCATCAGCGGCTTCGGTCGACCTCACCGGCATTCGCCGGGCTGGACGTTACCATAGCATGCGCTGGCAGCGGGGGTTCCGGCAACTAGAATAAGCATGGACTCATTGGAGCCTTCCTTGGTCACCACCCCGTTTGCCGATTTCCTGACGGCCCTGCCCCGACGCGCCAGCGCCCTGGCCGCGATGCTTGGCGTGGTGGCACTCGCCGGGTGGAGCGCGAATATCGATATCATGCGTCGCCTGCTCCCCGGGGCGCCGCTGATCGTTCCCAACACGGCACTGGCGCTCATCCTCGTCGCCGCGGCCATCGTCCTGCTGGATGGCGCTCCCGATCGCAGTCGCCGGCAATTGGCAGCGTTCCTCGGCGCACTCGTGGCGGCCTTTGGCGTGCTCATCGTCGTGCAGCACAGTGCCGGGCTTGCCCTGCCAACCGACCTGTGGCTGTTTGGCGACCGCGTGCTTGCCGCCGACGTGAACACGCCGGGCCGCACCGCGCGCGCGGCCGGGCTCAGTTTTCTGCTGCTGGGCGGCGCGCAGTTCCTCATTGCGGTGCGCGGCACGCGTCATATCGAGATCTCCCGCACCGCCGCGGCCGTCGTGCTCGTGATCGCGCTGGCGGCAACCGTAAACAGCGTGGACGAGACACCAGCAATCTTTCCACTGTCACGGCTCATCGGCATGGCGCTTCCCACGGCGATTGCGCTGAGCGTGCTGGCCGCGGGCACCATCGCGTTGCGCAGCTCGCACGGCGTGATGGCGCTATTCGCGCGTCGCGGACCAGCCGGTGTCATGGCGCGCCGGCTCATTCTGCCCACGCTCATCGTTTCGCCCCTCCTGGCCATCGTCGTGGTGAGCGGACGCATTCGCGGTTGGTATGGCCCCACGGTATCGGTCTCCATCCTGCTCGTGCTGCTGATGGCCGTCTTGCTGATCGTCATCGTCCGGATGGTCGTCGCCGTGGCCGGCCAGGAGGATGCGCGCGAGACAGCGGAGCGACGCGAGGCGACGACCTTTCACCTGGCTGCGGTCGGCGTGGCGCACTTCGACGTTGCCGGCCGCCTGCTGCGCGCCAACCAGCGCTTCGCCGAGATGTTCGGTCTCGATGCCACGCGCGACATCGGCGTGAACTGGCACGACTTCGTCATCGGCGAGCGGAACCCGTCCTCCGAGACGCTGACCCAGCTCGAGCAAGGCGTGGTGTCGAGCGTGCAGGTGGAACAGCGATTCCGGCGCGTGGATGGTTCGGAGATCTGGGTGCGAGCCAACGTCTCGGTGGCGCCCTCGATCGCCGGCGAGGCGGACTTCCACATCGTCGTGGCCGACGACATCACGGAACGCAAGCGGATGGAAGAGGAGGCACGCGCGCTCGACCAGCGCATGGAACGCGTGGCCCGGCTCGAGAGCATTGGTGCGCTGGCCGGGGGCGTGGCGCACGACTTCAACAACATCCTTGCCTCGATCCTCGGCAACGCGAGCTTCGCCCGCGCCGAGGTGCCGCCCGGTTCGACGCTCGCCACGCACCTGGCCGAAGTGGAGCAGGCCGCGCGCCGTGCCGCCGACCTCACGGGACAGCTGCTGGCGTACGCCGGCAAGTCGATGCGCCGGCCGGAACCGGTGCAGCTTGGCCGGATCGCCGACGATGCCGCGCGCGTCTTCGAGCCCTCCGTGCGCAATCGTATCATCGTGAAGGTGGAGCACGGGCAGCCGGCGCTCGTGCTTGGTGACGTGACGCAGCTGCGGCAGGTGGCGCTGGCACTGCTGACGAATGCGTCGGAGGCGCTGGCCGGGCGTGACGATGGGCACATCGTGGTGCGCACCGGTGTCGAGCAGGTGTCGGCGGGGAACGTGGCGGAACGATGGTGGCCCGGCGCACTCGAGGACGGTCCATACGCCTTCTTCGACGTGACAGACGACGGACCGGGACTGGACGAGCAGGTGCGGGATCGCCTCTTCGAGCCGTTCGTCTCCACCAAGTTCCTTGGCCGCGGGCTGGGACTCGCCGCCGCGCTCGGCATCGTGCGTGCACACCAGGGGGCGATCGAGGTTGGCAGCGCTCCAGGCCGCGGGTCGCGATTCCGCGTCTGGTTTCCGTTGGCTCCAAGCGCGTGAATATTCCCGCCGCCCATCATCGCACGCACCTGGCTGCTGGCTGGTCACTGGTCGTGCTGGCGGCCATCGCGACGCTCGCGGCGCTGCCGTACCGGTCGTTCGATCTCGACCGCTTTCTCGTGCCCAAGGAACTGGCCCTGCATGTCGGCGCCGCGCTGGCGCTGGTGCTGGTCATTGCCGGTGGCGGCGAACAGCGCCGCACGAAACTCGACGTCCTGTTCGCGGTCTTTCTGACTTTTTCCGTGGCTTCGGCCCTGTTTGCGCCGAATCATTGGCTGGCCGCGCGCGCGCTGGCGATCAGCGTCAGCGCCGCATTCGCCTGGTGGGGAGCACGCGCCGCGGCGGCAAATGACGCTCGCGATGTCCTCATCCGGGGCTTGGCGATCGTGACGGTGATCGGTGCCGGGACGGCGCTGGCGCAGGCGTACGGAGTGTCAAGCGACCTGGCGTCGCTCAGTCGCGCGCCGGGGGGAACGTTCGGCAACCGCAACTTCATGGCGCACATCGCCGCTGCCGGCATTCCACTGCTCGGCTATCTCGCGCTCACGGCACGCGGCATGCCTGGCGCCTTGATGGCGGCGCTTGGGCTGGGAGTGAATGCAGCGGCGCTCGTCCTGTCGCGCACGCGCGCCGCGTGGCTGGCGCTCGTCTGTTGTGCCGTGGTGGCAGTCCTGGCCTGGCTGTGGCGTCGCGGCACGATGTGGAGTTCGGGCGA
>JBBTJT010000127.1:4769-15844 GCA_038059315.1 Gemmatimonadota bacterium
ACGCCTCGGCACGACGCGGGCTGGTGCTGATCATCGGTGGAATGCTGGTGGGCGGCGCCAGTGCCATCGTCATCCCCAACACGCTCGACTGGCGCAGCGACAACCCATACCTCGAGTCAGCCATGGGGATGGTGAACTACCGCAAAGGAAGCGGACTGGGACGCCTGCGGCAGTACGCCAATTCGGCGCGCCTGGTGGTGGCTCATCCGGTGCTCGGTGTGGGCACCGGCAACTGGGCGGTGGAATACCCGGGGGTAGCTCCGCGCTCAGACCCGTCCCTGAGCATGGAAACGGGAATGACGTCCAACCCATGGCCGTCGAGCGACTGGATGGCCATGCTCTCCGAGCGCGGACTTCCTGCCTTCATCGCGTGGACGGCGTTGCTCGCCGGAGTCGCACTGGCCGGCCTGCGCGGGTGGGGGCGGCTCGACTTGCCTCTCGACGTCCGGCTGCGCGCCATCACCGGCACGGCCGTGGTTGCCATCATCGCGGTGGAGGGAGCATTTGACGCGGTGCTGCTGCTGGCCACGCCGTCGCTGGTGTTCTGGGCATCGATGGGCGCGCTCTTGCCGCCGCCGGAGGCATTGTCCGCGCCGGCGCCGATCAAGCGGGGGCGGCGCGCGTTGCTTGGACTGCTGGTGCTGGCCGCCGGCTTCGCGGCTTCCGAGTACAGCGCGCTCAAGATCGCGGCGATGGACGCTTACAGTGCCGGCCAGATTGGGCGGGCCGCTTCACTCGATCCCGGCTCCTTCCGCATTCGCCTGCGCTATGCGCAACTGATGATGTCGCGCGGCTCCCGTACGCGCGGGTGCGAAGAGGCCAGGGCGGCCCTGGCGCTCTTCCCACGGTCTCCCGAGGCCACGCGGCTGGTGACGAGCTGTCGGTGATGCTGGCATGCAGCGGACGAATCGAGAGGCCTCTCACGAAGACCGGAAGAGCACGAGGGGGCCCCTCACGAAGACCGGAGGGACTATAAGGACACGGAGGCTGCAAAACCACTTGAGGGGGCTTGGGCGGACAGCATCGTCCGCCGAGCCCCCACCTTCAAAGCTGTTGCAGTCTCTGTGAAACACCGTCCGCTCCGGTCTCCGTGAGAGCCCCCCTCCCCTCCACGACCACATCGCGCGAACTACGAGTCATCGATGACGTTCGCGGTGCGCCGGCGCGAGTCAGTTGGAATGTCTCCCCACCCCTCGTTCCGTTGCGGCGGACAGCGTGAGTCCCCACTGCGCCGCGTAGTAGGTGCCCAGCACCACGAAGACGGCGCCGGGATAGGGGGCGACAAAGCGATCGATCGCCAGCGCCGAGTCCGACACCAGGAAGAAGAGACTTCCGACGGCAGCGAACGCGGCGTCCCGTGAACGGCGTACCTGCCAGCGCGCAAGGGCCTGCCACGACATGACGGCGATGGTGGCCACATAACAGGCCACCGGAATTCGCATGGCGCCAAGCGACGGCCAGAGAAAGGCCAGCACCGCAATGGCGGCCACGAGGACCGGAATACCCGGCAGGAGCGGTGCCCTCACTCCCGCGCCATCACTGGCGAACGCGCGAATGTAGGACAGGTGCGCCATCAGGAACGCGACGAGGCCGAGCACGAAGCGGCCCGGCGGGAGCATCAGCAGGATGTCTCCGGCGAGTGAGGCCACGAGGCCGACGGCGATCCACGAGCGGTAGCGCGACGTGCCCGCTGCGCGCAGCACGATGGCCACCAGGGCGAGCGTTGCCAGCGGCTTGAACACGTGGACCTGCGATCGCAGGCCCAGGGCGTCGGCGCGCGTGTTGAGCACGGCGGCGGCCACGGCGAGGAAGGGAAGGAGTTGGCGCACTGTCACGGCGACGCGCGGCAGCCTAGGATGCCTGACTGATTGCCGCGGCGAGCAGCGCGGCCAACACGGTATCCACCTGCTCGTCAGAGGGCACCGTGCCTTGTGCCGTACGCGCCGAACCGCCGCCGCGACCGCCGACCTTCTGCAGTTCGTTCTTGAGCAGGATCCCGGCGTTCGCATCGAGATCGGCCGACACGGCCAGCGCGATGGTGCGTGTTGCGCGAAACGCCCCGGCGAAGATGGTCGCCGGGCGTGCGGCGCAGGCCAGGGCGAAGGCACGTAGTTCATCGGGCGTCATGCCATCGGTGCCACGCAGTCGTCGAACACCATCAGTCCCCGGGGGCGTGGACTTCCACAGCGCGCGTGCGCGATGGCCGGTCACTTCCTCGACGAGCTTCCGGTATGCCCCGGCGATCGCCTTCACTTCGTCGGCCTGCGCCAGGACCAGCGGTGCCACTTCATCGACGCCGGCTGAAAGGCGCGCGGCAATGTCGCTCAGTGCGTCGTAGTCGGTGCGCGCGCGACAAATGGCGCGCGCGCCGCACAGGAACTCGACGCGCGTATTGTCGCGCAACTTCTCCACCCGTCGCAACAGGATGGCGCCAATTTCGCCGGTGGCCCGCACGTGCGTGCCGCCGCACGCGCTGACGTCGAGCCGCTCGATGGTGACCACGCGCAGCGTGCCCTCCCGGACGGGTGCCTTGCGCAGGCGCGACGCCACGGCAGCGGCGTCTTCGTAGGTGACCGCCACCGTGCGGTTCTCGGCGACCAGCGCGTTGGCCAGTTCCTCCGTGCGACGAAGCTGTGCGGCCGAGATGGCCGGCACGCGAAGCTCGAGACTGCTCATGACGTCACCGAAATGCACGCTGACAGTCGGCCAGCCGAACAGCGTCATGAACGCGCCGGAGAGCAGGTGCTGTCCGGTGTGCTGCTGCGTGTAGTCCCACCGGCGCGACCAGTCGATGACGCCGTGCACGGCGTCATCGCCGGTGTACGGCTCGGCCAGCACATGGGCCACGCGCTCATCTTCGTCAACGACGTCGGTGACGGCGACGCCCCCCAGCGTGCCCAGGTCGTGCGGCTGGCCACCCGACGCCGGGTAGAACGCCGAGCGGTCGAGGTAGATGCGACGCCCGCCGTCCGCGCGCTCGACGATGGTGGCGTCGAATGCGCGGAGGTAGGTGTCGGCGTAATAGAGCCGGAGGGTCATTCGGAGACGGTAGACGGTGGATGATAGACGGCAGACGGTAGACGGTAGACGGCAGCTTCTACCGTCTACCGTCTACCGTCTACATGGCTGGCTTCTTCGCCTTCCGCTGGAACTCGGCGTCCTTGTTCCACGTGGGCCACTTGGCGTCGCTGGCCAGCGTGCGCGCGAACGAAAGCACGATGTTGCTCAACTGCACGGCGCCACCCAAGTCGAAATCGGGCTTGTGCTCGTCGCTGGGCTGATGGTAGCGATGGGCGGTGTAGTCCTCGCCCTGCTGCGTGCCCCAGCCCTTGGCGCGGCCCACGAAGTCATTGCCCTCGCCAATCGACACCGACGGCACGCCGACCTTGGCGAATGCGAAGTGGTCGGAGCGGTAGAACGAACCGCGCTCGGGGAATTCCTCGGGGGTGATGCGCATGCCCTGCGGCTTGATGAGCGCGGTCAGCCGCGCACCGAGCGAACTCTTGGTGTCGCCCAGCACGTTGAGGTCCCTGGTGCGCCCGAGCAGGTTGCCGCCATCCATGTTGAGGTTGGCGACCATCGACTCCACCGGCACCGGGGGATTCTCGGCGAAGTACTGCGAGCCTAGCAGGCCGCTCTCCTCGGCGGTGACGAACGAGAAGAGCAGGGAACGCGCCGGCCTGGTTCCCTGCGCAAGGACGCGGGCGATGGCCAGCAGGTCGGCGACGCCCGAGGCGTTGTCCAGTGCGCCATTGTAGATGGAGTCGCCGTTCACCTTGGGGCCGAGGCCGAGGTGATCCCAGTGAGAGCTCATCACCACGTACTCGTCGCGGCGCTTCGGGTCGCTGCCACGCACCACCCCGACCACGTTCGAGCTCTCGAGGTGCGACACGACGTTGGTGAAGGCGACGTCGAACGTGATGCCGGTGCCCACCGGGCGGAAGTCGCGCGACTCGGCCTGCTTGCGCATCGTGCCAAGATCGAGGCTGGCCTGCCTGAGCATTGCCGTGGCGGCCGTGTCGGTGATCCAGCCGCGAAAGCCCAGCGCTGCGGGGAGCCTGGGGTCGCGGGGAAGGGCGCGCTGTTCCTTGGCCCACGAACCGACGACGGTGTGCCACGGATAGCCCGCGCGTTCGGTGGTGTGCACGATGAGCGCGCCAATGGCGCCCTGACGCTCGGCTTCCTCGAACTTGTAGGGCCAGCGGCCGTAGTAGGTCATCGCCCGGCCGCCGAACATCTTCGGCTCGCCAGTTGGGGCCGGCGGGTCGTTGACGAGCACGAGGAGAATCTTCCCCTTCACGTCCACGTTCTTGAAATCGTTCCACTGATACTCGGGAGCGACGGCCCCGTAGCCCACGAAGACGAGCTCGGCCCTTGCCGCACTCTTCTCCACCGCGCTGCCGCCCCAAAGGACGACATCGTCGGGATAGCGCAGGCGCACGGTCGCCTTGCCCGCAGCCTCGGCCCGCATGGTCGCGGGGCGGGCGTCGATGATGTCGATGGGCACCTTCTGCAGGTACGAGCCATTGGCCGGTGGCTCGACGCCAAAGGCGCGCAGCTGCGAGGCGAGATACTCGACGGTCAGGCGGTCGCCGCGGGTGGCGGGGGCGCGCCCCTCGAGCAGGTCGCTGGAAAGGAAGCGCAGGTAACCGTCGATTTCCGTGGCGGAAATGGGGCGCACCTGGGCGAGCGCCGCCACCGGCGACATGAGCGCCAGCGCCACGGCGAGACGGGTGAAATGCTTGACGAACACGGGCAGGTCTCCTTGCAAAGAGAACAGAGGCACAGGAGTTATTAGCGGTACCGCTCCATCAGCGCGTCGAGCGCGGCCTTGCCCGGGCAGAGCGCCTCGAACGGCAGCTCGGCGAGCGGCGTCTCGACGGTGCGGTTCATGTCGTGCAGGTCGCGCCCGGCTTCGTCGATGAACAGCAGGCCGGTGGCCACTTCGCCGCGTTTCTGGCAGCTGCGCACGTGCCGGTACGCGGCCTCGCGGTTGGTGGCGTCGTAGCCGGGCGCGGTGGCGCGCAGGCGCACGGTGCTGCCGTCGTGCAGTTGCACCACGGTCACCGCCGCGTGATCCTCGGGGACCGTGATCTCGCGGCGCAGCGGCACGAAGTCGGCATCCACCGCCTCCATCTCGTGCTCGCGCATGTAGGCGTAGCTCTTGGTGGATCCGTCGTGGTCGTTGAACGACACGCAGGGCGAGATGACGTCGATCAGCGCGAAGCCGCGGTGCGTCAGTCCCGTCTTGACGATCGGCACGAGCTGCGCCTTGTCGCCCGAGAATGACCGGGCCACGAAGGTGGCGCCGAGGGTGAGTGCCAGCAGCACCGGGTCGATAGGCGCCTGTTCGTTGGCCTCGCCCTTCTTGGATGTGGAGCCGATGTCGGCCGAGGCCGAGAACTGTCCCTTGGTGAGCCCGTACACGCCGTTGTTCTCCAGCATGTACAGCATGTTCACGTTGCGCCGGATGGCGTGGCACATCTGTCCGAGCCCGATGGACAGCGAGTCGCCGTCACCGGAGATGCCGATGTAGGTGAGGGCGCGGTTGGCGGCGTTTGCGCCCGACGTGACCGATGGCATCCGGCCATGCACGGAGTTGAAGCCGTGCGATTCCTTCATGAAGTACGCCGTCGTCTTGGACGAGCAGCCGATGCCGCTCATCTTGGCCGCGCGATCCGGCGGGAGGTCGAGTTCCCAGAACGCCTGGATGAGTGCGGCCGTCACGGAGTCGTGTCCGCACCCCGCGCACAGCGTGGACATCGAGCCTTCGTAGTCACGCCTGGTGAGTCCGAGCGCGTTGCGCGGCAGGCCGGGGTGGCGAACGGGAGGCTTGGTAATGGACGTCATGTGGGCACCTCAGCCAGGTACTTCGTCACGGCGGCCACGAGCGCCGTGCAGGTGAGGGGCATGCCCGAGTAGTCGAGCACCGGGATCATCAGGTCGCGGGGAATGCCCGTCTCGATGGCCAGCAGGGCGCGCAACTGCGCGTCGCGGTTCTGCTCGATGACGAAGGTGTTGGCGTGGCGCACCAGGAAGTCGCGAACCTCGGGGCCGAAGGGGAACGCCTTGATGCGCATGAAATCCACGTGCACTCCCTGTTCGCGCAGGCGGTCCACCGCCTCGCGCACGGCGGCGTCGCAGCTACCGATGGTGATGACCCCCGTCTCGGACCCGTCCTGCAGGCGCAGGTCGGGCTTGGGCACGGCGAGCGCGGCGTTCTCGAACTTCCGCGCAAGGCGGTCGACGACCTCCTGGTACGCGTCGGAATCCTCGGTGTACGCCGCATGCTTGTCGTGCCCCGAGCCGCGCACGAAGTAGGCACCCTTGGCGCCCGAACCGGGCAGCGTGCGCGCGGCGATGCCGTCACCGTCGACGTCGAGGTAGCGCGAGAATTTCTTCACCTTCTCCAGCGCGGCGGCGTCGAGCACCTTGCCGCGATCGGGACGATATGCGTCGTCCCACTGGAGCCGGGGCACCATCCAGTCATTCATGCCGATGTCGAGGTCCGATGCCACGAACACCGGCGTCTGGAACCGCTCGGCGAGGTCGAAGGCCGTCACCGACATCTCGAAGCACTCGCCGGGATCCGCCGGAAAGAGCACGATGTGCTTGGTGTCGCCGTGCGAGGCATACGCCAGCGACATCAGGTCGGCCTGTTGCGTGCGCGTGGGCATGCCGGTGGCCGGGCCGCAGCGCTGCACGTCGAAGAAGACCGCGGGAATCTCGGTGTAGTAGGCCAGCCCGATGAACTCCTGCATCAGCGAAATGCCGGGGCCCGACGTGTTGGTGAACGCCCGCGCTCCCATCCAGGCGGCGCCGATGGCGATGCCGGCGGCCGACAGTTCGTCCTCGGCCTGGAGGATGCAGTACTTGTTGAGTCCGGTGCCGGCGTCCACGCGGTATTTCTGGCAGAACGTCTTGAACGCCTCCATGAGCGACGTGGACGGCGTGATGGGATACCACGCACCGACCGTGGCGCCGGCGTAGACGGCGCCCAGCGCGCAGGCCGTGTTGCCGTCCATGACAATCGAGGCGCTGGTCTGGTCCAGCCGCTCGAGATGAAACGGCAGCGGATACTCGAGGTGCTCCATCGCGTAGTCGTAGCCGAGCCTGATCGCCTTGTGGTTGGCCTCGAGCAGCGCCTTCTTCTTCCCGAACTTCTCGTTCAGCATCTGCTCGACGACCTGCATGTCGATCTTCAGCAGCGCAACCAGCGCGCCGGCGTAGGCGATGTTGCGAAGCAGCGTGCGATCGCGGTCACGCGCGAAGGCCTGGATGCACATCTGCCCGAACGGCACGCCGAGGATGGTGATGCCCTTGCGCACGAGCGTCGGGTCGAGCGGCCACGAGGAGTCGTACAGCAGGTAGCCGCCCGGCCGTACCGTGGCGACGTCCTTGGCATACGTCGACGGATTGAGGGCCACCACGAGGTCGATCTCCGGCGGGCGCGCCGTGTACCCGTCCTTGCTGACCCGGATCTCGTACCACGTGGGCAGTCCCTGGATGTTCGACGGGAAGATGTTCTTGCCCGTGACGGGGATGCCCATGCGGAAGATCGCCTGCATCAGCAGGCTGTTGGCGCTGGCCGATCCCGTGCCATTGACGGTGGCCATCTTGAACGCGAAGTCGTTGATCCCGCTCATCGGTGCTCGGCTCCGGCGTACGGCAGCAACAGGTCGAACTGGCGCATGTCGAAGGCGGCGGTGGGACAGCGCTCGGCGCAGAGGCCGCAGTGCAGGCAGACATCCTCGTCCTTCACCATCACGCGCCTCGTCTGTGTCAGCGGCCCGGACACGAAGATGTCCTGGTCGAGGTTGACGGCCGGCGCCGACAGGCGCGTGCGGAGGTCGTCGAGGGGCGAGCCGTTGGTGGTGATGGTCAGGCAGCTGGTGGGGCAGACGTCGACGCAGGCATCGCACTCGATGCACAGGCTGTCGGTGAAGTGCGTCTCGATGTCGCAGTTGAGGCAGCGCTGCACCTCGCGGGCGGCCTGCTCGGGGGTGAACCCCAGCTCGACCTCCACACTGACCGCGCTGAAGCGCTTCACGAGTTCCTCGTGCTGCATCTTGGCGCGCGGCGACGGGTTGTAGTCGTTGCTGTAGCTCCAGCTGTGCATGCCGAGCTTGGAGCTCACGAGGTTCATGCCCTGCGCCGACCGCTGCGTGATGTCGCGCCCCAGGCAGTGCAGGTGCATGGAGATGGCCGCTTGGTGACCGTGTTCCACCGCCCAGATGATGTTCTGCGGCCCCCACGCCGCGTCGCCGCCAAAGAAGACGCCCTCGCGCGAGCTTTGGTGGGTCACCTTGTCGACCACCGGCATTTCCCACTGGTCGAACTCGATGCCGACATCGCGCTCGATCCACGGGAAGGCATTGTCCTGGCCGATGGCAAGGATCACGGCGTCGCACGGAATGATGACGGTCTCGATCACCGTGCTCTTCTGGCGGCCGCTGGCGTCCTCGGTCCAGTCGAGTCGCTCGAACTCCAGCCCGGTCAGCGTTCCGTTCTCGATGATGAATCGCCGTGGGGCATGGTCCTGGATGATCTTCACGCCCTCTTCTTCGGCATCCTCGAGTTCCCAGGGCGAGGCCTTGAAGTGCTTCCGGCCGCGACGGGCAATCACCTTCACGTCGGTGGCGCCCATGCGCTTCGACGTGCGGCAGCAGTCCATGGCGGTATTGCCGACGCCGATGATGAGCACCCGCGGTTCGATCTTCTCGATGTGCCCGAAGTGCACGCTGGCCAGCCAGTCGATGCCGATGTGGATTGTCGGCGCGTCCCACCGGCCGGGGATGTCGAGCTCCTTGCCCTTGGGCGCGCCGCTGCCGACGAACACGGCGTCGTACCCTTCGGCCAGCAGCGCCTTCATGCTCGCCACCGGCGTGCCGTACTTCATGGTGGCGCCCATGTCGATCACGTAGCCGCACTCGTCGTCGAGCACCTGCGCCGGCAGGCGGAACGCCGGGATGTTGAAGCGCATCAATCCGCCGGGCTGCGCGTGCTTTTCGTAGATGGTGACATCGTAGCCCAGTGGCAGCAGGTCGTTGGCGACCGTCAGTGACGACGGCCCCGCCCCGATGAGCGCCACGCGCTTTCCGTTCTTTTGCGCCGGCGCCTTGGGAAGCCGGTCGGTGATGTCGCCGCGCAGGTCGGCGGCCACGCGCTTGAGACGGCAGATAGCCACCGGCTTTTCGTCCACCCGTCCGCGCCGGCAGGCGGGCTCGCACGGGCGGTCGCAGGTGCGTCCCAGGATGCCGGGAAAGACGTTGGACTGCCGGTTGAGCAGGTACGACTCGTCGTACCGTCCCTGGCCGATGAGGCGCAGGTACTGCGGGACGTTCGTGTGCGCAGGACACGCCCACTGGCAGTCCACGACTTTATGGTAGTATCGCGGATCGGAAACGTCCGTGGGGGCCATCTGAAATTCGCCTCGTCAGCTGTCTTCGCAACGTAGGCGCCGGGAGGGCGCCGGGGCAAGCGGTCTGCCTTACGCTTCGGGGCGTCTCTCACGGAGACCGGAGCGATACGGAGTTGCACGGAGCAAACAACCACTTTGAGGGGGCCCGCGCGGACAGTACTCGCCGCCGAGCACCCTTGAAGTGTGTGTGGTTCTCCGTGCAACTCCGTATCGCTCCGGTCTCCGTGAGAGACGAATCGAAGCCGGCGCCGAGCCGTTACGGCACCACCGGCGCCCGCACCGTCGGATAGGTGATCCCCAACTGCTCCAGATACGTGCTGTACTTCTTCGGGTCGTAATAGTACTTCCGCATCTCGGGCCGGAACCGGTCCATGATCTCCTTGTTCAGCCAGATGGGCGGCTCGTCCGTGGGCTGCAGGAACGAGTGGTACTTCACCGTCCTGGTCTGGATGTTGTCGAAGTAGTCATGCGCATCGGCCACCAGCCTCGGCTGCAGGAACAGGTCGATCAGCGTCATGGCCTGCGCCTTGGCGCCGGCCACCACGCCCTTGTGGGCAATGGGCGTGGCCATGGCAATGCCGTCCACCCAGTTGTGCCCCGGCGTTCCCGGAATGTTCGACGGATAGCCGAGCGTGACGGACGGAACGTTCCAGCCCACGTCCCCAATGTCATCGGAGCCCATGCCGCCGGCCGCCGCCGCTTCCTGCAGCGTCAGCAGCTTGCTCACCGCCGTGCGCAGGCCGCTGTCGGGCTGCCCCATTTCCTTCTGCAGCGCCTTCGCCAGCACCTGGTCCTTGTCGTCCCACGCGGGCATGCCGACGCGCTTGATGTTCTCGTGCATCGCCTCGGCCACGGGCTGGCTCATGTGGATGTTCCACGCCGAGCCGATGATGCGTGTGCCGGCAAACTCGGTGCCGGTCATCATCGCCGCACCCTGGGCCATCTTCTTCCCCGCCTCGAACAGCGCCTGCGTGCCGTCGAAGTCGCGTTCGCGGAAATAGAACCAGATGCTCGCGCTGCTGGGCACCACGTTGGGCTGGTCGCCGCCGTCCCGGATGATGTAGTGCGAGCGATGCGTCAGCGGCAAATGCTCGCGCTTGTACTCCCAGCCCGTCGCCATCAGCATCACCGCATCGAGCGCGCTGCGCCCTCTCCATGGCGCGCCGGCCGAGTGCGCGCTCTGCCCGGTGAACCGGAATTCCGCCGACACCAGCGCCAGTGATGGCGCGGCGCCGTAATTCGTGGAAAAGTCGTCGCTCACGTGCGTGAAGAGGTTCACGTCGACGTCCTTGAAGACGCCGGCGCGCACCAGGAATGCCTTGCCGGCCAGCTGTTCCTCGGCGACCCCCGGCCAGAGCACCAGCGTGCCGGGAATCCTGTCGCGCTCCATGATCTTCTTCACCACCAGCGCGGCGGCGATGTTGAGCGCCTGGCCGGAGTTGTGCCCCTCACCGTGACCGGGAGCGCCGCCGACGATCGTGTCGCGGTAGGCGACGCCCGGCTTCTGGTTCGTCTTGGGAATGCCGTCGAGATCGCTGCCCATCGCGATCACCGGCTTGCCGCTTCCCCACCGGGCCACCCACGCGGTGGGCATCCCGGCCACGCCGCGCTGCACCGTGAAGCCGTTCTGCTCGAGCACGCCGGTGAGGAACTT
>JBBTJT010000128.1:0-17985 GCA_038059315.1 Gemmatimonadota bacterium
CGAATGGAAGAGGCCATCCAATAATGTTAATCGAATTCCGTGTGGGTGTCTAACTCTCTATTCACCTGCAGGAGATTCTACGCCCAACTCTGCCAACGCTGCAACCCACGCCGCAATATCTGCTACTCGCCAACCTGCCGGTATTTGGATCTCCGTAATCCGAAACTCCTCCAATTTCCTGCGTTGGTGCAAATCGCCCTCCGACCGACGTCGACACGCCCGCCCTGCCGCGCGCCGTGATATCAGATATGGCGGAGTATCCATTCCAGGTATGCTTGCTCTGCGCGCAGGCTCACGTGTCGCGTGTGCATGCGGCCTTTCACTCGGTCAGGCAATCCCGGCGCCTCTGCAGCCATATCTCGGCCTGTTCTGGATATCGCTGCAAGAATCGACAACCTGCCGCCTCAGCCGGTCTCGCCGAAACCCCTGCGACCTCGAGTCGCGCCGTCACCACTTCAGCGTGCCGTTACGCCAGGTCGCACATGGGCGTCGGTGGGTTCCAAAGGCGCCAGCCGCCTGAACTCCTCCCACCCCGCCGCCGGCGTACGCGCCTGTGTCGCGCGGTCCATCCGATACAGGCCAAACCGCGCACCAAACCCCTCGGTCCACTCGAAGTTGTCCATCAGCGACCAGTGGAAGAAACCGCGCACGTCGATCCCCTCCTCGATCGCCTTCTTCACGGCGTAGGCGTGCTGCCGAACGAACATCGGCCGGTGCACGCCCGCCGAATCGGCCACGCCATTCTCGGTGATCATGATCGGCAACGGATATCGCTTGCGGCTCTCCCGCAGCAGGGCGAGCAGCCCCTCCGGGTAGATCTCTATGCCGGCATCACTGAGCGTGCCGGGACCAGGGTGAATCTCCACCATGCCCGGCGCTCCCGGCGCGAAGGTCACCAGGTTCCGCCGGTAGTAGTTGATTCCCACCCAGTCGATCGTCCCCTTCAACTCCGGCGCCGGCTGATCGAGCGCCGGAAACCCGGGCATCCTGAAGAGCAACTGCCCCTTGTCGATCGATTCGTTGAACGACCAGTTGAATCCGTTCGATACCATGCCGGCCACGATGTGCTCGAGCAGGTTCCAGCGATTCGACGGCTCGAAGACGATCATGTTCGACGCAACGCCGATCTGCGCGTCCGCATCGCCCTGGCGCAGTGCGAGCGCCGCCCTGCCGTGGGCCCTCAACAAGCCCTCGAAAGCCTTCACGGCCAGCGCGTTGTCCTTTACCCCCGGCGGCCAGATGCCGGCGACGTAGCCCTGGTACATCTGCACCTGCGGTTCGTTCACCGTGCACCACCAGCGCACCTGCGGCCCAAGTCGCCTGGCGGCTTCCACCGCGAAACGTCCGAAACGCTCGGGAAAATCGGGTGCGGTCGCTCCACCACGATCGGCCAGCCATGCGGGGAACGTGAAGTGCAGCAGCGTCACCACCGGCTCGACGCCGGCTGCCTTGAGCTGCGCCACCTCGTCCACGTAATGCTGCCACGCTGCCTCGTCCCACACGCCTTCCGCGGGCTCGAGGCGGCTCCACTCGATGGAGAAGCGATAGCTGTTGGCGCCGAGCGCGCGCATCAGCGCGATGTCTTCGGCGACCTTGTCCCAGTGGCCGGCCGCCGCGCCGCTCGTGTCACCGTGCGCGATCTTTCCCGGCTGCCGCTCGAACCGCGCCCAGTCGTTGTGCGCGTTGCCGCCTTCCACCTGATGCGCTGCGGTCGCCGTGCCCCACAGGAAGCCCTGCGGCCAGGCGGGCGCGAACGCCGTCCTCGATGCGGCTCCCAGCACCGGCTGCGGATGGCTCAGCTGGAACCAGGCGCAAGCGAGCGCGTAGAGCCCGGCCAGCACGAGAAAGCCACTGACCAGACGGCGAAACCAGTTCACGGCGTTGCTCGGCATGGGAACTCCTGCCTCCGGCGGATGCCCCGTCTGTGTCATTCTCCGTTCTTCTGTGGCGCAGTATGCGGTGCGGCCCGCCTCGGGCATCGCCGCCCTGCGAGCTGCGGAGTCAACGCGGAACGCGTTTCAATGGTGGCAATGATTCAAATGGAACGATCAGCTTGATGCTCCGCGCCTTCCCAGGCACGCGCTGTATGAAGCCCCGTCGTTCCAGTGTGAGCACCATCGAATGCACGCTCGGCGGTGTGATCCGAAAGAAACGCTGCATATCCGCTTCCGCCGGAGCGCAACCGTTCACGAGGCTGTACTGAAAGATGTAGGCCAGAAACTGGCCTTGTCGTGCGGTGGGCGCAGGGTTCATCGACGCCGTATGACCTGGCATAGTCCTGTGAAACCGACTCGGATGGCGGACGCACCCGAAAACTACCACAACCTGGCTCAGTGTGACTAAGAAAGGCATCACGGAAGCACCCACTGACTGAATGCCTCCGCAGTGCCCGGATGAACGCCCGGATGAACGCTCGCCGAACCATGGCCCCAGCCCGCATCTTCATTTGCCACTCACACCCCCACTCGCTCCGCCACTTGCACATTCCGTGACGCCCGCCCGCCTTACTTTCGCCCTCACCCCGCACGGTCGCCTCGTCCTCACGCCGTCCGAGGATGCGCCCGAGCTCGACCCGGCACTCGCCCAACGCCTGCTCGACGCTTTCGCACTCGGATCAGGGCACGGACTCCTCCAACTCGGCGGCGCCGAAGTGGGGCAGCCGCTGCCGCCCGTTTTTAGCTATTGGCGCGAGCTGGGCGGTCGCTACGTCACGACGCTCTGTACGCTACCCGGCGCCGACACGCACCACACGCCAACACCGCCGCCCGACACCGCCGATCTCCAGACGCTCGCCCTCGGCGCGCCGGCAATGCCCGGTGCCGAATATGTCAGTGCACACGTGCTCCAGGCACTCTGGCACGAGATCGATGCGGCGTTCGCCACGCGACAGGCACAGACTGGATGCACGACGGAAGAGTTGCTCAGGCAACTCAGCCCCGCTTGGCACGTGGTGGGGCGTGTGTACTTCAACCTCGCCGAGAACCGAAAGGATGACCTGGCGCCCTTCGCGTTCCTCGCCACGTACACCCACCAGCTCTCGGCGCACGGCAAGGCGCAGCACCTTCCCCTGGGCGATGCACTGCGCGAGTACGTCGGCGCGCGAAATCACGAGCGACTGCTCTCCCTGCTCCTACCGGTGCAGCGCGCCGCCGCGCAGTGCAACTGGTTGCGCGAGATGGTGGACGCCGGAGAGATATTTCATCCACTGCGCTGGTCGGCGTCCGATGCGTTTCGTTTCCTCTCCGACGTCCCCGAGCTCGAACGCGCCGGTGTCATCGTACGCATGCCCGCGAGCTGGCGCGCCAATCGCCCGGCGCGCCCACAGGTGTCGACCACCGTCGGGTCGCAAGCACCCGCCGGCTTGGGCACCAGTGCGCTCCTCGATTTCAGCATGGCCATCACGCTTGACGGCGCACAGCTGACTTCGGCCGAAGTCAACCAGATTCTTGCTGGCACGCGCGGACTCGCATTCATCCGCGGCCAGTGGATCGAGATCGACTCCGAGCAGCTTCAGCGAACGATGGAACGGTTCAAGGCAACGGAGCGCATCGCCGCCGAGCGCGGGCTCACGTTCGCCGAAGCCACGCGGTTGCTCTCTGGTGCAGACGTGACCGCCGCTGACGGTGACGGCGCACTATCTGCCGACCGTGGATGGTCCCACGTCAACGCCGGCGCCTGGCTCGCCCCGCTTTTGCAGGCGCTTCGCTCTCCGGACGGGCTCGCGTCCGTCGAACCAGGGAACGAGCTGCGCGGCACGCTGCGTCCGTATCAGGAAGTCGGCGTGCGCTGGCTCAGTCTGCTCTCGCGGCTCGGACTCGGGGCGTGCTTGGCCGACGACATGGGACTCGGCAAGACCATCCAGGTGCTCGCCTTGTTGCTGCTGCAACGGCGCGCAAACGAGCGCGCGGGCATGCCGAATCTCCTGGTCGCACCGGCATCACTCATCGCCAACTGGCAGTCGGAGATCGAGCGGTTTGCACCGGCGCTGCAGGTCATTGCCGCGCATCAGTCCACCATGACGGCCACGGAGCTCGCGGCGATCGACGCGCAGCGGCTTGCCGACGCCGATCTCGTGATCACGACGTATGGGTCGCTGCGGCGATTCCCGTGGCTCGCCGACACCAAGTGGCATCTCGTGATTCTCGATGAGGCGCAGGCCATCAAGAATCCGGGGGCCAAGCAGACGCGCTCGGCCAAGCGGCTCAGCGCCCGCGCCCGCATTGCGCTCACCGGCACGCCGGTGGAGAACCGTCTCTCCGATCTCTGGTCCATCTTTGATTTCATCAATCCCGGGCTACTCGGTTCGGCCAAGCAGTTCAGCGCATACTCGAAACGCCTGGCCACAACGCAGCACAATCCGTACGGTTCCTTGCGAGAACTCGTACGCCCGTACATTCTGAGGCGTCTGAAGACCGACCGGTCCGTGATCTCGGACCTGCCGGAGAAGACGGAGGTGAAGGCCTGGTGCCAGTTGACCCGCAAACAGGCCGCGCTGTATCAGGACTCGGTGCACGAACTGCGCGACCAGATTGCTGCAACGGATGGGGTTCGTCGCAAGGGACTGATCCTCACTTTCCTCATGCGCTTCAAGCAAATCTGCAATCATCCGTCACAGTGGCTGAAAGATGATGCGTGGGATGCGGCGGACAGCGGCAAGCTGGCTCGCCTTGGCGAACTCGCCGAAGTGATCGCGGCCAAGCAGGAAAAAGTGCTGGTGTTCACGCAATTTCGGGAAACGACGGACCCGCTCGCCGCCTTCCTTGGCCGTGCATTCGGCAGGTCGGGACTGACGTTGCACGGAGGGACCGACGTCAGGAAGCGCAAAGAGCTGGTGCGGCGGTTTCAGGACGATGAACTGGTCCCGTTCTTCGTGATCTCGCTGAAGGCGGGCGGTTCGGGTCTCAATCTCACCGCCGCGTCACACGTCATTCACTTCGATCGCTGGTGGAATCCCGCGGTGGAGAGCCAGGCCACCGATCGTGCCTTCCGGATCGGGCAGACAAAGAACGTGCTCGTGCACAAGTTCGTGTGCCGCGGTACAGTTGAGGAGAAGATCGATCAGCTCATCGAGTCGAAGACGCAGCTATCCCGTGAGTTGCTCGAAGGTGGTGCGGAACTCAACCTGACGGAACTGAATGACGACGAGTTGATGCGACTGGTGTCGCTTGACATCGGCGCCGCAATGAGGGAGTGATACATGTCCTGGGATTTTCAGTGGAAACCGTACGTATCCGTCGCCGCACGACGGCGGAAGGCAGAGCGCGAGACGGCGAAACTGCGAAAAAAAGGACGGACGGTCGCGCCGGTGGTGATCGAGGGTCGCAAGATCACCCGCACGTTCTGGGGCACGGCCTGGTGCAGGAATCTCGAGAGCTACAGCGACTACGAAAACCGGTTGCCACGCGGGCGGGCCTACGTGCGCAACGGTAGCGTGGTGCACCTGGAGATCGCGGCCGGTTCCGTCAAGGCGCTGGTTAGCGGATCGTCGCTCTACGAAGTGACGATCGGCATCTCACCCGTTCCGAAGACACGCTGGAGTTCCATCTGCAGCGATAGCGCGGGCGCCATCGATTCACTCGTCGAGTTGCTGCAGGGGCGCTTCTCCAAGGGTGTCATGGAACGCCTCTGTCGTCAGCACAGCGGGCTCTTTCCGGCCCCGAACGAGATCAAGCTCGCCTGCAGTTGTCCGGATCGGGCGTCGATGTGCAAGCACGTTGCGGCCGCACTGTATGGAGTCGGAACACGGCTGGACGAGCAGCCGGAGCTCCTCTTCCGGCTTCGGAAAGTAGACGAGAAGGAACTCATCGCGAAAGCCGATGGTGGCGCGCGGCTCGCGAAACGCGGCCCGTCGAAGGGCAAGGTCCTGTCAAACGCGAACCTCGCGGAGCTGTTCGGGTTGCCGATGGCTGTGGCTGACGCAAGTGATGCCGCCGATGCCACCGCTGCGGCAAAGAACAAACGCTTGCCCGGCGACAAGCGGAAGAATGCGAGGCCCAGGCGAGAGAAGGCGATCGCGGCCAAATCTCGTTCCGGCCACAAGAAGGCTGCGTCCAAGGGAGTCCCTCGCCGGGAGTCTATTGCGCCGAAAAGGAAGACGGCAAGGGCGGTCAGCAAACCGCGCAAGCGCCGTGGACCGGAGTAAGCCTTGCAACCCTCCATGGGTCAACGCTGGACGCGTTTCAAGGGTGGCAATGAGTCGGACGCAACGATTCATCATGTGTTGTTCTGTGTTCATCTGTGACGCCGCTGTCAATCTCTCCCGGTACCATCCGGTCTTGGTAGGGCAGGGGCGGCGGCCGGCTGTCCAACTCCCGCCTTCAGTATGCGCTGTCGCGCCTGAAATGTCTCTCCATTCGCAATCCACTCGGCCGCCTGCTCGCCCTTGAGGTAGTGCGCAAACCACTCGATCTGCCGGGTGTGATAATCCCGCTGGCTCTCGGCGCGCGCCACATTGTGATTCTCGCCTTCGTACACCAGGTACACCACCTGCTTTCCGAGGCGCCGGCCGAAGTTGTACAGTTCCTGGCTTTGGAACGGATTCACGTTGCCGTCGACGTCGCCCTCCTCGAGCAGCAGCGGGATCTTCAGCGCATCCATCGCGAAGACCGTCGAATTCCTGATGTATGCCTGGCGATCCTCCCACAACGGGACCTCCATCCGCTCCTGACTCGTCTCGAAATGCTGTGACTCCGCCAGACCGGAATTGCCCGAGGTGTAGCCGTACATCGAGATCAGGTTGGTGAGCGGTGCGCCGGCGATCGCCGCGGCGAACGTCCCCGGCGCGTGGACGGCGTAGAACGCCGACTGGTAGCCGCCCCACGAATGCCCCATCGCGCCAACGCGGCTGGCGTCGATGTCCGCGACGCTCGAAAGCGCGGCCTTCACCGCCGACGTCACGCAGTCGAGCCCCGACCATCCGGGGTTCCTCTTCTGGAACACCACGTCCGGCCGAAGGACGAAGTACCCCTCCTGGTTGAACACCTGCGTGTTGTACACCGCGCGGTCGCTGAGTCCCACGTACTGATGGAAGCCCTGCGACAGCTTCTCGTAGTAGTACACGAGCATCGGGTACTTCTTGCCCGGTTTGTAGTTGGCCGGATACGCGAGCATCATCTGCAGCTTGTCGCCGCGCGCATTGCGGTAGTTCATCAATATCTGCCTGCCCCACGCGTAGTCATCCTGCAGGGCGTTCGTGCGTGACACCGCCTGCGCCGAGGCGAGGGCATCGGAGGTGGCCACGAAGTAGTCGGGCGAGTCCGTGAAGGACTGTTCCAGGTAGAGATAGCTCTCGGCATTGCGGGCCTTCCGCAGCGCCGAGAGCGCCTTGTCGCGCCAGACGAGCCGTTCGACCTTGCCGGCGACCAACTTGGCGAAGCCGCCCTTCCTGTTCCGGTCGCCGGTCGCCGAGAGGATCACCGGCTTGTCCAGGTCGATCGTGACCGCGCCGTCGCCTCCGCCGAAAATCCCGCCAAACCCGCCACCTACCGCGCGATCCGGGTCGAGCGACACGTACCGGTAGACGGTCGTGTCTTCCCGGCCGCGCGTCAGGCGCACGGCGCTGGAGCCATCGAGGTTCAGCCGCCACAGATCGTACTGGTCGTACACGATGGCGGCGTCCTCGGCGCTCAGCCACCCGGCGAGACCGTACATCGCCCGTTCGGGCGTCGGGTGATCGTCCTCGAGGTCAACGAACGTGGCCCTCGACTTCTCGGTGAGGTTCGCGCGTTGTCCGGTGGTGGCGTCGAAGCTCCACCATTGCCCCTTCTGCGAGTAGAGCACGTGCCGGCCACTCGGGCTTATCGTCGTCGTGCCAATCGTCCTGGCGACGATCAATGCGCGCTTGCCGGTGGTCGCGTCCACGCGAGAGACGTCGCGGTACGAGCGGCCCGACATCACCTCGCTGGTGTAGGCCGACTGGTCGAGCGCCAGCGCCGCCGTGCGCTGCTCGGCGAATTGCACGGTTTCGTAGTAATCGGTCGACAGCTGGGTGACCTCATTGGCGGTGAGGCGCCACGCAACCGGAAGCGTGCGCTGCCGGTCCTGCACGGCGTTGACTTCCTGCTGGTGGAACTGGCGCAGGTCCTTCCAGTGCCACACCTGCACGCGGGCGGGAGTCTTGGCGGTCGGTCCGCCAGCGGGCGGTCGTGGCGGCTTCGGTTCGCGCGGCGCGACGCCGAAGATCAACGCGCCGCCGTCGCTGGTCCACTGCAGCGGACGGTACGATGCCACCCGCAGGCCGGACGGGAACTTGGCGTCTGACGAAAAATCATAGACCGAGCGCGCCGGAGCAGTTGCGCCGGCGTCCTTCCATGCGAGCACCACCTGGCTGGTGTCGGCGAACGCCGTGTCGGTGCGGCTGCGATACGCGGCCAAGTCGGCGCTCTTCGCGCGCCAGGCAAGGCCCGAATACGCGTAGTCACCCGCGTCGAGCGAGCGCAGGGTGCCGGTGGCGGCATCGAGCACCTGCAGGCCGTTTCCCGTACGCCTCTCGACGTCGACGGTCATTGCCAGCAGCGTGCCTTCGTCGCTCCACGAGAACTCGGCGACGTTGCCGAACGTCACCTGCGTGCCGCGTGCGAGGTCGCGCACCACGAGATCCGCGCCACGCGATGTGACGGCGCCGGGTGCGGACGGAGCGCGATAGCGTCGCAGCGCCACGTACGCTCCACTCCTGGAGAGCGCAAACGACTGGATGTCCTCGAACGCGACGGTCGTGCCGGTGTTCAGGTCGACGATGCCGACCTTGTTGCGGGTCGCCGCGGCGGTGCCGCCCGCGGCCGGTGCAACCCGAGGACCAGGCGCACCGGGCGCTGCGGCTCCCCTGCCCGTGCCCGTGTCGGGCGTGATCGTGTAGACCAGCCACCGGCTGTCGCGCGTGAACTGCGGCGTGGTCGCCATCTTCACGCTCTACTCCGTCGCCTCGCCCACCTGCCGGTAGCGCAGCTCGTTGCTGTTGTTCACGCCGCGCAGTTCGTACGCCACCCACTTGCCGTCGGGCGAAAGGTCGCCGGCGGTCACGGACTCCCATTTCTGGTATTCCGACTCGGGTACGCGCCCCTTTGTGGCCTGGGAAGCCGGTGAGCCCTGCGCACCGACGGTCGCCGAACCGGCAAACGCTGCCACCATCACCGCGATCATCACCCGAATGCCACGCATCGAGACCTCTGCCCAGGAGAATGTGGAGCCGCGGAAGTTCAGTGGTGTACCACTGCCTTCACACGGATGGTGACGAGCGAATCGAGGGGGACGGCAAGCGGGTCTGCACTGAGCACGATCTGTGCGCCCGAGTCACCAGTGCGCGGCACGACGAGCTTGCCGCCAGGCGCAAGCCACTGCTGCGTCAGCCGGAGCAGCCGCTCCCGCACCGCGCGCGTGTCGCCGCGTTCGCCAATCGCGTTGATGCCGGTCATTCCGGCGTGCATCCCGCCCAGCGACGGGCCCGGCTCGCCAAAGTGGTCGGAGCCTTCCACCAACCGCGCGCCCATGCGGTCGAGCCGGTTCCACGCGTACGCACGGGCGGCGTTGGCGCCGCCGAGCCGCTGCTCCGCGAACGTCGACGAGACGCCGCGCGGCGTGTTGAAGCTGGACTGCACGGACAGCGCAATACCGAGCCGAACCGCCCGCGCAAGATCGGCTTCGCGCGCGTACGAGAAGTGCTCGATGCGCAAGCGTGAGGGCACGACGCGCGGACGCTCGCGCAACACCATATCGTACGCGTCGAGCGCTTCCTTCACCGCCAGGTCGCCAATGGCGTGCGTGGCCACATCGAGACCGGCGTCGAGCGCGCGACGCGTCAGGTCGGCAATCTCGCGCGACGTCATGCGCAGCACGCCATGGGTGTGCGGGTCGTCGGCGTACGGATGCGTGAGCGCCGCACCGCGACTTCCCAGCGCCCCGTCGGCAAAGAGCTTGAGGTGCGTGATGCGGACGTTCGGCGACAACTGCCGCTTCGCTGCCGGCATCGCCAGCACCGAGTCGGCGAAGGCCGAGGGTGCGGGAATCATCATGTTGATGGCAACGGGCAGCGGATGCTCGCGGTCCGCGGCGGCCAGGAGTCGCACGTAGCGCCCGAAATCGGTGTTCATCGCGGCCAGGCCAGGCAGCGCCAGCACACCGGCGTCGTAGGCGCGCAGGACTCCCCGCTCAGCAAGCGCCTCTGCGCCGAGTTGCCACGCCGAAACGATGTCGTGGTCGCTGGGCGCCGGAATGCGCGCGACCACGGGCTCGACGTCTCGCTCCAGCAGTACGCCGGTGGTCGAGGATGTGAGGCCCGCCGCGTCGAGCGCCGCGCGGTTCACCCAGAGCGCATGCCCGTCCGTGCGGGCGAGTGCCACCGGTGCGCGCGCCACGGCGGTGGAAAGCGCGTCGAGTGTCGGCAGCGCCGAGATTCCCCACGCCTCCTGGTTCCAGCCGAAGCCGGTGATCCACGCCGGTGCCCCGTCGCGCGACGCCTCTGCCACCACGCGCTGCACGACCTCGCCCTCGGACCGCGCGCCGCCGGCACGGACGTGGCCCGCCGGGCGTCGGCGCTCCTGCAGCAGCCACCACCCGACGTTGAAGACATGCACGTGGTGGTCCACAAACGCTGGCACGATGATCGAGTCAGCCACGGCGACACGCCGCGCCTCAACCGCGGCGGGAGTATCGTGAGGCATCGCCAGCGCCGCGGCGCAGATGACACCAAAGCCGGCCAAGGCGAGTGACACGGCGCGCGACATGCGGTTATCTCGCGCTGCCAGCCGCCGCCGCCCGACGCGTCGCCGCTGCCACCGCCTCGATCCGTGCCGCCACGATTTCAAGCTGCGCCGCCGCCCGCGACCAATCCCCGGCATCCACCGCCTCCTGCACGCCCGGCAGCGTCATCGCCGCATACGTGTACTTTGGCGCGTACAGTACGTGCCTGAACCACGGTCGCCCGGGAATGCCGTCGGTGTTCAGGAACTGCTGCTCCACCGCGCGCATGGCCTCGTTCACGTCAGCGAGCGCCTTCACACGCGCCGGTGATGGCGCTGCGGCAAGAGCAGCCCGCAACGCGTGCTCGAGAGCCGAAGCAGCGCCGGCCCACGATGCCTGCGCCGCGCGCACACGCGCGAACTCGAGCTTCCCCTTCACCAACGGCTGGGCCTCCAGCGCATCGATGAATTCGCCCACCCGCTGCGCATAGAGGCCGAAGTCGTGCGGATAGTGCTCGGCGTTGGCCAGGCGCAGTGCCATCCGCCCCCACACCTCGGCCATCACCGTCATGTACTTGAAGCCCGGGTCGCCGAACTGCGTCATCCAGTAGTAGTTGTCATAGATCGAGTGGTACACACCGTACGGGCCGCTGAAACTCATCTCGACGATCGGCAGTCCGAGGAAATTCAGGAAGACGGTGTAGTCGGAACCCGAGCCGAGCGCGTTGCCCGGATAGTCGATGGGGCGCTTCGCCGTTGCGCCGCGGGTCGCGCCGCCGCCGATCATCGCCTCGCGCACTTCAGAGTTGAGCGCGCGCCCCCACGCATCGAGCACCGAACCGTCCGCCACCGGGTCCTTCACGTCGCGCACGGTCTGCGACACCAGCGCGTTGAGGCTGGCAATCGCGCCGGCGTCGAACTTCGACCCGCTCGTCGAGCCGTCGACGTTCAGGTAGGCGATGGCATTCTTGCGCAGGTCGTCGGCGAACTGTTCGCCCCATTCGGTGGAGCCGGTGAGGTGCCACTCCTCGGCGTCCCAGCTGGCAAAGACGATCGTCCGCTTCGGACGGCGCCCCATTCGTGCCTGAGAACCGAGCACGCGCGCGAGCTCCATCTGCGTGGCGGTGCCCGATGACGGATCGACCGCGCCATAGACCCACGCGTCGCGATGGTTGCCGAGCACCACGTACTTGCCGGGTTCTTCGGTGCCGGTGATCCGTCCCTCTACCACCCAGATGGGGCGCGTGGCGCCATCCATGTCGACCTTCACGCGCACGGTGGCCGGCCCGGCGCCCACATGGTACGCAAAACCCAGCGCGCCCTGCCACGATGACGGGGCCTCGGGACCGCCGAGCGCCTGCAGCAGCGGCCTGGCGTCGCGATACGACATAGGCACCATCATGATCTTCGGCATCGAGAGCGACTCGCTCTCCTTGATGCGCGGCGCACCCGGGACCGAGGCGTAGCCGGGAGTCAGCGGATCGCCGGCAACCATGAAGTCATAGGTGATGGAGCCGCGCTGGATATGGCTCTCCGGCCCCCAAGGACCATCGGGGAAGGTCTTTCCCTTCTTGAAGCCGTCCTCGGCGGGATCCGAATAGATGAGCAGCGCCTTGAGGCCGCGCTTCTCCGCCGTCAGCGCCTTGAAGCCGCGATAGCTGTACGGCACCGAGTAACGCACGAGGGCGATCTTCCCCTTGAGGTCGACACCCTGCGCTTCGAGCCAGTCGTAGTCGGACGGATTGCCGCTCGACGCGTAGACGAGCTCTCCTGTGACGTCACCACTCGCGCTCATGCCCAGGTAGGTGATGCCCGGATCCTTGGCCGAATGCGGGTCCTGCGGGTAGGCATCCTCGCGCAGCGTTGCCTCGTACACCGTGGGCGTGGTCATCGTCACCTTCACCTCGCGCGGCCACGGCAGCAGCACGTCATACCGATGGAGCTGCACGTGGTCGAGCCCCCACGCGCGGTAGCGATCGGCGATGTAGTCAGCGAGTTCCTTGTTGCGCACCGAACCTGCCGGGTGCGGTTCGTCGGTGAGGAACTTGAACCAGGCGCCCGTGGAGTCACGGCTGAGGGTGCGGGCGAGTTCCGCCTCGAGCGAGCGCTCGCGGCTGGCGGCGGCAGCGGAAAACCCGCGCATCGAATCGGCAATGACGACGCGCGGCATCGCCTGGCCGCTGAGGCTGCGGGTGGCAAGCCCTCCTGAAGCGGCGAGCGCAAGGGCGACGAACACGAACTGGCGCGTACGCGGGCGGTGCATTCGATGGCTCCATGGGGGGCGGGCACTGGACGGCGGGCATGAGCCGCCGCGGTCGTCGGTATTACGGCGCTGCGCGCCGCGTCATATTCTGGTGTGCGTCATGCCCCGGCGCGAGCGCAGCACGGCACAATCTTGCGGAGTACCATGACCAACGCAGCAGCCTGGCTGGCGGTGACCCTCCTGCAGGCCGGCATCCCGGGCACCCCCGGCGTCCCCGGCGTCCCCGGTACGCCCGGCACCCCCGGCGACAGCAGCTGGCGACGCAACGTCGACGTCGCGGTGCCCATGCGCGATTCCGTGGTGTTGCGTGCCGATGTGCTGCGCCCGCCGCGCGAAGGACGCTTTCCCGTGCTGGTCTACCGCACGCCGTACGGCAAGCACGACGCCATCACCGACTACCCGACGTTTCGCCGTGCCGTGGAGCGCGGGTACGCCGTGGTCGTGCAGGACGTGCGCGGACGCTACGCGTCGGACGGCACCTTCGAGCCCTATCGCCTGGAGGGACGCGACGGCTACGACACCATCGAGTGGGCGGCAGCCCAGTCGTGGTCCGACGGCCGCGTGGGGACCTTCGGCTTGTCGTATCCCGGGGCGGTGCAGTGGCTGGCCGCGGTGGAAGGTCCGCCGCACCTCAAGGCCATGGTGCCCGCCATGACGTTCGCCACGCCCCGTCAGTTCTTCTACTCCGGCGGTGCGTGGGACCTGAGCTGGTCGGGCTGGGTGTGGAACAACATTGCCCCCGACCTGCGGCGCCGGCTCGATGCGCCGGGACCGCAGACTGCGGAAACGGCAAGCGCCGCATGGAAGCGCGAGCAGTCCCGCGTGCTCGCGCAGCTTCCGCTGCTCGACCTTCCCGATTTCCAGGGTGTCGCGCCGTGGTTCCATGAATGGATGCGTCGGGAACCCGGCGATCCGTGGTGGAACTGGGCGGCGCTTGCCGGCAAGTACGATCGCGTGAACGCGGCCGTCCTCAACCTGTCGGGGTGGCACGACGAGGCGTACGGTCCGCAGGGCGCAACGGTCAACCACCAGGGACTGGTGGCCGCCGGCAAGCGCAGTGCGCTGGTAATCGGCCCGTGGGTGCACGGGGTTGCCGCCACCGCGCGGACGAAGAGCGGGCAGCGTGAGTTTGGCCCCCGCGCCGCCATCGACTACGACGACACGATGCTGCGCTGGATGGATCGCTGGGTGCGGGGCATCGACAACGGTGTCGACCGCGAGCCGGCGGTGCGCGCCTTCGTGATGGGAGCCAATGCCTGGCGCACGACGAACACGTGGCCGATGCCGGGACTCCGCGCCGACACGCTCTACTTCGCTCCGTCGCGCCACCTGTCGCGCGCGGCGCCCACCAGCGACTCTTGGGCGAGCACGTTCGTGTCGGATCCGTCGCACCCGGTGCGCGATCCGTACGACGCGGCATACGGCGCGCACGACCTTCGCGCACTGGCCGGCCGCGCCGACGTGCTGACGTTTGACACGGCGCCGCTGGCGCGGGACCTCGAGGTCATCGGGGCCATGCGCGCCGAGGTCCATCTGCAGACCGACGCACCCGACGTGGATCTCTACGTGAAGGTGCTCGACGTCGCGCCCGACGGCACGGCGTTCAACCTCATGTCGCCGGGGCTCGAGGTGGTGCGCGCGTCGTACCGGGAACCCTCCAAGGGTCGACAGCTCCTGGAACCGGGGCGTGTGTACGCGCTGACGCTGGGGGACCTGTACACGGCGAACCGGTTCCTCAAGGGGCACCGCATTCGCGTGCAGGTGATGGGGGCCTTCCAGCCGCACTTTTCGCTGAACCTGCAGACGGGCGAATCGGAGCGGACGGCCTCGGCCACGCGTGCCGCGCGTATTATCATCCGGCACGACCGGGCGCATCCGTCGCGACTCGTCCTGCCGGTAGCGCCCTGACCCATGGAGTGACAAAGTCGTCGATGATGCGCCGCATCCTGCTCACGTTCCTCGTCGTCGCCGGCGTGCCCGCAGCCGTGCCGGCGATCGCGCCTGCGCAGGCCACCCCGAAGGGTGACAAGCTGGTGTTCATCGTGCGCCACGCCGAGAAGGCCAGCGCCACCGACCCGGACCCGTCGCTGAGCGAGGAAGGCAAGGCACGCGCCGCCGCCCTGGCCAGCGCGCTGGGCGATGCCCGGGTGTCGGCCATCATCGTGACGCCCCGCAAGCGCACCACCGAGACCGCCGCCGTTCTTGCGTCGGCAGCGAAGCTCACGCCGACCGTCGTGCCTTTTGGCCCGTCGACGCCGGAGCACGTGGCCAGCGTGGCCACGGCCGTACGGTCGTCGGATGCGTCCGCGGTGCTTGTCGTGGGACACAGCAACACGGTGCCGGCCATCATCGCCGCGCTCGGTGGCCCCCGGATGCCCGATCTTTGCGATGCCGCCTACGCCAACCTGTACATCGTGCGGCTCCCGGCCAACGGAGCGCCGACGCTGGTGCGCGCGCAGTTCGGCGCCCCCGACCACGCCGAGGCTGCGTCATGCCCCGGCATGACGGTGCGCTGATGCCGCTCAAAGTCCTGTTCGAGAACAACCGCCGCTGGGCGAGTCGGATTGCCGCCGAGGATCCGACGTTCTTCGACGAGCTCGTCGAGCAGCAGACGCCCGAGTACCTGTGGATCGGATGCTCCGACAGCAGGGTGCCGGCCAACGAGATCGTCAACCTCAAGCCCGGCGAGCTGTTCGTGCATCGCAACGTCGCCAACGTCGTGGTGCACACCGACCTCAATTGCCTGTCGGTGATCCAGTACGCGGTGGACGTGCTGAAGGTGCCCCACGTGATCGTCTGCGGGCACTACGGCTGTGGTGGCGTGAAGGCCGCACTCGACGACGCGCGCCTCGGCCTCATCGACAACTGGCTGCGTCACGTGCAGGACGTGCGGCAGAAGCACGATGCCGCGCTGAAGCGGTTGACCGACCCGGCGGCACGGCTGCGGCGCCTGTGCGAGCTGAACGTCGTGGAGCAGGTGCGCAACGTCTGCGAGACCACCGTGGTGCGCGAGGCCTGGCAGCGGGGCCAGGCGCTCACCGTGCACGGCTGGATCTACGGACTCAGCGACGGCCTGCTGATGGACCTGGGGCTGGCCGCCGGAAGCTGGGCGGAACTCGAGACGCAGGCCGCCGCGGCCGTCGCCCGCAGCTGATCAGCGCGCGCGACGCGCCCGAAAGCGGCGCCTGGCCTCGCCGAACGACACCAGCTTGCGCTGCTCTTCATCGTACAGGGCGAGGCGCAGCACCTTCACGGCGTCGGTCATCTTCAGCACCGGGGCCAGTTCGAACATCGGGTTCGACAGGTGCGCCGCCTCGAGCTTGTAGTTCGGGATCTTCGGCGACAGGTGATGCACGTGGTGCAGGCCAATATTCCCGGTGAACCACTGCAGCACCCTGGGGAGCTTCAGGTACGAGCTGCCGCGAATGGCCGCGTTGGCGTAGTCCCACTGGTCGTGCTCGGCCCAGTACGCGTCCTCGAACTGGTGCTGCGCAAAGAACAGCCAGATGCCGCCGAAGACCGACAGGTAGTACGCCGGCAGGTAGGTGGTGAGCACCGTTTTTGTACCGAGCAGCAGCACGAAGATGGCAATGAAGCCCATGACCGCGATGTTGGTCAGGATGACGCTGCTCAGCTCGTCCTTGGCCGCGTCCTTGCCACGCGACGGCCAGCGCTGGTGCAGGAAGAAATAGACTGGGCCGATGGTGAGCAGAAATGCCGGCGTGCGCGCGAGGCGATAGCCGAGGCGACCCAGCCATTTCCGCGAGAAGTACTCCTTCATTGTCAGCGTGTAGATGTCGCCGACGCCGCGACGGTCGAGGTCGCCCGACGACGCGTGGTGCAGGGCGTGCTCGCGGCGCCACTTGGCGTACGGCATCAGCGTCAGGAAGCCGGTGATGACCCCGACGATGTCGTTGGCGCGCCGGCTCGTGAAGTAGGAGCCGTGCCCGCAGTCGTGCATGATGATGAACGTGCGGGTCAGCAGGCCGGCTGTCGGCAGCGACAGCGCGAGGGTCAGCAGGTACGAGACCTGGCGCGACCAATAGAGGGCCACGAGCGCCAGCACGAGCAGGGCGAGGGTGGTGCCAAGCTGAAAAACCGAGCGGCCGCTCTCAGCGCGCGCGAAGGGGGCCACGATCGAGCGCCAATTGCGCGGGACGTTCGCGGTCGACTCTGGGGCGGACGCTGGGGCGGTGGTGGCCATGCAGTTTGAATCCTCGGTTGATCGTGCCTATCCACGAAGCTTAGCCGGTTCAGGTGAGGGCCACCACTCCTGAGATGAAGGCATTTCCCTGAGATTCACTTATTGGACACCGTCTGATAACACTACACCAGCATCCGAAATTCACGCTTCAGCGGCAGCGTCATCATCAGGCGGCGCCTGCTCGACGGGGAAGAAAACATCCTCGATGCGCCGCCCGAAAAGCCGCGCGAGGGCAAAGGCGAGCGGCAGCGAGGGATCGTACTTGCCGGTCTCGATCGCGTTCACCGTCTGCCGCGACACGTCGAGTAGTGCGGCGAGTTCGGCTTGCGACCAGTCACGCTCCGCACGCAGCACCCTGAGCTGATTCCTCACAGATACCGCCGCCGGGCGATGGCGAGACCCGCGAAGTAGAAGAGCGGCAGGTAGATCCAGGTGTGCATGTACGACCAGTCCTGGAACTTCAGGCCGACGGCGCGCTCCATCAGGGCCAGCGTCATCAGCAGGACGAGGGCGAGTGGATAGGCGATGGCCAGCGCCTCGCCCTGGATGCGTCGCTCGAGCTCGTCGGCCGAACGCACTCCACGAATGAAGAGGATCAGGAAGACCGCGAAGAACGGCAGCGGAAGCAGCGCGGCACCAATGCGCACCGCCGGCGCGAGCGTCGTCGATTCGAGTGCGACGCGCGCGAGGAAGAACGTGACCAGCCAGATAACCCCCGCACTGACCAGGGCGCGTGAAGAGTGACTGACAGACATGAAAAGCCGCCTTGTTGATGACAAGGAAGCTTTACATATTCAATCCACTTTGTCAATGGTGCTTGACATCACCGAGCGAAGTGGCCCCCC
>JBBTJT010000128.1:17995-19896 GCA_038059315.1 Gemmatimonadota bacterium
TGGGCGCGGCGGCACTGGAGCAGCACACATTGCGGTGCCGGAGCTGCTACCTCCGCCGTCTCTTCGGCGTGGCCGCGGTGTCGTTCACCACCATCGCCAGTCCCTCAAACCCGATCTTTACGCCAGCACTCTGCTCGAGCGCGGCGATGGCTGCCTTGGACGACTCCAGGGTGGCGGTCATCGTGACGGGCCGATGCGCGATGCTCGAGTCCTTGGCAACGATGTCCACTCCGTACCAGCGCTTGATCGCCACCAGCACGTCACTCAGGGGCCGGTTCTGCATCACGAAATTGCCGTCCATCCAGCTGAAGGCCTCGGCGGCCCGTTCGGCGGGGACGTCGGAGATCACCCCTTTCTCGTCCACTTGCAGCGTGGTGCCGGCATCCAGCGTGCGGTCCTCTTGGCCGGCCCGCACCCGCACCGTGCCCCGGGTCACCTTGATTACCGCGTGACTGTCGTCGTTGAAATGACGCACCGCGAAGTCGGCGTCCTGGGCGAACACCCACGCGCCGCCGACCTGGATCAGCAGCGGTTCATCGCCGGTGGGAGCGCTGAACGAGGCCGTTCCGTTGACCTGGGCGGCGCGGAAATCCTGCGGGAAGTGGGCGGTCAGCTTCACCACGCTGGCCGACCCGAGGCTCACCACCGTGCTGTCTTCGAGCTTCACGGTGCCCCGCTGTCCGGCGGCGGCCTTCATCGGGCGCGTGTCCTCCCGGGCCAGGGCCTGCTCGGCCTTGGTGGTTTCGGCACCCTGGTTCAGGTACCACAGCGGCACGGCGACGATGGCGGCGAGTACGATGCCCCCGAGAATCTTGTACTTCGATCCCGACGGCTTGGCAATCGCCGCCATGTGGGCGGCCGAGGCATGGCGATGGTGCTCGGTCATTTCCCGCGCACGCATCCTGGGGTCCGTCTTTTCGCGGTGCAGTTCGCCCACGATGTGTGCCCACACCTGGTCGGTCGACTCGGGCTCGTGCTGATGCTTCGCCGAGGCGTGCGGCTTGTGGTCGCCGTCGGTGTCGGCCATGCGATGCAGCGTGGCCCGGCGTCGCTGCTCGTGCGTCAGCCCGGAACCCAGGACCTGGCGCAGCAGCGTCTCGAGCTCGCTGGCGGACTGCACCTTGTCACGGCGGTCCCAGACCTCGAGGAAGGAGCTGGCCACCACTTTCTGCGCGGCGGCCGCGTCTTCGAGCGTCTCGGCGGCTTCCGTCGTGAGGGCAGTGAAGTTCGAGCGGAACAGCTGCTCGAGGGCGGATTCCTTGCCGGCCCGAAAATCCGCGAGGAGTTCGGGGGTGATGGGGGCAAGGGAAGCGGGCATTACATCCTCCTGGCTGGGTTGATTGAGGCACGGGCAACCGTCAGTGTCGTCATGAGAGGGGCGGGCCTGGGAGCGCACCCGTCGGGCATCGCGGCTGGCGCGAGCGTGACGGGGGACGCCGCGCGGAGTACCTTCAGCGCGACTGATCCCGGGGTGTGCGATGTTCCGAAAAGCGCCAACGATCCTCCTGGCGGCCGTTCTGCTCCCACAAGGAAAGTGGCAGGAAATCGGCAAGACGTCCACCGGCAACGCGGTATTTCTTGACACCCGTTCCGTCCGGAAGGGGAGCGACGGAATCATCACCGCCTCCATCCGGGCCACTTATGCGCCACCGTACGACACGCCAAAGGGCCAGGTGACCAGCTCGCGCGTCGTGGCGATGTTCGACTGCGCCACCATGCGCGTCGCCACGAAGCAAAGCGTGCTGTACCACAACGAGGCGAAGGGCGTGGAGTACAGCCGGCGCGTCATCGCCAAGCCGGGCTTCGGCCCGGCGCTCTCCAGCACCTTTGCCGACGTTGCGTTGAAGCACCTGTGCAAGAAACCGTGAGCGTTCGACCTCCCGAGCCACCTCCCGCCCGAG
>JBBTJT010000128.1:19906-30306 GCA_038059315.1 Gemmatimonadota bacterium
GATCCTCCTCAGCGACAGCCACTGGCCCGCCGTCGACGCCACCCGCTACGACATCGCCGTCCTTCCGTGGGGGGCCACCGAGCCGCACAACAGGCACCTGCCGTACGGCACCGACAACCAGGAGTGCGACGGCATCGCCGCGGAATGCGCGCGTCGCGCGTGGAGTCGTGGCGCGCGCGTGGTGGTGCTTCCCACCGTGCCGTTCGGAGTGCAGACCGGCCAGCTGGATCTCAAGCTGGCCATCAACCTGAACCCGAGCACGCAGGCGCGGGTGCTGGTCGACGTCATCGCTTCGGTGGAACGCGCGGGCATTCGCAAGTTCGTGCTGTTCAACGGGCACGGCGGCAACGAGTTCCGGCAGATGCTGCGCGAGCTGCAGCCCACCACGCCGGTGTTCCTGTGCACGCTCAATTGGTGGCAGGTGGTCGATGCCACGCCGTTCTTCGACGCGCCGGGCGATCATGCCGGCGAGCTGGAGACGAGCGTGATGCAGCACCTGCGCCCCGATGCCGTGCGAGCGCTGGCCGAGGCGGGCGACGGCGCCGAGAAGAAGTCGACGATCGCCGGGTTTCGGGAGCGCTGGGTGTGGGCCCAGCGGCCCTGGACGAAAGTCAGCGCCGACACGGGCATTGGCGACCCGCGCGCGGCCAGCGCGGAGAAGGGCGCGCGGTACGTGGATGCCGTCGCCGAGCGCGTGGCGCAATTCCTGGTGGACCTGGCGCGGACTGATCCCGCGTCGATGTACGAATGAGGCAGGTGGCGGCGCTGGCACTGGCCGTCGCAGCTGGAGGAGGCGCTGGTGGCGGTGACGGGTGCGCGGCGCGACTCGATGTACGCGGAGTTCATTGCCGACACGACCGGCACCCGGCTGGTCGCGCGGGAAACGCTGTTTGCGAGTTCGCTGGGCGAAGGCTCCCGCTGCGACCGGCCCCGGTATCCGTACGACTTCGAGGCGTTCGGCAACGAACCGTTTTGGCACGTGACCGTCGACGGCGCGCAACTGGTGCTGGAGCGGCCGGAGAGACCGCTGGAACTGGCGTTCGTGGCCGACACGCCGGTGACGCACGGCGCGCTGACGACGATCACTGCCCACCGCGACGAGGGGCGGGTGCGCGAGTTGAAGATCGGCCTGCTGCGCGATGCCTGCCGCGACGGGATGAGCGATGCGTGGTATCCGTATCGCGCGGAGGTGCGCTTCGGCACCACGGCGCTGCACGGCTGCGCGCGGCGGCGGGCGGCGCGGCGCTGGCGAAGGCGCTCGCGCCCGACGCGGCGGTACTCGTGCCGGGCGAGAACGTGCTGCGCGGAGCGGCGGCATTCGCGAAGATGCTCCCGGCGATGTCGCGCGCGATATCCGGAAGCGTTGCCTGGACGCCGGTGCACGCCGTGGTGGCGCGCGACGGCGCGTTGGGCTGCACCACGGGCGTGCTGCACCTGCCGGCCGCAGATTCCGCGCAGTCGAGCACCGGGCGCTACGCGAGTTGCTGGCGCCGCGGCGCGGACGGCGCGTGGCGCATGGTGGCGCACTCGCGCGTCATGGCCGAGGCCGACCGCGCGTTCGCGCGGTTCAGTGCGGACTCGGGCGGACCGGCTGGTGCGTTTGCCCGCTGGGTGGCGACCGACGGCATGCTGCTGGGTGGGCGGGCGGTGCCGGCGCGAGGGCCGGAGCAGGTGGGGAAGGCCTTTGCCGGGTTTCCGGCCGACGGCAAGTTCGCGTGGGGTCCGATCGACGCCCTGGCCGCGGCGTCGCGCGACGGCGACCTGGGCTTCACCATCGGCGAGGCGCGCATCGCCGCGACTCCGGGTGACGTGTCGTACTCGAAGTACCTCACCATCTGGCGCCGCGAACCGGACGGTCGCTATCGGTTCATCTTCGACATCGGGTCTGAGCGTCCGGCGCCACCCGGCAGATAGTCGCCCGCACCAGGTGCTCGTCCTTCGTGGCGGAAGTCCCCGCGCCCTGGCTCTTGCAACCAGGTTCTGGTCATGCTGCAGGACGACCTCGCCGCGACGCCGCTGGCGAAACCGGCGTGATCGGGCGACCGTTGGCGTGGCGGTCGGTGCCTCCCACTGGCCAATGGCCCGCGGATCGACTAATCTCAGTACTAAGATGAAAACCACCCTGACGGCCCCCCGCAGCACCAAGGCGACCGATGCGGCCACGGCGACGGCGCTCAAGCTCTACGTCGTGCTGGCGCGCGCCCAGCGGGCCATCGGCGAGCAGACGCAGGCCGACCTCGAACCGCATGGCCTCTCGATCACCGAGTTCGCCATCATGGAGGCGCTGCACACCAAGGGTCCGCTGCTGCTGGGCGAAGTGCAGCGCAAGATCCTCGTATCGAGCGGCGGCATCACGTTCCTGGTGGACAAGCTGACGGACCGCGGCCTGGTGGAGCGGCAGCTGTGCCCGAACGACCGGCGGGCGCGCTATGCGGCGCTCACCCGCAAGGGCGTGGCGCTCATGAAGGAGGTCTTTCCGCGGCACGCGGCGGCGATCCGCGACGCGATGTCGGGGCTGTCGCAGGCCGAGCAGAAGGAGGTCACCGCGCTGCTGAAACGCCTGGGGCTGGCGGCGGGCGGCAAGGCGTAGGCGGTTGGCGGCAGGCGGCAGGCGACAGGCGGCAGGCGGTTGGTGGACTGGCACTGGGCGGCGGGGGTTGACGTCCCGGCGTGATTGCCTTATTATCTTAGTATTGAGATATTCAATCATAAGATAATATCCGGTTCGCGGGGCTCAACATTCAATGACACGGGAGACGACTTCATGAAGTGGAAACTCGACACGACGCATACGCAGGTTGGCTTTTCGGTGAAGCACATGGCGATTTCGACCGTGCGTGGCCGCTTCTCGAAGTTCGACGGCACCGGGGAGACCAATGACAGCGGCCAGCTGACCGCGGCGACCTTCACCATCGACGCCGCGAGCATCGACACCAACCAGGGGCAGCGCGACACCCACCTGCGCTCCGCCGACTTCTTTGACGCCGAGCAGAACCCCACGCTGACGTTCACGTCGACGAACATCACGCAGCGTGACACGGAAATCACGATCACCGGCAACTTCACGATGCGCGGCGTCACCAAGCCGGTGACGCTCACGGGGGAGTCGTCGGCGACGGTGAAGGATCCGTGGGGGATGCAGCGCACCGCGCTGACGCTGGAAGGAAAGCTGAACCGCAAGGACTGGGGATTGAGCTGGAACCAGGCCCTCGAGCTCGGCGGCCTGATGGTCAGCGAGGACGTGAGGTTGTCGATCGAGCTCGAGGCCGTGGCGGCGTAACTGCTTCGCGGCAAAAGCGGGGATCTATCGTTTTGGCAGGCTCCCGTGTAGGGTACTGCGCACCCAACCTCCGGACTCCCGCCATGCCCCGTTCATTCCGCGCTGCCGCGCTCGCCCTGCTGCTGCCGCTGACCCTCGCCGCCCAGACGCGCGGCGTCACGCACGGGCAGAAGTCGCCGCGCCTCGTCATCCGCAACGCCACGATGGTGGACGGAAACGGCGCGCCGGCGCGCGGGCCGGTCGACCTCGTCGTGGAGAACGGCGTCATCACCGACATCGTGACGCTCGACCCGGTGGCGATGCGGCGTGGCGACGCGCGGCGCCCGGCGGGCGACGTGCAGATTGACGCCACGGGAAAGTTCGTCCTGCCCGGGCTCATCAATGCCCACACGCACATGCAGAGCAACCGCTCCGGGCAGTCGATGGGAGGCTTCGAGTACTACATGCTGCTCCAGCTCGCCAACGGCATCACCACCGTGCGCGAGGTCGGGGCGGAGAGCGACACGGGGAGCATCCGGCTGCGCGACCGGCAGGCGAAGGGCGAGTTCGCCGGGCCGCGCATCATCGTGTACCCGCAGTTCACCACGAACCGGCGCATTCGCACCGTGGCCGACGCACGGGCGCGCGTCCACGAGCTGAAGAAGTGGGGCGCCGACGGCATCAAGATCGGCGGGCTCGACCGTGACATCATGGCGGCCATGCAGGACGAGGCGCGCAAGCTGGGCCTGCCGGTGGCGCACCACGTGGGCGTGGAGGAGACCAACGCCTGGGACGACGTGGCCATGGGGACGCGCAGCATCGAGCACTGGTACGGCGTGCCCGACGCGGCGATCCCGAACCTGCGCCAGAACTTCCCGAGCGACTACAACTACCTCGACGAGACGGACCGCTTCCGCTGGGCGGGGCGCCTCTGGCGCGAGGCCGACCCGAAGATCCTCGACTCGCTGCTGACCGCGATGGTCCGGGCCAACGTGGCGTGGGTGCCGACGATGGACATCTACGAGGCGAGCCGCGACCTGCAGCGGGCGCAGGCGCAGCCGTGGTTTCGCGACTACCTGCACCCGTCACTGGCCAACTACTTCAAGCCCGACCCGGCGAACCACGGCTCGTACTTCATCGGCTGGAGCTCCACCGACGAGGTGTACTGGAAGGAGAACTACCGCATCTGGATGGCGGCGCTGCGCGACTTCGAGCGCAAGGGCGGGCTGATTGGATGCGGGGATGATGCGGGCTTCATTTACCAGATGTACGGCTACGGCCTCATCCGCGAGATGGAACTGCACGCCGAAGCCGGCTTCCACCCGCTGAAGGTCATCCAGCACTGCACGGGCAACAACGCCCGGATCCTCGGACGGGAGGCCGATCTCGGCCGCGTGCGCACCGGATTCGCCGCCGACCTGATCGTCGTCGACGGCAACCCGCTGGAGGACCTGAAGACGCTCTACCCCACGCACCAGGTGCAGCTGAAGGACGGCAAGGAAGCGCGCGCCGGGCTCGAGTGGACGATTGCCGCCGGCGTACCGTACCACGTGCCGGCGCTGTCGGCGCGCATCAAGCAGATCGTGGATTCAGCCAGGGCCGAGGCGAAATAGCTGCGTCGAACGACGACTGCCACCGCGAAGGACGAAGGGCGCGAAGGAACACGACGGAACACGACGGAACAACCTGGGGGAACGACGGAGTGTCACGCTGACGGCGAGTGGCGGCCGGTCGTTCCCTCAGGCACTTGTTCGTGGGCCTTCGCACCTCACCTCGCCCGGGAAATCGCCGCCGCGGCGCGCCCGAGGGCGCCGATGGCGGCCGCAGGAGTTTGGCATTAGAACTACGGGCGGCCGGCGCGGCAGGTGCTGCGCCGGCCGCCCGTGTCACCGGCACTGCCGCCAGCCCGCGGCCATTCATTTGAGAAGGAGTCCACGCATGTTGGTGGTTCGCGGTCTTGCCGTCCTCACGCTGGCGCTCGCCCCGGTGCTCGCTGCCCAGCAGCCTTCGCTTCCCCTGCGCCAGTCGACACTCGACGCGCGCGCCGCCGACGCGTCGTACAAGGTGCCCGTGGACTCCACGCCCGACGCGCGCTGGCTCGGCGGTGGCGCCACCCAGCCGCGGTGGAGCGCGGACGGCGAGTGGTTCTACTTTCAGTTTGCGCTCGATCCCAGGCCGGTGCTCGCCGGCGTGGGTCCCGATGACCCGTGGTGGCGCGTGTCGCGCGACGGCAAGCGGGTCGAGAGCGTGGCGCGCGCGGCCGCGCTGGAAGTGCCGGCCGCGGTGCGCTATACGCGCGACGGCACGCGAGGCATCTGGTATGCACGCGGTGCGCTGCGCTACTGGGTGCGCGGGCAGAAGGAGCCGCGCGTGCTGCTGCAGCGTGCCGAGGCCATCCAACCGCGGTGGAGCGCCGACGAGAAAGAGGTGCGCTGGGCCGAGGCGAACAACCTGTGGTCGCTCGAGCCGGAGCGCGGCACGCTGCGCCAGCTCACCCGCGCCTTCGTGCCGCAGGATTCGGCCAAGAAGGACAAGGTGAAGGACGAACTGCGCAAGGAACAGCTCGACCTGTTCGATTTCGTGAAACGCGGCAAGGTGGACAAGGACACCGCCGAGCGCCTGGCGATGGCCGACCGCGCGCCGGGGCCGGTGACAACGCCGATGAAGAAGGACGACAACCTGTCGTTCGTCGATGCCCCTGCCAACGGCCAGTGGGTCACGTACCTGGTGACGCCCAAGGTGGAGAATCCGCAGACGCTGTACGGGGACTACGTGAACGACTCCGGGTGGGTGTTCACACGCACGTCGCGTCCCAAGGTGGGGCAGACGCTGCCGGTGACGCGAGCGGCCATCGTGAAGGCCGATCCGCTGGCCACGCCCGACAGCGTGAAGGCGGTGTTCGTCGATACGGCAGGTTTCGGCAAGCGCACGGTGCCGGTGCAGCTGCAGTGGAACCGGCAGGGGACGCGACTGGCCGCAGAGTTCCAGAGCACTGACTACAAGGACCGGTGGATCGCGCTGGTCGACCCGGCCACGGGCAAGCGCACCCAGCTGCTGCACCACGACCACGACGATGCGTGGTTCGGCGGCACGTCGCCGGCCATGGGGTGGCTGAATCCTTCGTGGATGGCGTGGCTTCCCGATGGCGACGAACTCGCCTTCACCAGCGAAGCGACGGGATGGATGCACCTGTACGCCGTGAAGTTCGACGGGGCGAAACGCCCGCTGACCAGCGGCGAGTGGGAAATCCGCAGCGTCTCGCTGTCGCGCGACGAGTCGCGATTCTGGATCCAGGCGGGAATCGACCATCCGGAAGAACAGCACCTGTACGCGCTGCCGCTGGCCGGCGGCACCCCGGTGCGGATGGACGATGTGGGCGAGGGGGAAATGACGCCGTCGCTCTCTCCCGACGAAAAGACGCTGGCATTCCGCTGGGGAACGCCGACGGAATTGACCGACATCTTCCTGCAGGCGGCTTCACCGGCCGCGAAGGCGACGCGCGTGACGCGCAGCGGCACCGACGCGTTCTACAGGATCCAGTGGCCGGCGAGCGACTTCGTGTCGTTCCCTGACTCACGCGGCAAGCCGGTGTTCGCACGCGTGTATCGCCCGGCGGTGACGCACGCCAACCGGCCGGCGGTGCTGGAGATCCACGGCGCGGGCTATGCGCAGGGCGTGCACAAGACGTTTGCCGGATCGGGGGCCCACGGCGGAGCGCTGAACGCGAAGTACCTCACCGACCTCGGCGTCACGTACCTGGTGCTCGACTATCGTGGCAGCGCCGGCTATGGGCGCGACATGCGCACTGACATCTACCGCTCGATGGGCACCAACGACGTGAACTCGGCGACGGCCGCCGTGAAGTTCCTGGGCGAGCAGTACGGCGTGAACCCGAAACGGGTCGGGTTGTTTGGTTGCTCGTACGGCGGCTTCTTCACGCTGATGGCGCTGTTCAAGCATCCCGGCGAGTTCCAGGCCGGCGCCGCGCAGTGTTCGGTGACCGACTGGGCGCACTACAACCACGGGTACACGGCGCGCATCCTCAACGGCGCGCCGGCCGACGACACCACGTCCTACAAGACGAGCTCACCCATCTGGCACGCGGCGGGGCTGCAGGACCGGCTGTTGCTCCAGCACGGGCTGGTGGACCCGAACGTCGAGTACCAGGACGCCGTGCGCCTCGTGCAGCGACTGATGGAACTGGGCAAGGATTTCGAGTTCGTCACGTATCCGGTGGACCAGCACGGGTGGCGGACGCGCTGGGCGAAGATCGACTCGCAGCGCCGCCTGATGAAGCTCTGGCAGGAGACGATCCTGCGCTGACGCGCAACGGAGGATGCCCCCCATGACCACGACGACGTTCGGAACGCTCTCGCAGGTGGCGGTGACCTTTCGCGACCTGCCGACGGCCATCGCCTGGTACCGCGACGTGCTGCAGTTGCCGCTGATGTTCGAAACGGGCGGCATGGCCTTCTTCGCCATGGGCGGCGTGCGGCTGATGATGACCGTGGCGGAGAAGCCGGAGTTCGACCACCCGGCGTCCGTGCTCTACTTGCGGGTGGAGGATATCGACGCGTCGTACGCCGAGCTCGTGGCGCGCGGCGCGGCGTTCGACGACACACCACACCTCGTGGGGAAGATGGGAACGACCGAGATCTGGATGACCTTCTTCCGGGACAGCGAGCGGCACCTGCTGGCGATCACCGAGGAGCGAGCCGTATCATAGAAGGTCGCTGAAGCCTGCCCGGCCCCGGCCGGAGGACCTCAAGGATGTCCCGAAGATTCCCGAACCGGAGCGTACCATGACCGGACTGACGGCGCTGTGGCTTCCCATCCTGCTCTCTGCGGTCTTCGTCTTCATCGTGAGTTCCATCATTCACATGATGTCGCCCTGGCACAAGAGCGACTACCCCCAGATGCCCAACGAGGACAAGGTGCGTGACGCGCTGAGGCCGCTGGCCATCCCGCCGGGCGACTACATGGTGCCGCGCGCCCAGGACATGAACGACATGAAGTCGCCGGCGTTCGCCGAGAAGCTGAAGCAGGGTCCCGTGTTCGTGGTCACGGTGATGCCGAACGGCATGATGTCGATGACCCGCAACCTGACGCTGTGGTTCCTGTATTCCCTCGTGGTCAGCGTCTTCGCGGCCTACGTGAGCGGCCGGGCGCTGTCGCAGAGCAGCCCGTACCTGGCGGTCTTCCGGTTCGCCGGCGTGACGGCGTTCGCCGCCTACTCGCTGGCGCTCTGGCAAATGTCGATCTGGTACAACCGCTCGTGGAGCATCACGGTAAAGTCGACCGTCGACGGTCTCATCTACGCGCTGGTGACGGCCGGCACCTTCGGCTGGCTCTGGCCGCAGTGGTGACGGTCGGCACCGCCTGCTGACGCCGGCAGCACGCCGAAGGCACGACACGGCTTGTCGCGCGGGGCCATTGATCTCGGACGACGCACCACTGAAGATTCCCTGTTCGAGTTCGAGCCAATGGCCCCCCGGAGCAGGAGGCAGGATGCGGTTGCGGTGCGCAGTCAGCGGGATCGGCGCGATGATGCTGATGGCGGGGAGCGCGCAGGCGCAGCCGCCCGGCGGCGCCCGCGGCGCCACGACGATCGGCGCGGGCGAGGAATGCCCGCCTGGCATGACCGAGGTGCGCCCCCGGTCATGCCGGGCGCCCGAGTTGCCCGCGCCGAGCATCGTCGACTACCGGCCGCGCTCGACGCTGGTGACAACCGGGCATGCCGTGCCGAAGGCCAGGTTTCCGGTCATCGACTTCCACGGTCATCCGGGCTCGCAACTGGGCTCGGCGGCCGGCCTGGAGGAACTGGGCGCGGCGCTCGATGGAATCAACGTGCGGCTGATGGTGGCGGCGAACAACGCGTCGGGCGATGCGCTCAAGCGGCAACTGGAGCTGGTGAAGGCATCGCCGACGATGAAGGACCGTGTGCGCATCCTCACGGGCGTCGACTTCCGGAATGTGGGGCCGGGGTGGGCGGAGAAGGCCGTCGCCCAGCTCGAGGCCGACGTGGCGGCGGGAGCGGTGGGCATCGGTGAGATCGGCAAGGGACTCGGGCTGAGCACGCGCAAGGCAGACGGGACGCGGCTGGCCATCGATGATCCGGCGCTCGACCCCGTGTGGCAGGCGGCGGCGCGGCTGAAGATCCCGGTGTTCATCCACACGGCTGATCCGCAGGAGTTCTGGCAGACGATCGACTTCAAGAACGAGCGGTGGCTCGAGTTGGGGCTCTTTCCGGGGCGTCGATATCCGGCTGAACGGAACCCGAGCTTCGAACAGCTGATGACCGAGCGCGACCACATGTTCCGCCGGAACCCGAACACGACGTTCGTGGCGGCGCACCTGGGATGGCACGCCAACGACCTCGGTCGGCTGGGCCGGATGTTCGACGCGATGCCCAACGTGAACGCCGAGGTGGGCGCGGTGCTGTACGACATCGGGCGCCAGCCACACGAGGCGCACGACTTCTTCGTGAAGTACCAGGACCGCCTGCTGTTCGGCAAGGACTCGTTCCAGCCCGAGGAGTACCCTTACTACTGGCGTGTCTTCGAGACGCGCGACGAGTACTTCGACTACTACCGTGACTATCACGCGTTCTGGAAGCTCTATGGCATCAACCTGCCGGACGCGGTGCTCAAGAAGGTGTACTACCAGAATGCGCTGCGGCTGACGGGCGGGCTGCCGCGGGATGGGTGGCCGAAGTAGGGAACGGACACTGCGCACCACGAAGACGCGAAGCACGCGAAGGGCCACGAAGAAACGCTGGGGGGAACTGCGATGCGCTGCAGTTCCCCCCATTGCTGTGCCTTCGTGAAGCTTCGTGTCCTTCGCGCCTTCGTGGTGGCAGGAAGGATCCGCGACTCGAGGACTCGACTACATCAGGACGCTCGACAAGTCGGAGGCGGCCTTCCTGAGCATGTTCACCTTCTTGCCGTCGCACGAACCGCGCGCGTCACCCTCGAGCTCGCCGGCCAGCTTCTGCAGCGATTGCGAGCGCAGCGCGCCCGACGAGCTCTCCGCCGTCGTGAGCGCCTGCCGCACCGACGCGATGCGGGAGGCGGCGAGGCACTTGTTCCGCTCGAGCTGGTCGACGAAGGCCCGGGCCAGCGCGAACGACGGCGGCCAGTCG
>JBBTJT010000129.1:0-3298 GCA_038059315.1 Gemmatimonadota bacterium
CATGAGAGCTGCGGAGGGACTATAAGAGCTGCGGAGGGACTATAAGGACACGGAGACTGTAAAACACTTAAAGGGGGCTTGGCGGAACAGTTCTGTCCGCCGAGCCTCCTATAAGGTATTTGTCGTTCTCCGCGTCCTTCGAATCGCTCCGGTCTCCGTGAGAGACCTCCATCCCACGAGTGCCGCGCTACCGCTTGCCGGCGTCGAGGTCGTTCCAGTTCATGATCGCGTTGAACCCAAACGAATATGTGCCCTGCGTCTGCCACCGCCAGAAGGGGCGGATGGCGAACATCACCACGTGTCCCTTGCCGAGCGGGGCGTCGACCAGCTGCGCGCGTCCGCTGAGCGCCTGGCCGTTGAGCAGCGTCCCCGAGAGCAGCATCTCGTCGCCGCTCGCCGGAAAGGCGAGCACGACGCGCGCCCGGGCGCCCGCTGCCGCGCCGCCGCCGAAGCCACCGCCACCGCCACCGCCACCGCCTCGTCCGCCGGGGCCAGCCGCGCCGCCTGCACCGGCCGCGAGCGCGCCAACGGCGGGCGCCGCCGAGGCATCCCACGGCGACAACTTCAACGGCGTGGCCATCGGCGTGGTGTTCTGGCTCTGCGCCGATCCGCGGCCGAAGCCGCCGAATCCACCGCCGGCGACGCCGGCACCACCGGCATTCAGCACCGGCGCGGAATTGAAGTAGACCGGCACCTGCGCGCCGCTGTAGCCGTAGGCGAGCGGGCTCCGCTTGTCGGCGATGATGCCGCGAATGATCGAGCCGCGAACGAACAGGTCCGCCGGCGTTTCCACCGTGACGCCCGGCGTCAGGTTGTAGCTGGGGAAGAGGGTGGACGTGGCGCCCTCGGTGATGAGCGTGCCGCCCTCCTGCACGAACTTGTACAGGTTCATCAACCCGTCGAAGCCCATGCCGCCGCGAATGTCGTCGCTCGAGTCCATGAACCCGAGGTTGGGCGTCTCGGCCGTCTTCCTGTAGGGCAGGGGCGTGGTGCCGATGCTCGCCATGCCCGCCACCATCGACTGCGGCGTGCCGCTGACGTGCGGATAGATGATGACGTCGTACTTGCTGCGCAGGTTCGGCGTCGAGCGCAGCAGCTGGTCGGCGAAGTAGGTGTACGGCACCCCGTAGTGATCGAGCGCGGCCCGCACCCACCCTTCGTCCTGCGTGCGCGTCCAGCTGTGCATGTAGCCGATGCGCGGCACGTCGAGGTCGTGCGCCTTCACCGTCGGGGCACCGGCCACCGCGGTGCCGCTGAGGCCGAGCGCCTTCAGCTGCGGCTCGATCTTCGCACGGTCGGCGTTGGCGATGATGAACGACCCGGCGACGAACTGCTTGCCGCCCGCCTCGAAGTCCTCCTCGGCCGCCTGCATCGTCACGTCGGCGTTCCTGAAGCGGAACGTCACCAGGTTGTTGTCGCTCGTCGCGGCGACGATGATCGTGCTCCCCGTCCCCTCCACGCCGCCGGCGGCCACGACCTCGCCGGTGACCGGCGTCATCGCCTGCCCGAGGATCGCCTTGTCGCCCACCGGCGTGATGGTCAGGTTGCGCATCAGCGGGAACGTCCACCCCGTGTCGTCATACGGCGACGGGTTGCCCGCCGGGTAGTTCTGCAGCGAGAAGTACATGTCGGCCAGCGTGCGGTACGGCTGGTCGGCGCGGATGATGTAGTCGCCCGGCTTCACGTCCACGTTCCCCGCCCTGAAGGCCGAGGTGGCGCGGTGAAACTCGAGCCCCTGCACCAGGAGGTCGTTCACCGCGTCGGCGGCGTCGGCCTTCTTGTGCTGGTTGGCGGGAATCACCCACGCGTAGGTCGGGCCGTTCTTTCCCTTCTCCACCGAGCGCTTGTTCTTGAGCCAGTAATTCTCCAGGTACAGCGAGCGGTTCTTCGCCACGTGGCTCAGCGAGAGCAGGATGGCCGATGCCTGGATGTTGGTGTTGTTGCGCGGTCCCCACTTGATGCTGGCGAGCGGCGGGTTGGGCCGGAACCACTCCCGGCTGGTCGTCGTCGCCCCGGGCGTCACCACGTAGTTGTCGGGGCCGTAGCTCTGCACTTCGTAGAAACGCCCCACCGCGTTGTGCGCGTGGGCGATGAAGAACATGTAGTTCGGCGTCCAGCCGTCGTAGAACCCGTAGGTCCACACGCCGGGCACGCCGCGCTTGGTCATCTCCATCACGTCGTTCTGGGCGAGCATCCACCACTCGTTCACCGTGATCGCGTCGATCTGTTCGTTGTAGGGGCCGCTCCCGGTGGACGAGTAGAGGTACGTCACCGACTCATGCAGGTCGTGCATTATGGTCGGCGTCCACTCGAGGAACGTCTTCGTGGTGTTCCTGGTGAGGGCCAGGAACTGCCCCATGCCGTCGCGGTTGTTGTCGTGCTGCACGTACTTGCCCCAGTACATCAGCGGCAGGCGCGCCTCGCCCGCCGGGCGCTTCTTGTTGTAGTACCAGGTGTCCACCTGCTTCTCGCGCCCGTCCACCTCGATGACCGGCGTGATGAAGGTGATGACGTTCTTGCGGATCTCCTGGTAGAAGTCCGATTCATCCACCACCAGGCGGTACGCCAGCTCCATGAGCATCTCGGGACCGCCATTCTCCGGCGAGTGCATGCCCGACGTGATCCAGTAGATCGGCTTGGCCGTCTTCAGCAGCCGCTGCGCCTCGGCCTCGCTCGTCTTCCGCGGGTCGGTGAGGTCGTGCAGCATCCCCTTGTACTTGTCGAGCTCTCTGATGGTCGCGGCGTCGCCGATGGCGAGCAACACCATGTCGCGTCCTTCCTCGGTCTTGCCGATCGTCCAGTATTTCGCCCTGCCCCCTGATCCCTTCGCCACCGCCTCGAGGTAGCGGTGGATGTCCTTCGCGTAAGTCAACTCGCCGGGGGTGCCGACGATCCTCCCCAGGAACTTGAGCGGCGTGGGGACCTTGCTCGACGCCGGCATGTAGTTCACGAGCTCGGTGGAGATGCGGGCGTCCTGCAGGTGCTCCTTGATCTTCTTCGTGTACTCCTGGTCGATGGCCTGCTGCGCGCCGGCGAGACCGGCGACGAGCATGAGCGCGAGCGGAGCGAGGAGGAGGCGGGAGAAACGCTTCATGTTCTGCCCTCGATGGTGTGGAAAGAGCCGACTGAGGACTACGCAGGCTGACCGGAAAGCGCTTGGAGGGTGGGTGCGGAGTGCGCCGTTCGCCGCGTGGGCAGGGTGCGGAGTGCGCCGTTCGCCGCGTGGGCAGGGTGCGGAGTGCGCCGTTCACCGCGTGGGTTGGGTGCGGGGTGCGCCGTTCACCGCGTGGGTTGGGTG
>JBBTJT010000129.1:3308-20271 GCA_038059315.1 Gemmatimonadota bacterium
CCCCCCACTCCTCCTCAACCTCCACTCACCCCCCCGCACCAAACCCCCGCACTCCGCACTCCCTACCCCGAAGGAGTCATCCGCCGCCCGCCCCCCGAGCGCCGCCCCTCGGTGGTCGGATGCACCGCCTCGAATACCTTCGCGCCGATGAACGCCGAGAGCAGGGCGGTGTCGAGGTGCCCGTGCGTGGCCTCGTCCTTCAGGATGTCCAGCGCGCGCTCGGCCGGCACGGCCCGCTTGTAGGGCCGGTCGGTGGCGGTCAGCGCGTCGTAGATGTCGCTGATGGTCATCATCCGGGTCTGCACCGGGATGTCCCCCGCGTTCACGCCGCGCGGGTAGCCCGACCCGTCGAGCTTCTCGTGGTGTCCCCAGGCGATCCCGGGAATCCCCTTGAGCTCGCGTGTCCAGGGGATCTGCTCGAGGAACCGGTAGGTGTGGGTCACGTGGCTCTCGATCTCGCGCCGCTCGCGGTCATCGAGGTTGCCGCGGTTGATCATCAGGTAGCGCAGTTCATCGTCCGAGAGCAGCGGTTTCTCGGCGCCGTCGAAGTCCACGAAGAGCCGCTCGTTGATCTCGCTGAGCTCCTCGAAGGTCCCCTCGGGCAGGATGGTCGGTTCGTTGGCCCGCACGATCGCGTCGAGGTACCTGGTCAGCTCGCCACGCGACTCGGCGCGGGCGCGCTCGAGCCGCTGCAGCGCCTCCTCGTAGTTGGAGCGCCCATAGTCCCAGAGGTACTGCGCCCGCTCGCGCTCGTACTGCAGGTCGGCGCGCTGCAGCAGGAACTCGAAGCGGTGCCGGACGATGGCCAGGTCGGACGGGTACAGCTTCTTCTGCTTCACCAGCACCTGCTCGCGCACGCCGACCTTGCCGAAATCGTGCAGCAGCGACGCGTAGCGCAGTTCGCGCATCTCCTGGCGTGAGAAGCGCTCGCCGGCGTACGGGCCGCTGTCCACGCGGTCGACGGCCATCGCCAGTCCGGTGGTGAAGGTGGCCACCCGCGACGAGTGACCCGACGTGGTGGGGTCGCGGCTCTCGATGGCCGTCACCGACGCCATGACGAAGCCCTCGAACAGCCGCTCGATGTCCTCGTACAGCCGCCCGTTCTCGATGGCGACCGCCGCCTGCGATGCGAGCGCGCTCACCAGCCCCACGGCATGCTCGTCAAACGGCACGACCTCGCGTTCCACGTCGGCGCCCGTCGGCAGCGGCGCCTCGGGGTGCCGCTTACAGTTCAGCAGTTGCAGCACGCCCACGATCTCGTCGCGGTGCGAGCGCATGGGGATGGTGACCATCGACTTGGTGCGATACCCGAACTTCTCGTCGAACGACCGGTTGAACGTGAACCGGTCGCCCGGGCCGAGCGCGTAGGCGTCGTCGAAGTTGATCGGCTTCCCCGTCAGCGCGGCGGCGCCGGCAATCGACGACGCGTCCAGCGGCATGGTGAACTCGCTGAACGGCAGGTCGGGCAGCGTCTGGTTCTGCGACAACTTGAACCGGAGCACGGGCTCGGCGGTGTCGCGTCCCTCCACCAGGTACAGCGAGCCGGCGTCGGCACCGGAGAGTCGGCGCGCCTGCTCCAGGATCATGTCGAGCAGGGTGGGCAGGTCGCGCTCGGTGGAGAGCGCGACGCCGATGCGCGAGAGTTCGGCAATCTCGCCCGCACGGGCAGTGGCCGTGGACGCCTCGCGCTGCGCGGCCACGAGGGCGGCGGCGTGACGCAGCGCGCCCTGGAGGACGGTGCGGGCGAGCGCGGGTGGAGCATCTTCGGCAAAGAACCCGCACAGCGCGTCCTCGGGGAGCCCGGCGCCCGGCTCCACGGCGCCGGCCGCGCCAATGCCAACCAGGGCCGCCCGATCGGCCAGTGCGTTCACCGCGGCGGCGTCCCGAGCCAGCGTCGCGTCGAGCAGCACCACCACCGGACGCTCCGGGGAGAGCGTGCCGGGCGCCGGGAGGCGCTCGAGGCGCTGCACCTCGAACCCCGTGCCCGAGCGGAGCGAAGGAAGCGCCAGCATGGTGCGGCCGGCGGAGACGATGAGCAGCGGCGTCGTGATCACGGCAATCGGAGAGACGGGAACGCCGGCGAGCGCGGAAAGCGGTCGCCGACGTTCTAATGTGCGGATGCGGGGGTTCCCCCGCTACCGGCTCACTGCGAAAGCTTCTTCAGCTCGGTCTCGGCCTTGTCGAACTGCGGGAACCTGGCGAGCGACTGCTTGAAGAGGGTCACCGCCTCGGACTTGTTGCCGGCGTCCTTGGCCGCCAGCCCCTTGCTGTACAGGGCGATCGCCTCGTACGGCACCTTCTTGGCGGCTTCCTTGCGCGCTTCACCCACGCGCGCCGGGATGTCGGGGAGCTTGGCCCCGGTGTTGATCTTCCCGGCCAGCTGGTTCACGAGCTCCATGAAGTTGTCGATCTTCCCCTCGACGACGCCGGTCGCCCCGCCGGCGGTCGGGAACTCGATGAGGCCGGTCTCGACATTGAACACGCGGGCGGTGAAGCGCATCTTGCCGCTGCGGTCGGTGATGAAGCCGCCGGTCACCATGTGGTGCGCGCCGAGCAGCTTGCCCACCTTCACCGCCGTCTGGCCATCGACCTTGCCGTCGGTGCTGAGCTTCTGCTCTTCCAGCACCTTCTGGATCTGGTCGCGCTCGACCACGCGGATGTTCGCGTTCATGGCGAGCTCGCCGATCAGCATGTCGGCGATGCCCTTGGACAGCGGCGCGAGCTCCTCATTGGCCTTGCCAATGGCGCCGTTGTTGAAGTACAGGACGGCGACGGTCGGCTTGCCGCCGCCCTGCGCGGAAGCCAGCGACGGAACAGCGATCGCAAGAGCGGCGAGCGCGGCGAACGAAGTACCGAACTTCATGATTCCTCCTCGTCGACGAGGTGTTAAACGGTCAGCGTCAATCCTTCTGCGGCGGCCAGCACGTGCAATGTTCCACCACGGGAGCGCACCAGCGCGCGGCATTCCTCGGTGCGCTGGTCCAGTTCCTCGTCGGTGCGCCGCGGCTCATGGTGAAACAACACCAGGGTCTTCACCCCGGCCTCGAGCGCCACTTCCACGGTATCGCGATAGGTCGAGTGCCCCCAGCCACGATGATGGTCATACTCTTCCGTCGTGTACGTCGCGTCGTGCACCAGCACGGTGGCTTCGCGCACGAACTCCACGAACCGCTGCCTCCAGTCGGGGCCGCTCTGGTACTTCTCCGGCGCCCCGAGTTCGTTATCCGACACGTAGACGATCGAGTGCGCGCTGCCGGCTTCGCTGAACCGGTACCCGAGTGCCCCGCCCGGATGCTGCACCTCGAACGCCCGCACCTCATACCCCGTCCCGCCCCGCGGTTCCCCGGCGGCGATCGTCGAGAAGTCGATGCGCGCATCGAGCTCCTCGAACGACACCGGAAAGACCACCGGCGACATCTGGTCCCGCACCACCCGGTCGACGCTGCGCTCCAGCGACTGGGAGCCCCAGATCGTGAAGTGATTCCCGCGCTGGAAGACCGGTGCGAAGAACGGGATTCCCTGAATGTGGTCCCAGTGCGCGTGGGTCAGGAAGATGTCCCCGGCCACCGGCGCCCCGCTCGATCGTTCAATCAGCGACTGCCCCAACTCGCGAATGCCCGTGCCGGCGTCGAGGATGACCAGCCATCCCGCGTCGGTGCGAATCTCCACGCACGGCGTGTTGCCGCCGTAGCGCACGGTCTTCTTGCCGGGAGTCGGAATGGACCCTCGTGTGCCCCAGAACTGCACGCGCAGGCTCATTGCGACACCACGTTCATGCCAAAGGATAGTGCAGGGGCACAGGCACAGGCGAGGCTTCTCATCACGCGGTTCCGGTGACCTCGGTCACACCCGCTGCTGGGCGCGCTTATGGAGCGCCCCCTTGTTGACGACGCGCAGGCGGCGGCGTTCGGTCGTCACCCACCCCTTGTCCTGGAACTCGCGCAGCGCGCGCGAGACGGTCTCGCGGCTCGCCCCGATCACCTGGGCGATGGTCTGGTGCGTGAGCGGCTTGTCGATGAGGTCGTTGCCGCAGTCCTCTGCCGCCTCCAGCAGCATGCGGGCAATGCGTCCCGGGACGTCGAGGAGCACCAGCGTGCCGATCTTGTCGTCGGCCCGGCGCAGGCGGTGCGACAGTTCCTGCAGCAGCGCCCACGCCACCACCGGACTCGATTCCACCCGACGGCGGAAGTCCTCGCGGCGCAGCACGAGGATGGACGACTGCTCCATGGCAATCACGTGCGCCGACCGCGGCTGGTCGTCGATGAGCGACAATTCGCCGAAGTGCTCGCCCACACCGAGCAGCCCGAGGATGACCTCGCGCCCGTCTTCGGCGAGCAGGACGACCTTCACGCGGCCCGAGCGCACCACGAACAGCGCATCGCCCGGATCATCCTCGAACAGGATGACGCTCCCCCTGGGGTAGCTCTTCTCGCGCACCAACGCCGCAAAGCGCTCGCGCTCCGCGGCGTCGAGCGACTTGAAGAGCGGAACGGTGGCGAGAAAGGCGGCGATGGAGGGCACGGATTCTGGCGTGGGGGCGGGACTGGCGAGGGAAAGGAAGCCGTACGCTGTACGCCGTACGCTATAAGCTGTACGGGGGCATTCGGTTGCGTCTCTGGGCGAAGTTAGCCCCGCGGGCGGCGGGCGTCAAACGTCTTGCTACCTTGTGAAGGCGAAGTGCGAAGCCAGGCGAAGGGGTCCGATTCTGTTTGAGGTCTGAGGGGTTCGGCCGCTACGGCGATTCGGTTCGAAGCGGGTGGCCAAGTCGACCGGCCGAGTTGGCTGACCTCGGCAAGAGATGCGCACGTGGTACAAGGAACGGGGGGCCGGAGCTCCAGCTCCGGCCCCCCGAGTAGTTGGCGTGCGCTGTGCGATGCTAGCCTCTGCTGTCCTTGCCCGTCTCGACGAAGCGGACGCACTGGCCCTGGTTCTTGAAGCCATACGACAGCCAGCCGTCCTTCTTGCAGTCGTCCTTGGTCGTGGGGTCGGTCGGCGCGGGCGGCGGGACCGGCGGAACAGACAACGCGAACAACACGGTGTACCCCTGGCTGCGAACCTGCAGGCTTCCGAACGTGCCGGGCGTGACTGGAAGCACGGGGTAACTCGAATTCCCGACCCTGAGAGTAAATAGCGATCCGTCAGCAATGACCTGGACGGAATCGCCCGACGTGCTGATCGTCGCGTAGTCGTCGAAGGAGAGGAGAGGGACACCGCTGACGGCGACGGGCGCGATTTCGCCCGTCACCGACGGAGCAACGGAGCAAAACTCCATTGACGCGCCGTCAGACACAGCGCCGACACTCGGGAGGGGAGGGGTGATAGGCGGAGGGGACGTTGGCGGAATAATCGACGACACGGTCGCAGTGAATGTCCAGACGATGGATGGGGCGGAGAGAGCACACGCCTCAACCAGGCCAGCACCCCGTCGTTCCACATGCACGACAGCAGATGGTGATGCATCCGTGCCGGGCGCCGTTGGTGCCTCATGGCAGGCGGAGGCGACCAACACCGCGGCCAGCAAGCTGAGTTGTTTCATATTGCCCCTGGGTCAGGGTGAGTACAAACCACCTAAGCAGCGGCAGCTGCACAGGCAGACTGCGCCATTACCTGAACACAGAATAAGACCAGTAGCATGCGAGCGCAAATTTGCCCAGGCGCGCTGAATCTTGCGGTACGGACTGGTGACGTCGATGACACAAAAGTCCCGTGACATAGGTCACACTTACTCGCCGAGACAACGCGCAAGTGCGCGTCGCACCAGCATGCGCGGTTCAATTTGGAACACGTCGATGCCGACGTGTGTAACGGGCCCGATTGAACCCGTTGAGTGCGTGGGATCTCTCGGACCGTCGGGAGCCACGAGTTCCCCGGGAACTTCTGGAGTCATCGGCCGGGGGACTCGGCGGGTGAGGCTGGTGCGCAGGGAGCGTCGGGAACTCGGGCCCGACGGGCCGACCAGCGAGACGGGCGAGAAGACTGTGCACGGAGCGGCACGCCCCGCAGGATTCGTTGGACTGCGCGAACGTGCAGTGATCTCACCCGCGCTGGAGTAAGACGCTGGCTGCCCGAAAAGGCGGCCAGTGTCGTTTTGCGCCATCGGGAACAAGGAAAGCGCCATGCCCCGCTTGAATCCCGGCCGCCCAATGGGGTATATTTCCAAGCTCTCCAAGAACACACGCCCAGAGGTTCCCCCGTGAAAGCCGATATCCATCCCGTGTACGCGACGACGACCGTCGTCTGTGCGTGTGGAAACACGTTCCAGACGCGCTCCGTCCGCGACTCGATCCATCTCGACGTCTGCTCCAACTGCCACCCGTTCTTCACGGGCAAGCAGAAGCTCCTCGACACCGCGGGCCGCGTGGAGCGCTTCAACCAGAAGTTCAAGCGGAAGGCTGCCGTCTGAGCCTGCGCGACCGCCTCGCCGACGCGCTTCGACGCGCGGCCGACGTCGAACGCGAACTGCTGGACCCGGGCATCCTGCGGGACGCCCGGCGGCTGGCTGAGCTGGGCCGTGAACACCAACGGTTGGCGGGAGTCGTGGACTGCGCCAACCGGCTGGCCAGGATGGAAGACGAGCTCGCGCAGGTGCGCGAGCTCGTCGCGCAGGACGACCCGGAGATGCGCGCAGAGGCAGCGGCCGAGACCGTCAGCCTCGAAGCCGGCATCGCGCGGCTCGAGGAGGAGGTCAAGCCACTCCTCGTACCCCCTGATCCGCTGGATGACCGCAATGCGATCGTCGAGATCCGGGCGGGTACCGGCGGCGACGAGGCCGCGCTCTTCGCCGCCGAGCTGTACCGCATGTACACGCGGTACATCGAGCGGCGCGGCGGCTGGAAGGCGGAAACACTTTCGCTCTCCGACGGTTCGCTGGGCGGGTACAAGGAAGCCGTCTTCAAGGTCACGGGAAACGGTGCGTTCGGCGAGCTGCGCCGCGAAGCCGGCGTGCACCGCGTCCAGCGGGTGCCGGCCACCGAGGCGGCGGGGCGCATCCACACCTCGGCGGCCACGGTTGCGGTGCTCCCGGAAGCCGAGGAAGTGGACGTCGCCATCGAGGACAAGGACCTGCGCATCGACGTCTATCGCGCCTCGGGCCCCGGCGGCCAGGGCGTCAACACCACCGACTCGGCCGTACGCATCACCCACCTGTCCACGGGCCTGGTGGTGACGCAGCAGGACCAGCGCTCGCAGATCCAGAACAAGGCGAAGGCCATGGAAGTGCTGCGGTCGCGCCTGCTCGACCTGCGCATCGCCGAACAGGAAGCCGAACGTGCGCGCCTGCGCCGCAGCGCGGTGAGCACGGGCGACCGGTCGGCGAAGATCCGCACGTACAACTTTCCGCAGAGTCGCATCACCGATCATCGCATCAACTTCACGACGCACGACCTGCAGGGCGTGCTTGACGGCAAGATGCACGACCTGGTGGAGGCGCTGAAGATCGCCGACCTGGAAGAGAAGCTGGCGAGCGCGTGAACAGACGGTAGACGGTAGACGGTAGACGGTAGGCGATAGACGATAGAGGAGACGGATGACGGAAAAGGCCGACGGTGGCCATGGTCCGAGGAATTCGGGCCCGTACGTGAAGAAATTGCGCGATGTCCAGTTGCCCGCGGACATCGCGTCCGCGGCGGCGTCGGCGGGCACGACCGTCGGCGAGATGCTCGACGCGCTGGCCGTTGCGCTGGGTGGCGCCAGCGGGCTTCCCGCGCGGCAGGAGGCACGCGACCTCATCGCCGCCGTGGTCAACCAGCCGCGCTTCTGGCCGACGGCGCACCGTGACGAGCTGCTCGAGGCGCCGGCCCTGGTGGCGCTCACGGAAGCCACCGAGCGCCTGCGCCGCGGGATGCCGTTCCAGTATGCCGTGCGCCGGGCCGACTTCCGCACGCTGTCGCTCTACGTGGACGAACGCGTGCTGATTCCGCGTCCCGAGACCGAACTGCTGGTGGAACTCGTGCTGGCGCAAACCGCAGGCCGGGGCGTCATCGCCGACGTGGGCACGGGGTCGGGCGCCATTGCGCTCGCGCTCGCCGCCGAGGGACAGTACGAGCGGGTGATCGCCACCGACGTGTCGTCCGATGCGCTGGCCGTCGCTCGGCACAACGTGCGCGTGCTCCCCGAAGATCGTCGCGCGCGGGTGCAGTTCCGCACGGGGAGCTTCTGCGCGCCGCTGGCCGGCGAACGTCTGGGCGCGCTGGTGTCGAACCCGCCGTATATTGACCCGTCGGAGGCGCGGGAACTGCCCGCGCTCGTGCGCAACTGGGAACCGTCGTGGGCCCTCTTTGCGTCCGAGGGTGGCCTGGCAGCGATTGCGGCGATCGCCGCCGGCGCGGTGGGAGTGCTTGAACCAAACGGACTGCTCGCGCTCGAGGTCGATTCGCGACGCGCGGCCGAGGCGGCGGCATTGCTGGAGGGTACAGGCGCGTACCAGCAGGCGGCCATTCACAGGGACCTGACCGGCCGCGAGCGCTACGTCGTGGCCCGACGCAAGGAGAGTTGATGCTGGATGAACGCGCCGTGGAGCTGGGCCGCCTGATCGGCCAGAGCGACCAGTACAAGGCCGTGCGACGCGCCAATGACGCGCTGGGCGCCGACAAGGACGCCGTGGCGCTCCTGAACCGCATGGAACAGTTGCGGGTGCAGGCGTCGCAGATGATGGAGCGCGGCGAGCAGCCGACCGCCGAGATGGAGCGGGAACTCGACGAACTGCTGCAGAAAGTGCAGGTGAACCCGCTCTACCAGCGGATGATGGTCGCGCAGGAGAACTTCGACAAGATCATGGTGCAGGTGAACCAGTCGATTCTCGAGGGCATCAAGAAGGGCGCGACCAGCGGGATCATCACGCTCGGGTGACGGCCATGCCTGGTCGCCTGGTGGTGTTCGAGGGTGTCGAGGGAGCGGGGAAGACCACCCAGCTCGAGCGACTAGCGCTCCGACTCGGCCGGCACGGCGTGACGGTGCGGACGCTGCGCGAGCCGGGCGGCACCGCCGTGGGCGACGAGATTCGCGCGCTGCTCCTGCGTCCCGGCGCGGCGATTCCCCCGCGCACCGAGGCGCTGCTGTTCATGGCCTCGCGCGCCGCGCTCATGGACGAACAGGTGCGGCCGGCGCTGGGTCGCGGCGAGGTGGTGCTGCTCGACCGGTTCTTCCTGTCGACCTACGCCTACCAGGTGGACGGGCGCGGCCTGCCGGAGCGCGAGGTGCGCGAGGCCAATGCCTTTGCCACCAGCGGCATCGTGCCCGACGTCACGGTGCTGCTGACGCTGCCAGTGGCCGACGGGCTCGCGCGCGCGGCGCGTCGCGGCGAGGCCGACCGCATGGAGCAGGCGGATCACGCGTTTCACGACCGGGTGGAAGGGGCCTTCGCCCGTTTTGCCGACGAGGCGTGGCAGGTGCTGCATCCCGAGTGCGGCCCCTTGGTGCCGGTGTCGGCGGCGGGCACCGTGGAAGCGGTGGAGGAGCGCGTCTGGCGAGTGGTTGTCGCGACGTGCCCCGAGGTGCAGGCGTGAGGCGGCCCGCTGGAACCCGCACGCGGCGTCCGGCGTAGAGTCCCTGTGCAACGTCATCGCCTGATCATCACCCTCGTCATGCTCGCCGCGGGCGCCATCGCCGGCGGCGCCCTGGTGCAGCGAGCCCTGCGCAGGTCGACGCATCGCGATGTCAACGGCGCGCAGCTGCTGGCGTCGGTGATGGAGCGCGTGCGGGACAGCTATGTCGATTCGCTGGCCGTCGACGAGCTGTGGCGCCGCGCGGCCATCGGACTGGTGGACGAGCTGGGCGATCCCAACAGCACCTACCTGCCGCCGGACCGCCTGAAACGGCTCACCGAGGCGACGTCGGGCGTCTACAGCGGCGTCGGCATCCAGGCCGACCGGCGCGAGGGGTACGTCGTCGTCCTCGCCGTCCGTCCCAACTCGCCCGCCGAACACGCCGGCGTGCAGGCCGGTGACCGGCTGGTGGAAGTCGATGGACAGGCGATGAAGGGGTGGACGATGGAGGAGGCGCGCAACGCGATGCGCGGCAAGCCCGGCTCCACGCTGCGCCTGGTCGTCGAGCGTGGCTCGGCGCGCATCAACTTCACCATCGCGCGGGGCGAGATCCACGTCGCGTCCATCTCCCGCGCCATGGTGCTCGATGGCCGCGTCGGATACGCCATGCTGTCGACCTTCAGCGACTCGGCGCGGCAGGAGCTGATCCGCACGGTGGACTCGCTGGTCACGGGCGGTGCGTCGTCGCTGATCCTCGACTTGCGCAACAACCCGGGCGGCCTGCTCACCCAGGGCGTCGCCATTGCCGACCTGTTTCTCGACAAGGGGCAGGAGATCGTCGAGGTCCGGTCGCGCAGCCAGAAGCGCGAGGTACCGATCGTCGACAACACCGCGGAACGGTGGCCGTCGCTGCCGGTGGCGGTCATCATCAACGGCGGCACGGCGAGCGCGGCGGAAATCGTCGCCGGGGCGCTGCAGGATCACGATCGCGCGCTGGTGCTCGGGCGCACCTCTTACGGCAAGGGCAGCGCGCAGAATGTCTTCGAGCTGGAAGGCGGCGGCGGGTTGAAGCTGACGACGGCACGCTGGTTCACACCGTCGGGGCGCAGCATCAGCCGCGCCGTGCGCGCGGATTCGGCGCCGCGGGCGATCAATGACCGGGCCGAGCGTCCCGTGTTCAAGACCGACGGTGGACGCAAGGTGTTCGGCGGTGGGGGCATCTCTCCCGACCTGTCGGCCGGCGACTCGGTGCCGCTGCCAGGGGAGCGCGCGTTCATCCTCTCGCTGGGCGCGACGGCGGCCAGGTTTCGCGAGGCGGTGAACGATTTCGCCGCGGCGCAGGTGCGACGGGGCGCGGTGACGGACACGGCGTTCGTGGTGACGCCGGCGATGCGCGATGCACTCTTCGCCCTGGCGACGCAGCGCGGCATCGACGTGTCGCGCCCGGCGTACGACGAGGCGACGAGCCTGGTGGACCGTCAGCTGGGGAACGAATTGGCCCGGCAGGCGTTCGGGCTGGCGTTCGCCGGTCGCCGCGTGGTGCGCAACGACCGGGTGGTGCAGCGGGCGGCCGGCCTGTTGCGGGCGGCGGCGGATCCCCGGCAGCTGCTGGCTCGGCTGCCCGCGGCGGCGGACAGCGGGGCGCGCTGAACTGATCCAGATCCTGAATCGCCGTTACGGTGTCACCGCCGGCCTGAGCACATAGCCGGCCTTCCGCGGCAGCTTCGCGTCCCGCTGCGCCGTCAGCCACACGAAGCTCGCCACCACCGCGGCGTTGTGCTTCATGTCGTCGGCCTGGACGCGCTCGTACACGTCCTGGTTGCTGTGGTGCGTGCGCGTGCCGTACTCGATGGGGTCCTGGATGAACTGCCAGCCGGGGAGGCCGATGCCGTCGAAGGCCAAGTGGTCGGTGCCGCCGGTGTTGGCATACGTGATCGTCTGCGCGCCGTTGGCCCAGAAGGGCTGCAGCCAGCTGTCGAAGACGTTCTTCACCCCGGCGTTCCCCTGCAGGTAGACGCCGCGGATCTTGCCGGTGCCGTTGTCGACGTTGAAGTAGCCGCTGAACTTGTCGTACTCGGCCTCCGTCACCACGGTGTCGCCGGTGCGCGTGCCGAAGTGCCTGGCCACGTACTGGCGCGAGCCGAGCAGGCCCTGCTCCTCGCCGGTCCACAGGCCAATGCGGATGGTGCGGCGGGGCTTGAGACCGAGCGTCTGGAAGATGCGCAGCGCCTCCATCATCACGGCCGAGCCGGCGGCATTGTCGGTGGCCCCGGTGCCCGCGTGCCACGAGTCGAAGTGGCCGCCGAGCATCACGATCTCGTCCTTCAGCGCCGGGTCGGTGCCCGGAATCTCGCCGAGCACGTTGAACGACATGGTGTCGGGCGTGATGGTGTTCTGCATGGCCAGTTCCATGGGCACCGCCACGCCCTTGGCGAGCATGCGGGCGATGCGGCCGTAGTGCTCGGCCGACACGTGCACGGCCGGCACCACCGGCGGGTTCTTGACGCGCGGGGCGCCGTTGTCGGTGAAGACCGTGCCGAAGTCACCGCGCGCGGCGAGGAGCAGCCCGCTGACACCCTCCCGGGCGAGGAACTTCAGGAACGTGGTGTCGTTGGCCGAGGGCCGCGCCGGCGGACGCGCCCCGGCCGGCCGGCCGCCGAAGCCGCCGCCGGCGGCCGGCAGCGGCTGCGCCGCGAGCCGCTGCAGTTCTGCATCGGTCAGCCGGCGCGCGTCGGCTTCCATGTGCGGCTTCAGCTCGGGAACGGGGGAGATCATCGCGAACCTGCCGCGCAGCTTGCCGACGAACTTCGTGGTGTCGGCCAGCGAATCGAGCACCAGCATCATGGCGTCGCCCCTGACGACGCCCCTGAGGGGCGCCGGCGACCAGGCGCGCGGCGCGGCGGCGACCGTGAACGGGTTCGTGCCCAGCACCTGCAGCGCGAAGCGGTCGTTGCGCCACCCGGTGTAGAAGGGGCCCCAGCTCTCGAGGCGCGTGTTCTGCACCCCCCAGCCGGCCATCGCCTTCATGGCCCACTCGGCGGCGGCCCTGGTGGTCGGCGATCCGGTGAGGCGCGGGCCATGGACGTCGGTCAGCCAGCTCATGGTCTCCATGATCTGGCTGCGGTTCATGGCCTCGTCCTTGATCTTGTCGACCGTGGCGAGGTCGACCTTCTCCTGCGCCCCGAGCGGTGCGGCGAGGAGCGCGGCGAGGACGAAGAGACCCCGCGCGCGCCTGGACGGATTGGACACTGAAGCTCCTGGAAGAGATTGAGGACCTGGATCGCGGATTCCGATTCAGGATTGCGATTCCTGATCACGACTCACGATAACGGCGGGGAACGAGGATGGCGACGCATCGCGCATCGCGCATCGCAATCCGCGGTCGGAATCCCGGATCGCAAGCCGGAATCCATGTCGCGAATCTCCGTCATGGCTTCTCCCCCGGCCGGTACTTCACCACCGCCTGCGCGTCGACGTCCGCGGCGTCATACGCCACCTTCTTGAGATCTCCACTGGCGAAGATCGCCGCCTGATCGGAATACCACGGAGACTCGGGGCGCGGGCTCTGGCCATACGCCAGCACGGAGTAGGCGCGCGGCCGGTCGCCGAACTCGACGGCGAGGACCCAGCCATCGCCGCCATTCGCCGACAGCTTGCCGTCAGGGTCGCGGGCGAAGTTCAGCACGCGGAAGCACCCGAGCGCTCCCCCGCAGCCGCCCACCGGAACGTCCACGGGGCCGCGGCGCACGCGATGCACGGCGCCCCACGCCACGTCGAATGCGCCGTGGCGACGCGTCGTCTCGCCCACGGTCCAGGCAAACGCCTCGGCGGCCCTGGCCGGCTGGGACAATCCGTACGGAGTACGCGTCGGGTCGGCCGACGTCCACGCCCTGGTGTAGCGCAGGGAGTCGGCGAGTCCCGTGCCGTAGCGCTGCCACCAGATCTCGAAGAGCATGGCGCCCTTGCTGTCGGGGGCGGCGGTGTTGTCCCACCGTTCCATCATCGCCAGCGCGGCCGCCACGTCACCCGTGGGGCTGGTGGCCTTTACGGCCGAAAGCAGGTCGGGCTTCACGCGGTCGGCGAGGAGCATGCGGTAGCTGTGCTTCAGCTTCACCACGTCCTCGAGGCTCACCTTGTTGGTGCCGCCGACGAGCTGCAGCCCCAGCTGGCTGCGCAGCGAGAAGGACGGTTTTTCGAAGTTCGGGTACTTGCTGGTGGTGTCCACCCTCTCGCGCACGTTGGTGAAATGCGGCGAGCTGTTCTCGTTGTGCACGTACCCGCCCCTGGGGTTCAGGAACTGCGGCAGCGAGTCCCATGGCACGTACTGCGTCCACATGTCGCTGGTGGACTTCACCGGGATCGCCAGCGTGTCGCCGCCCGTGACGTGCGGCAGCAGCGGCAGCGCGGCGTTCCAGACCAGCAAAATGTTCCCGGCCTTGTCGGCATAGGTGAAGTTCGACGTCCCGCGCCCGCGCAGCCGCATGGCCGACTTCCACTCGGCGAGCGAGGTGGCGTGCATCATCCGCAGGAACTGCTCGCCGCCCCGGAACTCGCCGTCGTTGGCGGTCCTGATGATGTAGATCTTGCCGCCGTCGCGATGGATGACCGGACCGGCGGAGGTGGACCAGAACTCGCGCGTCTCCGATGACGTTCCGGCACCGTTGCGGAACTCGACCGTTACCAGCTCTCGCGTGAGCGGAAGCGACGTGCCGTCGATCAGGTAGTGGTCCGTTCGCGCGGGGTCGACGTCGAGCGAGTAGAACTCCGTGAGCCGCTGGGCGTTGTTGGTCGTGGCCCATCCGAGGTGGGCGTTGAAGCCGCCGACGACGGCGAAGGGTCCGCCGATGCGGAAGTCGCCGTAGAAGTCGAAGTGCCCCGGCACCGTCATGTGCGCCTCGTAATACCCGGACGTCCAGACGAGGTGCGGATTGCGCAGGAGGATGGCCTTCCCCGACTTGGTGCGGCTCGGGGCGAATGCCCAGGCGTTGGAGCCGACGTTGTCGCTGCGCAGGTCGTCGTCTCCCTCTCCCGGCGGGCCGCGACGGATGGGCTCGGGCGGGAACTTCCTGGGGTCGAGCTTCGACAGGAACCGGCGCACCATGCCGTACGCCGGCTCACCCATGTCGCCGGCCAGGACGTCGTAGCCGGTGAAGTCCGCGGGCATCGTCGGTGGGTACTCGCCCGGATGCAGCGCAATGAAATTGTTGAGCCCGAGGGCGAAGCCGTCGTAGATGTCGCGCGTGTTCGGCTCGAGCAGCGGATAGCTGGCGATCGCGCGCCCCCGGGCGCGACGCGCGGCGAAGTCCTGCTCCATGCTGTCGCGCCCGAAGGTGAGCCCCATGCGACCCGACGCGCGCAGGATGTTCATTGCCGTGCGCGGACCGTAATCCTCGAGCTGCAACCAGGCGAGTGCGTAACCGGCGGCGCGCAGGTTCTCGGCGCGGATGTGCGGAATACCGTACGCGGTGCGGATGATCTCGACCTGTCGCCAGAGTTCCGGGGCCTGGGCGACGGCCAGTGCGACGGCCTGCGCGGGCGTGGCGAGCAGCGAGAGGGCGAGCAAGCGGGCCAGGGGACGCATGGGTATCTCGTCTGCACAAGCGGTGGGAGACAACGGCGATGAGGGCTTCGCCAAGTCTACGAACACCGCCGGCCACTCGCTGAGCACGCACGCCGTACCGCCAGCCGCCGCAGGGCGGCCTCCGGCCAGATCCTACGGCCGGCGCACCCCGCCGCCCATCAGCGCCGCCTGGTCGATGATGCGCACACCAGCGGGCACGGTGAACACGAATGCGCCACGCGGCAGGGTCGCTCCCAGCCGCATGTTCGAGAAACGCAGGCGCCGCCGCAGGCCGCCCGGCTCCTCGATCTCGATCTGGCGCACCAGCGCGTCGGCGCCGATCCACACCTTGGCCGACACGAACGGCGCGCCCTCGCTCCGTGGCGTCAGCGAATAGAGCCGCACCAGTTCACCGCCGACCATGTCGGCCTCGGGAACGACGCGCACCTGGTGCTTGTCGCCCGGGTTGGCCAGCAGCCGGGCCATAACGTCGAATGCGCCGCCCACTTCACGGGGAAGCTTGAGCACCTGTCCCCTGGCCGAGCTGGGCAGGTAGACCCACAGCGCCTCGCCGTCGGCGACCACCGCGTCGCCGGCGGGATCGGTGAAGCGGAACGCGAAGCGGGAAGGCGGGCGCTGGAGCATCTCGCCCCGCGAGACGCGCGGCGTTTTGGAGATGGGGCTGATCAGCGTCTGCTCGAATCCCGCGCGGATGGTCCGGGCGTTGGCGAAGCGGACGGCGGCCTTGTGGTAGAGCGCCAGCGCCGCGGTCGTGTCGGGAGAGGTCTGTGCCCCTGCCTGTGCCTGCGTAACCAACGCCACAAGGACCGACAGCACGGCGCACCACGCACTGGCAGCGCCGGGCATCCGAACGAACCGACGCGGGCTGCCGCGGCCTGCGGTCGACCGCATCAGGCGCGGACGGGAAGCGCCGAGATGCTGCGGCCGATGGCGTCGCTGATCTGGCGCAGCTGCCGGACGAGGTCGGCAAACTGCTCGGGGAAGAGCGATTGCGCGCCGTCGCTCAGCGCGTGGTTCGGGTCGGGATGGACCTCGACAAGCAGACCGTCGGCACCGGCGGCCACGGCGGCACGCGCCATGGGCGTCACCCGTTCGCGCACGCCCGTGCCGTGGCTCGGATCGGCGACCATCGGGAGATGCGACAGTCGCTGCACCGTGGGAATGGCATTCAGGTCGAACATGTTGCGCGACGAGGGATCCCACGTGCGCACGCCGCGCTCGCAGAGGATCACCTGGTCGTTGCCTTCGGACAGTATGTACTCGGCGCTGAGCAGCAGCTCCTCCACCGTGGCCGCCATGCCGCGCTTGAGCAGCACCGGCTTGCGGAGCTTGCCGACCGTCCTGAGCAGCGAGTAGTTCTGCATGTTGCGCGCGCCGATCTGGATGCAGTCGGCGTATTCGGCCACCAGGTGCGCGCCTTCCTCGTCCATGGCTTCGGTGACGATGGCGAGCCCCGTCTCGCGCCTGGCGAGCTGCAGCAGTTCGAGGCCCCGCTTGCCGAGCCCCTGAAACGAGTATGGCGACGAGCGCGGCTTGAAGGCGCCGCCGCGGAGGGCGACCGCGCCCGCGTCACGCACGGCACGGGCCGCGGCGAGGATCTGCGATTCGCTTTCCACCGAGCAGGGACCGGCGATGATCGGGACCTCGCTGCCGCCCACGACGACCCCGGGGGCGATGACGACCTCGGTGTTGGCGCGCCGCCATTCACGCGATACCTGCTTGAACGGGCTGGAGACGTAGATGATCTCGGCCACGCCCGGCAGCGCCTCGATGTGCGAGCCGTCGACGCGCCGGTCGTTGCCCACCAGGCCGACGGTCGTGCGCTGCGCGCCCGGCATCGGCAACGGCTGGTAGCCCATGGCGCTGATCGCATCGCATACCCGACTGATATCGGCCGGCG
>JBBTJT010000130.1:0-28214 GCA_038059315.1 Gemmatimonadota bacterium
ATCGGCTCGATGGGGGTGCGCGACGACGACGTCAAGCGCCTCAGCGACGGGAAGTACTGGGCGTACGCCGTGCGCACGGCGGCGGTGCTGGTGCGCAGGGCATTGCGCGCCTGCACGGCGGCGGGATTGTTGCGCTGGGCGAGGCGCACGGCCTCGTCGAGCTGGATGGCGCGCGCTCCGTCACCCGTCGCCACAGGCGACTGCTGGGCGGCGAGGGCGAACGGTACGGCCATCATCAGGGTGATCACACGCGTCATTTCTTCTCCTGCGCGCGGGCTTTCTGGTCCCGCTGCATCTGTTCGTACACGCGCTGCTGCCCCGGCGTGAGTACGGCCGAGATCCTGAGCCGGGCTTCGCTGCGCAGCGAGTCGAGCTGGGGGCGGATCGGGACGACGAGGATGGACTCGGCGTGGAAGCGTGCGTCGAGGATGTTGTCGACGGCCAAGCGCTGGTCGGTGGTCAGGTTGAGGTCCTTGGCGAACCGGTCCCGCATGGCCCTCGCCGAATTCCGGGGTGGATCGGGCTGAACGATCAGGCGGTCGACCGCGATGCCGGCGGCGGCGCCGGTGACGGCCGCCGCGAGATAGAACGCCAGGGCCAGCTCTTTTGTTCGCTTCATTGTTCGGTGGTTGGAGGTTGCGCCCGAGGGGCTACCGGCCGTTGATGTAGTTGATCGTCGCCTGCCGCTCGGTCTGCGCGTCGCGGATGGCGAGGGTCGGTCCGCCGTTGGCCGGGCCGAGCACGGAGTCGTACGCCATCTGGCGCAGCTCGGCGCGCGAGCGCAGGAAGATCGAGGCGGCGACGATGAGCGCAAACCCCGCCGCCATGAGCCCGAGGCGGGCATACTGCGTGGGGACGGACCACCAGGCGTCGAGATTCTCGCCGCGGGCGATTCGATCCATGATGCGCCGCTCGAGCGCGCTCCAGTAGCCGGCCGATTCGGGAGCGGCGTACAGCGCGCGCAGCGTACTGGTCAGGGTGGCATCACCGTCATCGCCGTCGGGGACGAGACGGGGTGCGGAGTAATTCGTGGTCATTGGGGACTCCGGAGCGGTTGAAGGAGGGCGCGAAGCGCCGACCGCGCATAATGCAGGTCGGACCGTGCCGTGCCTTCGGGAATGCCGAGCAGTTTGCCGATTTCCGAGTGCTTGAAGCCCTCGACGTCGTGGAGCACGATCACCGACCGTTGCCGGACGGGAAGCTTGGCCAGCGCGTCACGCAGGCGCAGTCGCAGCTCGTCGGATTCCGCCGGATCGCGAAACGGCGAGGCGACGGTCTCGGGGAGGTCCTCGGCGTCGCGCACCTTGCGCCGCCGCGTGATGTCGAGCGAGGCGTTGGAGACGATGCGGTGCAGCCACGCCCCGAACGCCTGGTCGGGAAGGAACCGGTGCAGTGCGCGGTAGGCGTGCAGGAACGCGTCCTGCACGGCGTCCTCCGCGTCCTCGTGCGTGATGACGATGGCGCGCGCCACGGCGTAGGCCCGCCGCTGGTGGCGGCGGACCAGTTCGGAAAACGCCTCGAGCTCGCCGCGCTGTGCGGAAAGAACGAGGGCCTTCTCGTCATCGGGGCGGTCAGGCGTCGTCACAAGTCGGATGAAGGTTCCGGCTCGCGGCGCAGGCGCCGGACGCACGGCGATTGCTGTCATCGCGTCTCGTCACAGGGTGCAACCTTATAGACGGATGGTTGGGGTGAAACGTTGAGATCTGTGTCTGCGGGAGCGGGTTCGGGGTGCGGGGGCTTGGTGCGGAGGAACGAGTGGAGTGCGGAGGAGGAGTGAGGAGTGTCTACCTCGGCCCTCCAATCCCAATACTCCACTTGTTCCCCCGCGCCAGACCCGCGCACCCCGCACTCATCCCCTGAATGCTCACGCGCCCTTGAGCCCCAGCGCGTCCGCATTGGCCCGCAATGCCTCCACCACGAACGCGATGTGCGCATCGAGCTCGACACCGAGCTCGGCCGCGCCCTTGGTGATGTCCTCGCGCGAGACCCCGCGGGCGAAGCCCTTGTCCTTCATCTTCTTCTTCACCGAAGACGCTTCGAGATCGACGATGCTCTTGCTTGGGCGCACGTACGTGGCGGCGGTCACCAGCCCGCACAGTTCGTCGACCGCGAACAGCGTCCGGGCCAATTGCGATTCCCGCGGCGTGCCGGTGTACTCGGCGTGTCCCATGATCGCCGTGCAGATCTCGTCGGAGACGCCGAGGCTGCGCAGGTGGCGCACCCCGTACGCCGGGTGCTCCTCGGTGGCCGAGTGCGCGTCGTTGGGAAAGCGCTCGTAGTCGAAGTCGTGCAGGAGGCCGGCAATGGCCCACGCTTCCTCGTCGGCCCCGAACTGCCGGGCGTAGGCCCGCATCGCCGTCTCGACGGCGAGCATGTGCTTGCGAAGCGACTCGCTCTGCGTCCATTCACGGACGAGAGCCCAGGCGGCATTGCGATCGATGGTCATCGTGCTAAGGTACGCGCCTCGCGCCGCCGGCGGCACCGTCGGGGCGACGCTGGCCCGCGCCGCCCGCCGGCCGCAGCGTCGGGTTCTTCACCGCCTCCGGCACCTCGGCCCACTGCGCGGCCGTCAGCACCTTCTGGATCGACTGCGTGGCCGCCAGGTAGTTGTTGCGCGCCTCCTGCAGCAGCGGCTGGAGCTTGGGGAAGAGCGTCTGCATGTCGCCTCCGCTCTTGCCCTGCTTCTGCACCTCCGCTTCCAGGCGTTTCGTCAGCGCCTCGGTCTTGACGCCGAGCGAGTCGGCAATGGCCTTCAACAGGGTGACCTGCGCTGGCGTGAGCTTGAGGACGTCCTTGAGGTCCATCAGCGGCGTCATGGGGTTCGGCGCGAGCCGGTGCACCATCGTGCGCAGGTCGAGTGCCGGGCGCGCGGTGTTGCCGCCGCCCAGCATGCCCTCGAGCATTGCCCGCTGGCGATCGACGCCCACCTGAAGGCGCGCGGTGAGCGACACCTGGAACGGGTTGCGCAGCGCCGAGCGGGCCAGCGCATTGCTGCCGAAGCGTTCGTTCACGGTGTACTGGAAGCTGTTCGTCGCGCGGTCGAAGCCCTTCACGTAGAGGAGCGTGGCGTCGGGAATCGCCGGCTGGCCCCAGCCGCGCAGCTTGTCGGCGCCGTGGAGCATCTCGTCGATGCCGGCCAGCGGATTCACGAGCCCCACCAGGATCTGCAGCCGGCGCCCGACCGTCGGGCCCAGCTGCGGGCGGAAGTTCAGCTGCAGGTCGAGCGACGTGGTCCATGGCGCCCGGCAGCTGTTGCGGCCCGAGACGCCGTTCATCTGCGACTGCAGGCAGTCGAGTGCCGCGTCGGGCGCCACGTCCAGCAGGCGCTGCATGCCGGCGGCGAGCGCGGTGTCGGCGGTGGACGCCGGGCTGAACACGAACGCCCGGTCATTGCGCGCACCGTCGCCATTGATGTCACCCCCGACGCGCGGGGTGTACGGCTGCCCCGACTGCACGCGCAGGATGCCGGTGACGTCGAGCCACGGCCGGGCCAGCCAGGTGACGGAGCCGTTCACGCCGTGGCGGCGCTCGAGGTCACTGGTGGTCGTGCGAATGACGTTGGGATCACCACTGGTGCTGACCGACGAGAAGCCACCCTGCGCGCTGCCGCCGGAGAACGACGCCTGGTCGGTGGAGCGGGTGAAGGTGTACGACAGGTTCCAGACGAGCTGGCGGAACGAGTTGCCACCGACGTTGGCGGTGACCTGCGTGGTGTGGGACGCCAGTGGCGAGGCGACCTTGAAGACGTACCCGTACTCGGGATGCAGTCGCGAGGCCGTGAGCGTGGTGACGCCGGAGAACGGCACGATGGTGCCGGCCGGCACGTACACCGGGCGGTTTCCCTCGTTGACGAGGAAGAACTGCGGCGTGGTCGACAGGTTCAGGTCGGTCACGCCGTACTGGCTGGTGCCCATGGCGTACGACGCATCGAGGCTGGCGTTGTAGCGCTGCTTGAAGCGCTTGGAAACGCCGAGCGAACCGCGGATGGAACGCGGCGTGGCGAAGTCCGGGTCGAACGCCGTCACGTTGGGGCGCGTGCGGCTGAGCGGCGCGCTCAGCCCCGACCCGTCGGCGCACGTCGTCGGCACGCTCGACGGATCCACGAGGTAGGCGTTCCAGTCGGGAATCGGCACGGCGCTGCCGATGCACACCAGCTGCGTTTCGCCGCCGGGAAGGCCGGTGGCGTCGATGGCCGACGAGAAGAGCTGCGTGGGCGCGCGGCCGCGGAACTCGCCGATTCCGCCGCGCAGGATCCACGGCTGCGGAATCTGGACTTGCGGCTGGCCGGCCGCGCCCTGGAGCAGGCCGGCAAGGCCGCCACCGCCCGCACCACCGCCGGGACCCATACCGCCACTGCGACCGCCGCCTCCACCAGCACCGCCCGCGCCGACACCACCAGGCGCGCCCCCCGCGCCCCCCGCGCCCCCCGCGCCCCCAGGAGCACCCGCCTGGCTCGGACGATTGGCGCGGCGTCCGGTGTCGGGCGGGAGACCGAGCGTCAGCGTGAAGCCGATGCGTGGACTCACGCGCATGTCGGCCGGGATATGATTGGTGCGCAACCCGAACTTGCCTTCGATGTCGGCGTTGTACTCAGGCTGCCCGTCGATGGCGCTCCCCTCGCCGCGCGCGCCGTACGTCAGCTGGAAGGCGCGGTTCGGGCGCCAGATATCGCCGAAGTACACGGCGCCGGTCACCGCGCCGCCGGAACGCTGCGCCGGGGCGAACGACCGCGTGAACTGGCTGGGACGATTCGCGTCGAGGTCGGCCAGCGACTGGAACTGGAAGTTGCCGTTGCGGTTGGCGCCGGCGGTCGTGCGGAAGCCGGAGCGGTTCAGGAGTCCGCCCAGCTTCCAGCGATGCTTGCCGCCACCCGACAGCCACGACATCTCGTCGCTCACCTCGAGCTGGTTCGACGCATTGTCATTCGGAAGCGCCGAGTTGCCGCCGAAGTCGAGGCCGGAGAATCCCACCTGGCCGCTGGAGAGCGTGCTCCCCACGAGCACGCGGCCTTCGGGGAGGCGCAGGTACGGGTTGGCGCCGCGCGTGTCGAGCGAGTACGAGCCCTTGAATTCGTTCAGGAATTGCCCGACCACCGACGACAGCGACACGAGGCCGCCGACGCCGCTGCCCTTCTGTTCGCCGGCGTGGGTCGGGATGCTCCGCGCCGAGCTGCGAAAGCCGTCGAGAATGCTGCCCGACACGTTGCCGCGCAGCGACAGCGAGTGGGCCTCGTTGAGCTGCTGGTCGAGGCGAATGATGCCGGTGAGGTTGTCGGTGGTTCGATCGTCGGGCACGAGCGAGTTGCGCAACGGCAGTCCGTAGCGCTCGAGCAGCGACAGAAAGCGTGCCGCCGAGTCGGCCTGCACGTTCAGCGCCTCGAGCGTCTGCGCGCCGGCGCCGAGCAGCGAAAGCAACGGGTCGATGCGCCGGCGCAGCTGGAAGCTGCCGAACCAGAACGTCTTGTCGCGGGCGAGTGGTCCGCCGAGGCCGCCGCTCACCTGGTGCTGCGTGTACTCGCCGCTGAAGGTCGTGGCGCCGGTTTCGTCGCCCGACGCGAACTCGAGGCTCGGGTCGCGCAGCGCATACGAAAACGACCCCGACAGGTCATTGGTGCCGCCGCGCGTCGTGCTGGCCACCTGGCCGCCGGTGAACTGGCCGCGGGCGAGGTCGAAGGTGCTCGTGATCACGCGCGTGCTGCGCACGGCTTCGGTAGGCACGGCGCCGCCGAACGACAGGCCATCGAGCGTCACCAGGTTCTGGTCGGCGCGCTGCCCGGCCACGGAGAATCCGGCCGCCGTCGTGTCAGTCCCGGCCAGTCCCACCACGCCGGGCATCAGCGCGGCAATCGCATTGGGATCGGAGGCGTCCACGGGGAGGCGCATCAGTTGCTCGCCCGACAGTGCGCGCTCCGAACTTCCCGGAGTCGGCTGGTTCTCGTTGGAGCGCGGCGTCTGCCGCGCGCTCACCACCATCGCGCCGATGGTGACCGCCGTCGGCGACAGGCGGAAGTCGGCGACGAGCCGATCCTCGTCGGCCAGGCGGAAGAGGTTGAGCGTCGCCTGGCCGAAGCCCATGGCGCGCACCCGCAACTGATACTGCCCTCCGCCGTCGGGAAAGAGCAGGGTGTACTGCCCCTTGTCATTCGTCGTGCGAATGCGCGTCGTGCCGGTCTCCACCGACGTGACCTCCACCCGCGCCCCGACGACGGGACGATCGCTGGTGTTGCGCACGGTGCCGGTGATGATGTCGGTCGTGCTCCCCACCTGCGCGGCGGCGAGGGAAGGGGCAAGCAGCACGAGCACCGAGACGATGCCCGGCTTGAGGCGACGGTTCATGCTGCAGTGCAGGGGAAGAGGCACAGTGAAGTGCAGGGGAAGAGGCAGAGTGAAGTGCGGAGGTTGGGGGGCGGGGGTGCTTACGGGCGGCGCGGTGCGTCGCGCCGCCAGTCACCGGGGCCGCCGCGCGGCGGGGCGCCGTTGGGATGGCGGCGCTTGAACTCGGCTTCGCGCCTGGCGCGCGCCGAGTCGAGCATCGACCGCTGGTCCGGCGTGAGGATGCTGTCCATCGAGCGCCGGGTCTGCGCCATCAGCGAATCGATGGCTGGCTGGGTCGACTGGCGGATCTCGCGGAAGCCGCGCATCTGCCGCTCGATGAGCGTGTCGATGCGCACCGCCTGCTCCTCGGTGAGCTTGAGATCGGTGCCGAGCATCGCGCTGGGCCGCCGCGGCGCCTGGCGGCGTTCGCCGCCGCGGGGCGGGCCGCTGCGCCCTGTCCACTGCCGCTGGGGCAGCACGGTGCGGTCGAGCGCGATGCCGCCAATGACGCTGGCCAGCGCGACGACCAGGAGCACACCCACGGCGAGCAGTCGCGTGGAGCGCGACGGCGGAGCCAGCGGCGTCTCGTCAGCCGCGTCGAGCGAACGATCTTCAGTCATCGGTCCACCGCCATCGCAATGAGGAACTCCGTTGAATCGGGGCCGAGCACCGCGTCGGTCACCGCCGAGCGCGACCCGCCGGCCACCGCGCCGCGCAAGTCGGTCGAGGCCGTGGCGGCCTGGGCCGCATACTCGGCATCGCTGCGCACCGACCGATTGAGGACGACGGCGGCAATGAGCGCCGCGGCGATGCCGATGGGCACGGCGGCGCGCCCGTAGCGCGCCACCAGGCCATACCACGGCGTCTCGACGAGGCGCAGGCGATGCCGTCGCGATGCCACGGCGATGCGCTCGCGCAGCCTCGCCTGGCGCAGGAGGGCGCCGAGCACGGCGTCACGCGCGGGATCCTGCGAGAAGTCGCCTGCTTCGTTGATCTGGTCGTTCATAAGTCCTCTAGTCCCGCAGCGGCGACAGCGAGACACGCAGGCTCTTCTTCGCCTGGTGCAGGTGCCACCGCACGTTCTCGGGCGTGAGGCCGAGGTGTTCGGCAATCTCCGCGCCCTTCCATCCCTCCACTTCAAACAGCATCACGATTTCCCGCTGGCGCGGCGTCAGCGCCGAGAGTGCGGCGTCGAACCGCTCCCGAACCTCCGCGCGCATCATCTCCTCGTCCGGCAGGGCGTCCGGCGAGGCGGCATCGAGCTTCTCCGGCTCGGTGTATCGCACCCGTCGGGCACGCAGCTGGTTGATGCCGAGGTTGCGCAGCAGCGTGAAGAACCACGGACCGAATGGCCGGTTGGGATCGAGCATGGCCAGGCGGTCGAGGGCGCGCAGGAACGCGTCCTGCACGAGGTCTTCCGCGTCGGTCCGGTCACCCAGCAGCCGTTCGGCGGCGGCGAGAGCACCCGGGAGATGGCGACCGACGAGCGCATCAAAGGCCGCCGGGTCGCCGCGCCTCGCGCGTTCGACCAACGCCGTCTCTTCTGCGTCGGCTGCCGACTCGCGGGTGGGTTCTCGCATCCGTCTCCTCAAACACGCAGCCGGGAGCGACCGTTAGTCGCGCCCGGCTGGGAGGGGGTGATGACCGCGGTCCTGCTCAGGACGCGCGAGGGCGCTGCCCGGCGGGACGTCCCGCGCCGCCGCGCCCGCGCATCCACTTCTGGTTCTCCTCGTCCTCGTCGTCCCAGTATTCCTTTGCCTTCGGCTTCTGGTCCTCGGTGAGCACCTGCAGCGCCTGGCTGCGCGCCCACTCGTTGCGCGCTCGCAGCGCCTGGATCACCGCCCCGAGTCGGCGCTGGCCCGGCGCAGCGCCTGGAGCACGGTGACCTGGCTGTCGCTGAGTTGCAGCTTCTTCTTCTTGTCAAGCAGGATAGCGGCCGGCGATCCCTTCTCCATGTCCTTGGCCGTGGGCATTGGCGGCGGCGCGAACTCGCCCTCCTTGGGCGGCAGCGGATCGAACTTCCTTCCGCGCTGGGCCTGCAGCGCGATCGGCAGCGCCATGATGGCCACGACTATCCATGCACGTTTCAGCATTGGTCTTTCCCTTCGGTCGGCCGGTATTTCCCCATCACGTGAATTGTGCTGACGACACGTGACGACGCGCCAGTACGGAAACCGCCCGCGACCAGCTCGTCAGTAGTAGTACTCGCGACACACGGGTCGTGCTGGTGGTGCGTGCATTGCCGGCCGGTCGGTCCGTCACAGAGAGGAGTCACGCCGCCAGCCCCGTCAAGACGTCCTTATCCGTGAAATCCGCGAAATCGGGAGTTCCGCAGCAGGGCCTTCTCTTGCCGAGAGCATTGCGTGGCGGACGGTCCAACCGCGGAACTCCCGATTACGCGGAAGAGGCGGATGACTGCCGAAGCCTGAACCGCTTCGGCCGCTTCGGTCGCATGAACCCGCTTGCCGACGGTACGGCGACGTGCGCCTTCCAGCCGTGCCCTAGCCGGATCGGCCTGTGGTGCTATAAATGGAGCACTCCAGATGAGCGCAATCACTCCCACGACATCCGCAGGGGCTCTCGCTTTGCGCAGCACCCCGGCGGTGCCGCTGCGTGTGCTGGTCACCGGCGCCACGGGGTACATTGGTGGCCGGCTGGTGCCGCGCCTGCTGGCGAAAGGGCATCACGTGCGCTGCGTCGCCCGGAATCCCAGCCGCCTCGAGGGATACGCATGGCCGGGCGTGGAAATCGTCCAGGGCGATCTCGAGGATCCCGATGCCGCGTTGCAGTCCCTGCACGGCATCGACGTCGCCTACTACCTGGTGCACTCCATGGCGGAGGGCCAGGCCTACAGGGCGCGCGACCGGCTCACCGCGCTGACCTTCGGTCACGCCGCGGCCCAGGCTGGCGTCCGGCGCATCATCTACCTCGGCGGTCTGGGCGATCCCGACACGGTGCGCAGCATGCACCTGGTGTCGCGGCAGGAAGTGGGCCGCTGCCTGTCGTACGGCGGCGTGCCGACCATCGAGTTTCGCGCCGCGGTCATCGTTGGGTCGGGGAGCGCCAGCTTCGAGATGATCCGCCACCTCGTCGAGCGGCTGCCGGTGATGATCGCGCCCACCTCGGTGGACACCCGCTGCCAGCCCATCGGCATCCGGTCGGTGCTGGAGTACCTGGTCGAGTCCCTGGAGCACCCGACCGCCGAAGGCGTCTATGAAATCGGCGGACAGGACGTCCTGACCTACCGCGACCTGATGCTGCGCTATGCCCGCATCCGGGGTCTGCGCCGCTTCATCATCTCGCTTCCGGTGCTCAAGCCCCAGCTCAGCGGTCGCTGGGTCGACCTGCTCACGCCCATTCCGTTCAGCATTGCCCAGCCACTGGTGGAAAGCCTGCAGACCGAAGTGGTGGTGCGCAGCGACCGGGCGCGGACCGTCTTCAGCGTGAAGCCCACCGGCTACGACGATGCCGTGCGGCTCGCCCTCACCCGCATGGCTCAGGACAGCGTTGAAACCACGTGGGCCTCCAGCCTCTCCAGCCTCACGCAGGACCAGCCGGAAGCCGACGTGCTCGGTTCACACGAGGGCATGCTGCTCGACCGCCGGCGCCGTCGCGTGCAGGCCACGCCGGAGCAGCTGTTCGACGCCATCTGCACCCTGGGTGGCGAGGAGGGCTGGCCCGCGGGCAACCTCCTCTGGCAACTGCGGGGCATCATGGACCGCATTGCCGGAGGCGTGGGCATGCGCCGCGGCCGCCGCCATCCGCGCGAACTGCGAGTCGGTGACCCGTTGGATTTCTGGCGCGTGGAGGCCCTCGAGGAGCCGCACCTCCTTCGGCTGCGGGCCGAGATGAAACTGCCCGGTCGCGCCTGGCTGCAGTTCGAGGTGCTTCCCGACCCCGGAGGAGCGCGCGTCGAGCAGACGGCCTTCTTCGAGCCGCGCGGAATACTCGGATACCTCTACTGGTACTCCGTGGTGCCGTTTCATCGCTGGGTCTTTCCGGGTCTCATCGGCGCAATGAAGAAAAAGGCCGAGGCCGTCGAGGCCGCGTAGTGGCGCCATGCGGCTCGCTGGAGTCGCAAGCGGCCGTGATTCGTTGACGCGCGCGCCGTTGCGGTATATTATACCCACGGGATAAATACAGTCCATTCCCAACCTGGGCGCGCCGACGGCGTGCGTGATGGTGGACTGAATACCCCCTGCGAGGGGCCGAACGGTCGCAGCGGACGCGTCTGACGAAATGGTCAAGAAGAAGTCGAAAACCGTCGGCCCGCTGCACCCGAAATGGCAGCGGCGCCCTGACGACCGTCCGCGCGAGATCCTCGACGCGGCGCTTCGCGTCTTCTCGAGGCAGGGGTACGCCGCCGCGCGGCTCGATGACGTTGCCGCCGCAGCCGGCGTCACCAAGGGGACCATCTACTACTACTTCGCGAGCAAGGAAGACCTTCTCATCCGGCTGGTCGCCAGTCGCGACCGGGAGGTCTTCGCCGATCTCGAGACGCTCCTCGACGGCCTCACCGGGCCGGTGTCGTCGAAGTTGCGCATGCTGATGCGCCGGGGCTTCTGTGGTCCGGGCGACGAATCGCGGCGACTCCTGCACGTCGTCATCCACGAACTGCACGCCGATTCCCCCAAGGTCTTCGTGCGCGCCGTCCAGAACAGCCTGGTGGAGGGATGGACGCTCCTCGCCAAGCTGATTGAACTCGGCAAGGCGTCCGGCGAGTTTCGGCAGGACGCGGATGCCGAGGTGGCAGCCCGGGTCTTCACTTCCGGGCTGATTCTCCAGCAACTTTGGCGCGGCGGAATGGGACTCGAAAAGCTCGACCCGTTCGACAAGGACCGCATGGTGGACTCCGCCATCGAACTCTTCCTTCACAGCCTTCGCCCGACGGTCAGCGTTCGCGCTGCCGCCGGCAAGCGCAGAGTACGGCACTCGTGAACTCACCCTTCGCTGCTGTTCTTCGGGCGCCCGGGCTGGTCGTGGCGCTTCTCTTTGCCTCGGCACCGGCGCTTCGCGCGCAGGCCGCGCCGCCCGACACCCTTCGCCTCACCGGCATGCTGCCCATCGCGCTGGCGCTCGGCGAGGGCGGCGAATTCCGCGCCCCGATGGCCCGGGCGCTCATCGGCGGGCTCATCACGTCGACGATGCTCACCCTCATCGTCGTGCCGGTGGCGTACAGCTACTTCGACGACTTCGGCCACTGGGTCAAGCGCAAGTTCGTCAGCGAACAGCGCGAGCTGGAGATCACCGCCGAGCAGGAGATATCGAAGCTGCACCACACGATGACGGGAGAGTGATGGGCCTCGCTCCCCAAGTGACCGGCTAGGTCGCTGCGCCCTTGGGCGCCGCCCGCAGGTACTGCGCCGGCCACGGCACCGGCTGCTGCAACTGCATGGCCGCACGCAGCGGCCAATAGGGGTCGCGCAGCATCTCGCGGGCCAGCAGCACCAGGTCCGCCTGTCCAGTGCGAATGATCTCGTCCGCCTGTGCGGCATCGGTGATCAGGCCAACGGCGCCGGTGGCGATGCCAGCCTCACGGCGGACCTGCTCGGCGAACGGCACCTGGTAGCCGGGGACGAGCGGCACCCTCACACCCGAGACGTTCCCGCCGGAGGAGCAATCCACGAGATCGACGCCACGCTCCTTCAGCACTCGGGCGAGTTCCACCGTCTGCGCCACATCCCACGCGCCGTCTATCCAGTCGGTGGCCGAGAACCGGACGAAGAGCGGCAGCTCCGCCGGCCAGACGCCGCGAATGGCGTCGACGACTTCGCGCACGAACCGCGTGCGGTTCTCGAACGAGCCGCCGTAGCGGTCGGTGCGCCGGTTGCTGAGCGGAGAAAGGAATTCGTGCAGCAGGTAGCCGTGCGCCGCATGGACCTCGACGACGCGGTATCCGGCGGCGAGGGCGGGGCGCGCGGCAGCGGCGAACGCGTCGACGACGCCGGCGATCTCCCCCTCGTCCAGCGCGCGCGGCGTCACGTCTCCTTCGGCGAACGGAACCGCGCTCGGCGCCACGACGTCGCTCCAGCCGCCGGCCGAAGGTGGCGCGATTCCGCTTCCGTCCCACGGCCGCAGGGTGGAGGCCTTGCGACCGGCGTGGGCGAGCTGGATGCCGGCCACCGAGCCCTGTTCGTGAATGAACCGCACGATGCGCGCCAGCGGTTCGACGTGCTCGTCGCTCCACAGTCCCAGGTCCTGCGGTGAAATGCGGCCCGACGGCGTCACCGCGGTCGCCTCGGTGATCACCAGGGCGGCGCCGCCGACCGCGCGACTGGCGAGATGCACGAAGTGCCAGTCGTTGGCGCGCCCATCGGACGCGGAGTACTGGCACATCGGCGACACGGCGATGCGATTGCGCAGCGTCACGCCGCGGAGAACGAACGGGTCAAAGAGGCCGGGCATGAGAACCGCCTTCAGTGAACGCCGGGGGTGCGGTGCACTGTCCGCTTATTCGCGCGGCTTGGTCGCCAGCGTGCGCACGTACCTGGCCACGGCGGTCATTTCATCCGCCGTCAGCTTCTCCTTGAACGACTTCATGTCCTTGCCCTTGCCGTTGGTGAGGATCGTGACCACGGAGTCATCGGAGCGCGCGGCGACGAACGCGGCGTCGAAGGTGGGGAGCTTCGGCAACAGGGTCTTCATCGCCTTCACCGGAACGCCGGCGACGCCGTGGCACTTCCTGCAGCGCTCGTCGAAGATGGCCTTGCCGTCCACTGCCTGAGCGGAAGCACGGCCGAGGGAACCGGATGCCGCCAGCAGGATGCCGAATGCCACCAGGTGTTTCGCCAATGTGCACTCCATTGGGGTCAGGCGGTCGAACCCGTTGCCGAACGCTGCAGTTCCGGCGCGGGGCGCCGCGTCGCCAGCGTCACCAGCGCGATGACCGTGCAGTTCACCGCCAGCGCGACGATCCCGATGTTGAGGTCCTTTATCACCTGTGGCAGCGACGGCGCGAGCCTGGCGATGGTGACGCCGGAAAGCGTGATGGCGGCCACGGTCAGCTCGCCCGCCAGGATGCCGGAGAGCGCGGCCGTTGCACTGATGCGTGGCTTCTGACCGAACGACAGCACGAGCGCCGGGAAGAGCTGGGTGACGACGTTGTAGCCCATGAGCAGCAGCATGACGATGGCCTGTCCGCCCTGCAACGTGAGGTAGAGGGCGAAGAGCGCCAGCACCGGTACCATCGCCCGGGCGACGAACCCAATGGTATGCTCGCTGCTCGACGGGACGATGGCCCCGAAGACGTTCTTGCCGAGTATCGTCGCGGCGGTGATGAGCAGCATCGAGCCCGGCACGAGCGCCGTCAGCAGTCCCGCGCCGCCAATGAGCCCCACCGCCCACGGGGCGAAGGCCAGCTTCGCCACGCGGAAGAGCGAGAGGTCGGCGTCGGGGCCGGTCAGCCCGGGCACCACCAGCGAGGCGGCGAATCCGGTGAAGAAGACGAAGAGCACCACCAGCTGGTACAGCGGGAGCACCACGGCGTTCTTTCGGAAGACGTTCTCGCCGCGCGCCGTGTACACACCGGCGAAGAATTGCGGCCACGTATAGACGCCCACCGACGTGAGCAGCACCGTCGAGATGAACCACGACTGGCTCATCCCCGCCGCCGGCAGGGTGAGCAGGCCCGGCCTGGCGTGGTCGATGGCCTCGAACATCGCGCCATACCCGCCGTAATAATGAAGGGGGAGGTAGATGCCCATCGCCACCACGATGACGAGGATCATCACGTCCTTGAGGGCGGCGGTCCACGCCGAGCCGCGAACGCCGGAGACGACGACGTACCCGATGAGCGCCGCCGTGCCGCTCCAGATGGCGGCCGTCGGGGAGATCGCGCCGTACGATGCCTCCGAGACGATGATCCCCAGCCCCTTGAGCTGCAGCACGAGGTACGGAACGAGCGCGGCGACGCCGACAAGCGACACGAGCATCCCCAGCGCCGGGCTCTCGTACTTGGAGATGAAGAAGTCGGCCTGCGAGACCAGGCGGCGCCCCTGCGAATAGCGCCAGATCGCCGGAAGCAGGAAGTACGACAGGCTGTAGGCGAGCGTCAGGTAGCAGAGGATGTACAGGGCCGGCGCGCCCCGGCCGTACGCCCACCCGCTGCCGCCGAGGAAGGTGAAGGTGGTGTAGATCTCGCCGGCCATCAGCAGGAAGACGAAGATGCTGCCGAAGCCTCGGCCGCCGACGCTCCACTGCTCGAGCGTCATGGTGTGGCCGCGCTTGGCCAGCAGGCCCAGCGCGATGGCGACCGCGAAGACGATGCCGAGGATGGCCAGTGACACGGTCACGATTTGTTCTCTGCCCCTTCGCCCTGTACCGCGTCGGACGCCAGCCCCCGCGCTTTATCAAGCCGGAGGATGAACGCCATGATCGCCGACGTGGCGACCACCCACCCGACGAGCCACGCCATCAGGAACGGCAGCCCGAGCACCATCGGATAGACGCGGTTGGCGAACGGCAGGCCGCCGAGCATGCCGATGGTCGGCAGCAGCGCCAGCGCGTGGTACGCGTGCCACACATGCTCGCGTTGCTGCACGGGGAGCGATGCCGGCGCGTCAGGTGGCATCGTCGGTCGCCCCCAGGAACCCGGTGGCTGCCGCAACGAAGATGCGCGTGCCGTGATCGAGCGCGCGTTCGTCGAGGTCGAAGCGCTCGTGATGGTGCGGATGCACGATGCCGCGCTCCTCGTTGCGCGCCCCGATGAAGAAGAACGCCCCCGGCACGGCCTGCTGGTACGCCGAGAAATCCTCGGCGCCCATCGTCGGCGTGGCCTCGACGAGCATCTCCGGGCCGAGCGCGCGAACGACGGCGCGCCGCACAAGGTCGCTCGCCGACGCGTCGTTGATGACGGCGTTGTACCCCGGCTCCCACTCCCAGCGGTAGCGCGCGCCGTGGGCCGTGGTCACGCCGGTGATCACGCGCTGCATCAGCTCGGGTATTCGCGCGCGCAGCGCGGGATCGAACGTGCGCACGGTGCCGGCCATGTGCACCGAGCCGGGAATCACGTTGGTCGTCGTTCCGCCGCTGATCTGCGTCACCGAAATGACCGCCGAGGCGATGGGGTCGACGTTGCGTGACACGATGTGCTGCAGGTTCGTGACGATCTGCGCGGCCACGGCGATGGGATCAACCGTCTGCTGCGGCATGGCCGCGTGCCCGCCGGTGCCCTCAATGGTGACGCGAAAGGTGTCGAGCGAGGCCATGAGCGGCCCCGGCCTGACGCCCACCTGGCCGCACGGCAGCCCGAGCCAGAGGTGCGCGCCAATGACCTTGTCCACGCCGTCGAGCACGCCGACGCGCACCATTTCCTGCGCGCCACCGGGATACAGCTCCTCGGCGTGCTGAAAGAGGAACCGGATTTCCCCGCGAAGCTCGGCGCGCCGCGACACCAGGATCTTCACCGCGCCGAGCAGCATGGAGGTGTGGCCATCGTGCCCGCAGGCGTGCATCACGCCGGCATTCCGCGACACGAAGTCGTGGTTGTTGGCTTCCTGGATCGGCAGCGCGTCGATGTCGGCCCGGATGGCGAGCACCGGACCCGGGCCGCGGCCGCCGGTCAGCCGCGCGACGACGCTGGTGGCGGTGGGGCGGGTGATCTCGAGATTGCCGAACGACGCCAGGGTGTCGGCGACGAACTGCGAGGTGTTGGTCTCGTGAAACGAGAGTTCGGGATGCTGGTGCAGGTATCGGCGCCAGCCGACGACCAGTTCGCGGACCGTCTCTGGCGTTTCGAGTGTAATGGTGGAGGACAATCGGCCCCCGGAGTTGGTGACTGCGCGACGCGACGAGAAAATATCCTGGCGCCCCGGGGAGCGACAGGATCAACTTGCCTGCCGCCGCCCCGTCCGCGCTGATTCCCAGGTAGGGCGTCGCCCGGCAGAACCTGAGGCTCGATCCGGCGGCGACACGCGAGATCGTCGTTGCGCGCGACAGTGCGGCCGTCGAGGTGTCCGCGCCGCTGTTGCCGGGTGAGGTATTGCGACCGCCGCCCCGTCAAGACGAATGATAGCGGCGTCTTCGTGCTCGATTCGGTGGCCCAGGGCACGCAGACGCTGGAGGTGCGCGCGCTGGGGTATGTGCCGGAGAGCCGCGTCGTCCACGTGACGGCCGGCGCGCCGCCCGACACCATTCGCATGACGTCGCTCAAGGCGATGCTCGACACCATCAGGGTGACCGCCCAACGCGTCTACGACGCCGACGTCAGCGGGTTCCAGGAACGCCGGCTCCTCGGCATGGGACGCTACATCGGCCGCGAGGAGGTCGAGCGCAGGAACCCGTACGAGTTCACGAACCTGCTGTACGGCCACCCCGGCGTGCGGGTGACGTTCAGTCAGGGGCGCGTGTCAATCGCGATGCGAGGCGTCCAGGGCCTGTGCACGCCGGCGATCTTCCTCGACGGGTACGAGCAGCTGGTCGATGACGCGAGCGACCTGAACTTCATGGTGCAGCCGGAGGAGATCCAGGGGGTGGAGGTCTACAACAGCGCGCCATCGACGCCGGCGCAGTTCTGGGGCCGCGGCGGAACGGGGTGCCGGAGCATCGTCGTCTGGACGCGCGAGGTGGTGAGGACGCACGGGCTGCTGCGAACGCCGCCGCCGTGAGGAACTTCTAACTGCTTGTCAAATAAGCTCATTGCATGTTGCGCGCGTTTGCGCTATCATTATGACATGCGTGAACTTGCCACGGTCGCCTCGGTCGTGCGCGAAGCCCGAAAGCGGGCCGGCCTCTCGCAACGCGCCCTCGCCGAGCGGGCGCGCACCGCACAGTCCGTCATCGGTCGCATCGAAGCGGGACTCTCCAGCCCGAGCATCGAGACGCTTGCGCGAGTGCTCGATGCGGCCGGGTTCGAGCTGAAGGTCGAACTCTCGCCCAAGGCGAGACCCGACCCCGTGATCGAGGCGTACAAACACGACGTCGACCGCACGCTGCTCCGCGCGAACCTCGGGAAGTCGGTCGACGAGCGGCTGCGCGTCAATGTCGAGATGCTGCTGTTCGGCAACGAACTGCGACGGGCGATGCGCATCGCGGAACAGGCGGAATGATCGGCCTGGAACGGTTGCTCGAGGCGTTCGCCGATGCCGGCGTGGAGTTCATCGTCATTGGCGGCATCGCGGCCCGCGCTCACGGCTCGGCGCGCATCACGCAGGACGTTGACGTCGTCTACGCGCGCAGCGACATGAACATCGGGCGCCTGGTCAGCGCGCTCGCGCCATTCACGCCGTACGTGCGCGGCGCACCGCCCGGATTGCCGTTCGCATGGTCAATCGCCACGGTGACTGCCGGCCTCAACTTCACCCTCACCACGACGATCGGCGACATCGACCTGCTGGGCGAGGTCGCCGGCGGCGGGCGGTACGAAGACCTCGTGGCGCACTCGGTGTCGCTCGACGCCTTTGGCCACCCGACGCTGGTGGTCGGCCTTGCCTGGCTGATCCACCTCAAGCGCGCCGCCGGCCGGCCGAAGGACTTCGAGGTGATCGCCGAACTCGAGGCACTGCAGGAAGAGATCGCGCTGCTCAGTACCCCACGATCCCGCCCGGACGCCGCGGATCGCCCACCGACTCGAAGCCGCCGCGCACGCGCATGATGGCGTTCACCAGCCCGACGTTGCTGATCACCCCGACGCGGTGACCCGTCGCGTTCAGCGCGTCGATGACGGTGCGGTCGAGGCCGCGCGGTTCCATGCGCAACGTGTCGGGGAGCGCCTGGTGATGCAGGCGCGGCGCGGCCATGGCGTCGGCAATCGACATGCGCTGGTCGATGACGTTGAGGATCACCTGCGACGTGCTGGTGATGATGCGCGGGCCGCCACGGCTGCCGACGACGAGGAGCAGCCGGCCGGCGGGATCGAGCACGACGGTGGGTGACATGGCGCTCAACGGCCGCTTGCCCGGGGCGACGGCGTTCTGCTCGCCCTCCACCAGCCCAAACTGGTTCGGCTCGCCGGGCTTGGCGGCGAGGTCGTCCATCTCGTTGTTCATGAAGAAGCCGCCGCCGCGCACCAGCACCCCCGACCCGTAGAGGCCGTTGGTGGTGGTCGTCGTCGCCACGGCGTTGCCGAACGCGTCGACCACCGAAAAGTGCGTGGTCTCCGTTCCCTCCCGCATGTGCTGCTCCACCACCGGCGTCGGCGTCGCCCGCACGGAGTCGATGGTCGCGCGCAGCCGGCGCGCGTACGCCTTGTCGGTGAGCTGCGCCAACGGCACCCGCACGAACGCGGGGTCGCCCATCTTCGAGTTGCGGTCGATGAACGCGCGCTGGTAGGCGGCGCCGAGGATATGGGCGTGCGCCGCCGTGCCGATGGGCGGAAAGGAATCGTAGGTCTCGAGGATGTTGAGCGCCTCGGCGATCGTCGCCCCGCCGCTCGACGACGGCGGCATGGTGAGCAGCGTGTAGCCGCGATAGGTGGCGCGGATGGGCGTCCGCCAGATGGGCTGGTACCCAGCGAGGTCCTGCCGGGTGATGATGCCGCCGCCGCGCCGCATTTCGGCGACGATGGAATCGGCAATCTCACCCCTGTAGAAGACGTCGGGGCCACGCTCGGCAATCAGGCCAAGCGTCCGGGCGAGCCATGGCTGCCGGAACCGGGAACCGATCACCGGCACGCGCCCGCCGGGAAGGAAGGTGCCGGCGGCCACCGCGAACTTCGCAATGCGCGCGCTGTCGTTGCGCACCGAGCGCGCGAAGGCGCTGTCGACCACGAACCCGTCACCGGCGAGGCGGATTGCCGGCTGCATCACTGCGCGCAACGGCATGGTGCCGTAACGCGCGAGCACCGTCGACAGCCCGGCCACCGAGCCGGGCACGCCTGACGCAAGGTGACCGTCGAGGCTCCTGTCCGTCTTGTTGCCCTGCGCGTCGAGGTACATGTCGCGCGTGGCGGCCAGCGGCGCGACCTCGCGAAAGTCCATCGCCTCGGTGCGGCCGTCGGCCATGCGGACGACCACGTAGCCGCCACCGCCGAGGTTGCCCGCTTCCTGGTAGGTGACGGCGAGCGCGAAGGCGGTGGCCACGGCGGCGTCCACCGCGTTGCCTCCCGCGCGCATGATCTCCACGCCGGCCGCGCTGGCCAGCGGTTCGTCGCTGGCGACCATCGCGTGCGCGGCGAAGTGCGCCTTCGCGCCCGGCTGCCACGGCCAGTCCGCGGGGAACACGGGCACGCGACGCGCGGGAATGGCCGGATCGGCGGCGAACGGCACCGGCGTCGTGGCGGGGCGCGCACAGGCGACGGCGAGCGTGATCATCAGCAGCACGACGTGCGCGTTCACCATGCGGGCGGGTTTCATGCGTTGCCGGTCTCCGTGGCGTCGTTCCGGATTTCCCTTGTGCCCCGAACTTGGCCCGAAGTACCTCGTCCGTCGAGACATGGGCGCAAAGGGACTAGTTCAGTTGCGCGATGGTCGCACCCGGGTTCGACGCCTACTCATTCGACATGTGCCAGCCCACGGAGGTGATCTCCGATCTCGGCGGCGCACGATGAGAGCGACACATTCAGCAACAAGGGCAACATGAAGACGTTCATTTCGATGGTGCAGCTTCGCTCTGCGGGAATCGCCGTGGCGTTGGCCTCGAGCGCGTTCCTCGCCGCCTGCGACTCCGGCGCGTCCACCGCGGCCGGAAGCGGCACGCTGGCCGTGCAACTGACGGACGCCCCGTTCCCGACCGACTCGGTGAAGAGCGTGGACGTCTGGGTCATTCGCGTCGACGCGCGACAGGCCGACACCGACTCGGCGTCGGCGGCAAAGGGCGCACCCGACGACAGCGCCAGCACCGGAGGCTGGACGACCCTCGCACGGCCCAACCAGAGCGTGAACCTGCTCGCCTACCAGAACGGCGCCGCGCTCCCGCTTGGTTCGGCCCAGATGGCCGCCGGGAACTACCTCGGGTTCCGTCTCGTCATCGACCCGTCGAAATCAAGCCTCACGCTGAAGAACGGGATGGTGCTGAGCAGCACCAGCATGCCGAACATCAGCTTCCCCAGCGCCGCGCGCAGCGGCATCAAGATCGTGCTCACGCAGCCGGTGACGGTCACGGCGAACCAGACGACGACGGTGCTGGTGGACTTCATGGTGGGGAGCAGCTTCGTGATGCGCGGGAGCACGATCATGCAGAACGGCCTGCTGTTCACGCCGGTGGTTCGCGGTTCGGTGAAGCCGTAGGCGAAAACCGCCGGCCGCGGGCCGGCGCCGGGCAGCGAAGAAACGTCATTCAATACGGAGCGCAATCACATGACCACATCACGCCTGATCCTCAACGCGTTCCGGACGCTGGTGCTCGGTGCGCTGCTTGCCGGTTTTGCCACGCTGGCCGTCGCGCAGTAAGCGGAGCGTCGCGTTGAACTGGCCTCCGGCGACGAGGAGCAACCGATGGCCGGGTCCGTCGAGGCATGGCCCATTGGGACTAGCCAATTCAGGCGATGGTCACGCCGGGGCCCGAACGCTACTCATTGCCTCAGGGGCAACGCACTTCGCGAGCGCGTGGAGTTGCGCGACGGACCGTCGCTGGAGCAGCAGCAACCATTCGACCGGCCGTAAACAGCGTCGGCCACCGGAGAGTCCCAAGCGGAGCTGAGGGTGCGTGAGAGAGGCGGGTCCCGAACAGGGGCCCGTCTCTTCTCATCCTTGTGGGAATGAACGTGGCCGCGGAGCGGACGGCTGGAAGCGAGGAGGGCCTACGGTAGCGTCAGGGTGTCCGACGCCACCGTGCGCGTGCAGCCAAGATGCACTTCAATGGTATCGGACGGCACATGCGTGCTGTCCGAATCATCGCCGCCGTCCCAGCGTCCCTCGACGAGACATGTCACGGGAAAGCGGCGAACGCCCTGCACGGTGCCATCGGGGCCGTCGGCGCTGATGGTCGTGCGGGCGTTCCATCCGCGCTCGCCGAGCCAGTGGATGAGGGAGTCAACCGGCTCGTAGGCCGGCGGCACGTGCCCCGCCACCGAGAGCCGGCACGCCCATCGCTGCGTTGCTCCGTGCCAGAGCTAGTCGAATGGAATCGCGGCCGTCCACTTGAGCGCGACTCCGGGCATGCGCCCCAGCAGGGTGTCGCCCCCGAGGCAGGCGTTCCACGCCGCGGCGTCCACGCGGGAATCGCGGATCGCCGCCGCTGCCGGCGCGGACACGTCACCGGTTGCCGCGACGGCCGCGGGGCGCTCGTCTGGCGCACAGGCGGCGGCGAGAATGGACAGAGCCGACCCAACACCGAGCCTGGCGAGCGATCTCATCGGTCCCGTGGCATGCGCATGACAAGCCTCCGTGAACGACCTGGTCCTGTTCCTCTGGCCGACCGTCCTTCCGTATAATAGGAAGGCCTGCGAACCCACGCGGAAGCTCCCCAGCACGCGATCGGCGAAGTGACGATGCACCGTCGGCTTACCTTCCACGCTCTGGATCCCATGCCTTCCAGCCCAAGGGCCTTCTTACTTGGCGCGCTGCTGCTCGCCGGCTGCGCGCCGCACAAGCCCGCCACGCTCCGGCCGGTGCTGGCCACGCCGCCGGAAGTCCGCGCCCTCTGGGTGGTGCGGAACACCCTCGAACATCCCGACAGCATCAAGGCGATGGTGGCGCGCGCCCACGCCAACGGCTTCAACACGCTCATCGTGCAGGTGCGGGGGCGCGGCGACGCGTACTACAACGCGCGCTGGGAACCGCGCGCCGTGTCGATCGCCAAGGGCAAGAAGTTCGATCCCCTCGCCGTCACCATCAAGGAAGCGCACCGCAGGGGCATCGCCGTGCACGCCTGGCTGAACACGCACTTCCTGGCGAACATGGACACGCCGCCCACCGACCCGGCCCACATGTACAACCTGCGGCCGGACCTCATCGCGGTGCCGTACAAGCTGGCGCGAGAGCTCTACGCCGTTGACCCGCGCGACCCGATGTTCCGCGCGAAGATCCTCGAGTATTCCAGGCGTGCGCGCGACCACGTGGAAGGCGTCTACATGTCGGCGGCGGCACCGGAGACCAAGGAGCACGTCTACTCGATGTGGATGGACGTCCTCGAGCACTACGACGTCGACGGCATCAACTTCGACTACGTGCGGTATCCGGCCCCGGACTACGAGTATTCGCGACACTCGCTCGACCGGTTCCGCCTCTGGCTGGTGCCGCAGCTCGCCGACAGCGTACGCGCCCGGTTCGCCACCCTCGAAGCCGACCCGCTGGTGTACGCGGACTCGTTCCCGGCGCGGTACGATGACTGGCGCCGCATGCAGGTCACCGAACTCGTCGAGCGCATCTACTACGGCGTGAAGAAGCGCAATCCCAACGTCGTCGTCTCGGCCGACGTCTTCGGCAACGCCAGGGACGCCTACGAGAAGCGCTTTCAGGACTGGCCGGGGTGGCTGCGCCGCGGCTTCCTCGACGTCGCCGCGCTGATGTCGTATTCCACCAGCACCGACATCTTCCGGGAGCAGATCCGGGTGGCCGTGGAGGCCGGCGGCGGCAATCGCGTCTGGGCCGGCATCGGCGCATACCGCCAGGTCGCCGACTCCACGGTCGCCAAGATCACTGCGGCCCGCGCACTCGGCGCGCGCGGCATCGTGCTCTTTTCGTACAACTCGACCATCCGCAAGAGCGAGCTGAATCCCGACGCCGACTACCTGCAGCGCGTGATGAAGGCGGCGTTTCCCGAGGCACAGGAGAAGAAGGACCGCTGACCTGAACGCCTCCGGCAGCGGCGGAGCGCCGGGCTCCCCCCGAGGAACTACGCCTTTTGGCCGAGAGCAATTCGCGAGGCCAACGCGTACCGTGCAAGGGTGATCGGCGCACCGATCGCGCCCACCCTGTATCGCCGAGGCGTTCCCCATGTCGATCCGTTCCTTTCCTGTTGCCCGCGCTGCGCGCGTTGCCACCGCCGTCGCGATCGCCGTCACGGTGGCGGCGTGCGCCATTTCCCAGCAGCAGGAAGTGCAGATGGGCGGCGCATACGCCACGCAGATCGACACGCAGCTGCCGATGGTCCGCGACGCGCGCATCGTGAATTACGTGAGCGCGCTCGGCAATTCGCTCGCCGCCGTCACCGACACCCGCGGTCTCACCTGGCACTTCGCCGTCGTCGACAGCAAGGAAGTGAATGCCTTCGCCGTGCCCGGCGGCTGGGTGTACGTGAACCGCGGCCTGATCGCGCGCTCGACGGCGATGGACCAGCTGGCCGGCGTGCTGGCTCACGAGATCGGCCACGTGACGCGGCGCCACTCGGTGCAGCAGATGCAGCAGTCGCAGGGCGTCGGCGGCGGCCTCGTGGCGCTGTGCACGCTCACCAAGGTCTGTGACAGCGGGGTGGGCCAGGCCGCCATCAACGTCAGCGGCACGGCGTTGTTTGCGAAGTTCAGCCGCGAGGACGAAGCCGAGGCCGACCAGGAGGGCGTGAGGACGGTGGTGAAGGCCGGCATCGATCCGCGCGGCATCCCCGAGATGTTCCGCATCCTGCTCAGGGAGCGTCAGGCGAATCCGTCGGCGGTGGATGCCTTCTTCGCGACGCATCCGCTCGAGGAGGCGCGCATCACCGCGACCGCCAACCAGATTGCCGCGGGGTATACGGCCGCGCAGCTGAAGGTCCTGAAGGTCGACACGTACGAGTTCCAGCAGATGAAGAGCCGCCTGAACGCGCTGCCGCCGTCGCCGACGCCCAAGGCGGTCGCGAAGTAGCCCAAGGCGCTCTTACCGCATCCGGCAGGGCGGCATAGAATCGGAGTGTCACCCCTGCTCGAGGATTCCATGCGCGCCCTGCTCCGGTCACTCGCCGCCGCGGTCTTCGCCGCCGGTTCGATTGTCGCCCAGACCCCCGCGGCCACCGCCGCGCGTCCCACCGCCGACCTCTGGCGCGCGCTCCACTGGCGCAACCTCGGCCCGGAGGGGAACCGCTTCTCGGCGGCAGCGGGAATTCCCGGCGATCCGCTCACCTACTACGTCGGCGCGGCGTCGGGCGGCGTGTGGAAGACCACCGACGGCGGCGTGAACTGGCGGGCGACGTTCGACGCGCACCCCGTGCAGAGCATCGGGTCGCTGGCCGTGGCGCGCTCCGACAAGAACGTGGTGTGGGCCGGCACCGGCGAAGGAAAGATCCGCAGCCACATCTCGCAGGGGCAGGGCGTCTACAAGTCCACCGACGCCGGCGAGAGCTGGACGCTGATGGGGCTCGAGAAGACGTCGCGCATTCCGCGCCTGGTGGTGCATCCCACAGATCCGAACACCGTGCTCGTCTGCGCGCTGGGTCACGCGTATGGTCCGCAGCAGGAGCGCGGCGTGTACCGCACCACCGACGGCGGCGCGACATGGGCGCGGGTGCTCTTCGTGGACGAGAACACCGGCTGCTCGGACATCGCCATGGATCCGCAGAACCCGCGCGTGCTCTTTGCCGGGATGTGGCAGCTGGAAATCCACACCTGGGGGCGTACCAGCGGCGGCCCGGGGGGCGGACTGTTCGTGTCGCGCGACGGTGGCGTCACGTGGACGCGGCTCAAGGGAAACGGCCTCCCGACGAAACCCGTGGGCAAGGTGGCGGTGGCGATCGCCAATTCGAATTCGCAACGCGTGTATGCGATGATCGAGACGGGCGACGGCATTCCGTGGAACGGCGAACCCACCGAGAGCGGCCAGCTGTGGCGCTCCGACGATGGTGGCCGGCAGTGGACGCTCGTCAGCCGAGACCGCAACGCGATGGGGCGCGCGCACTACTACTCGCGGATGGCGGTGGCCACCGACGACGAGGACGAGGCGTACTTCCTCACCGCGTCGTTCTCCAAGTCCATAGATGGCGGACGGACGATCAACGTAGTGGGGCGCGGCCAGGGTCCGGGCGGCGACCATCACGACATGTGGATCGACCCGACGAACGCCGACCGGATGATCGTCGCCCACGACCAGGGGCTGTCGATCTCGCAGAACCGCGGGCGCTCGTGGTATCGCCAGCGCCTGTCGAACGCGCAGATCTACCACGTGACCGCCGACAACATGATTCCGTACAACGTGCTCGGGAACAAGCAGGACGAGCCGACGTATCGCGGGCCGAGCAACAGCCGGCTGGGCGGCGGGCGCATCGTGCGCGGGCAGTGGCACGCGGTCGGCGGCGGCGAGAGCGGCTGGGCGACGCCCGATCCCACGGACCCGAACATCGTCTGGTCGACCGCCTCGGGTTCGGGGATGGTCGGCGGCATCGTGGTGCGGTTCGAGGAGAACCGGCGGCAGTTCCGGTCGGTGGAGGTGTGGCCGCAGCAGTCCAACGGCCCGGCGGAGGGGGTGAAGTATCGGTTCGTCTGGGACTCGCCGCTGCAGATCTCGCCTTGGGACCACAACACCGTGTACGTGGGCAGCCAGCACATTCACCGCACGCGCGACGGCGGACAGAGTTGGCAGGTCATCAGCCCCGACCTCACGCTCAACGACCGCAGCCGCATGGGAAGCTCGGGCGGCCTCACCGGCGACAACATCGGCGTGGAGTATGCGGGCGTGGTGTATTCGATCGCCGAGTCGCCGCGGGAGAAGGGGCTCATCTGGGCGGGGACGAATGACGGACTCGTGCAGCTGACGCGCGACAATGGCGCCACGTGGACGAACGTCACGGCGAACATCCCGAACCTCCCCGTGTGGGGCTCGGTGCGGAGCATCGTGCCGTCGAAGTACGATAGCGGCACCGCGTACCTGACGGTGGATTTCCATCAGATGAACAACCGCGATCCGTTCGTCTACAGGACGGCGGACTACGGCAAGACGTGGAAGTCGATCACGAACGGGATACCGCGCAGCAACCTCAGCTATGCCAAGGTGATTGCCGAGGATCCCGTGCGGCGCGGGTTGTTGTATCTGGGGACGGAGAACGCCATCTACGTGTCGTATGACGCCGGCGACCAGTGGCTGTCGCTGCAGAACGACCTGCCGCAGGCGCCGGTGTCGGGGATCGTGGTGCAGGAGCACTTCAACGACCTCGTGATCTCGACTTACGGGCGCGGCTTCTACATCCTCGACGACCTCGCGCCCATCCAGCAGCTGACGAGCGAGGTGATGGCCAGCGCGTCGCACCTGTTCGTGCCGCGGGCCGCGTACCGGTTCCGCACGATCACGTCACCTTCGTCGAGCTACGATGACCCGACGACGGGCGAGGATCCGCAGTACGGCGCGAGCATCAACTACTATCTGAAGGCGCCGGCGGCGCAGGCGCCGCGGATCACCATTCTCGACGCGAGCGGTCGCACCGTGCGCACGCTGACGGGGACGAACGTGGCGGGGATCAACCGCATCGCCTGGGACCTGCGTGACGAACCGGGGGCGGAGACTCGGCTGCTCACCAGTCCCATGTATGCGCCGCACATCGCGGTTGGTCCGGAGGGACGCGTAGCTCCGGGGACCGGGCGGATGTCGGTGCTGGTGGCGCCGGGCATGTACACCGTGCAGTTGTCCGTTGGCGACGTCGTGAGTTCTCGTCCGCTCGAGGTGCGAAAGGATCCCAACACGGCGGGGAGCGTGGCCGACATCGGCGAGCAGGTGCGCCTGCTCGAGGCGCTACGCGTGGAGATGAACGCCGGCGCGGCGGCGGTGGGGAGGATCGAATCGGTGCGCGTGCAGCTCGACGCGCTGAGTCGCACCACGACCGACGCCGAGGTGCGGCGAGCGGCGGCGGCGCTCGGCGCCAGGCTGGTGGATCTCGAGATGAACCTGGTGGACCTGCGGCAGACCGGCACCGGCCAGGACGGCGTGCGGTTCGGGTCGAAGCTGATTGCCAAGCTCGGCTACCTGGGCAACGGCCTGGCGGGCGGGGACTTCAAGCCGACGGATCAGCAGGTGGAGGTGCAGGGGATACTGAAGGAGCAGATGCGGACGCATCTCACGGCGATCGAGTCGGTGCTGGGGCCCGACCTTTCGGCGCTGAACGCGATGCTGAGGGCCAAGGGCGTGCCGAATGTGATTGGAGGGAATCCGCCGGTCGTGCCGTAGCGGGGTGCGCCACGGTGGCGGGTCGCCGTCGGCGGTGTTGGTGGCGTTGCTGTCGGCGTCGGGATGATGTGCAGGCAATGAAATGGTGACGTGCTTGGCGTGCGGAGGTCGCATGATGTGGGTCTCTGGCTTGCAGGGGATTCCGGGGCGGTCGTAGAATCCAGAGCAGGTGAATAGAGAGTTAGCTGGACAGATTTGCTCCTTCCCTAAGAGAGGCCGCAATGCAGCGCACATTATTGGGATTGTTCTTTCTCATCGCGCTTACGATTCCTTTTACCGTACACGGCCAATCTGGCCACTTCTGCGATGGCTTCGAAGAAGGATGGAAAACGGTTAAGGGTGAACTGGCGGTTGTCCCCGTCTGTCCGGTCGAACCAGTAACTCCGGTTGGAAGCACGCCGTATCGAGAAGGTATCAAGTCCGGAATTCGCGCAGGGCAAAGGGCGGGCGGCGGCAACACCGGTGGTGGATCGTCGCGAGAGAGCGGCGAAGATTTTTGTGACGGCTTCGCGGTTGGCTGGAAGACGATAAAAGGCGATCTCGCCATTGTCCCAATTTGCCCAATCGCTCCTATCACTCCGATTGGAAGCACTCCGTACCGCGAAGGTATCAAAGCTGGGATGGCGAAAGCGCGATCAAGCTAACGCAGGATATGCCGTTCGATCTCCTGCCAGCTAACATACGTTGCTGCTGTCAATCACTTTTCTGTCGCTCGCTGCGCTCGCAACTGTTAGATGTGCTTGCAGCAGAACTTGAACGTTAGCCAACACCACGGCATTAATGAGAGCTCAGGTTTTCTATTCGTGGCAGTCGGATACAGCGGCAGCACTCGGCCGCGAGTTCATCCGTCGCGCTCTCTCGGATGCGATTGCCGACCTTGCAGCGGATGCCGCGCTGGTGGTTCGCCCCGAGCTAGCACTACTTCGCCAAAACATTGTGATGCTACTCCGGGGGCAGTCGTCCT
>JBBTJT010000131.1:0-18339 GCA_038059315.1 Gemmatimonadota bacterium
CCGTCGCCGCGTCATCGTCGACCTTCGAGAACAGGGCGCGCGTCGGCTCGAGCGCGCCCGGGTCGCGCAGGAACCGGCTCGAATCGGTGGACTGCCACACCGCCATGCCCGTGGCCACGACGATCACGAAGACCACGGCCATGCGCGCGTTCGCCACGATGCTGCGGTGCGTGAAGACCGCGTTGCGGACGCCGATGATCGCCGCCGCCTGCGCCACCCACACGCCGGGCGCGGCAAAGAACGCGAGCCGGCCGGAGAACGGATAGACGCCCATCGCCGATGCCAACATCGCGATCACCACCGGGCCGGCCAGCAGCACCACATCGCTGCGCCGCCGCTGCGCAACGAACGCCAGGCCGGCTATCCAGAGCGCCGTTCCTGCCGCCGCGCCGGGGAGCGAGGCCGTCCATCGCAGGGGAATCCACGTCAGTTCCATCAGCACGCGGATCACGCGCACCACGCGATCGTCGGCCGTGAGGTCGAGCATCACCGGCGCCCAGTACTCCCGCTGCTGCGGTCCCGACGCGATGGGCCCGTACGCCACGAACCAGAGCACCGCGAACACGACCGCCAAGAGCGCCAGCGCCGGCAGCGCCACGCGCCGGGCGCCGGGTGCCTGACGCACCGTGACGTCGATGGCGATGGCCGCGCCGATGGCGGCAATCACGAACACTGACGGAATCGAGAGCGTCACGGCAAGCACGGCGCCCGCCGCCAGCACCCACCAGCGCGCCAGCGCTCCGGGTGCGCGAGTCACCTCCCAGGCCATCACCAGCAGCACGGCCGCCACGGCGGCATCGGTGGCGTACGGCTTGGCCTCGGTGGAATACCGCAGGGCGAGCAGCGACCCGGCCGCGGTCACGGCACTCAGCGCGCCGACACCCGTTCCCACTATGCGGCGCCCCAGCTGCCAGAGCAGCCACGGCAGGGCCACGCCGGCGCACCACGGCACGATCCGCAGCCAGCGGTCGGGGACGTCGGCGTGCGCGGCCACCGCGCGCTCGAGCCACAGGTAGCCCACGGGTGCGATCTGCCCCCAGTCGAGCGGCTGGGCGAGCGCGCCGAAGCTGCGCGTCATCACGTTGAGTGAGAGCTCCGCTTCATCGAGCCAGAGCGACCCGCGATGCGACAGCGCCCACACGCGCGCCGCCGCGCCGGCCAGGATGGCAATCCACGCCACCAGCATGGCGGCGCGTTCAGGGGTACTGCGCGGTGGGCTCATCCGCCAAAACTGGCGCAAACGCGACGCCGCGTCGAGTCGCGGCGGCTACAGACTGGTCAGGATCCGCGGCCCGGCGTCGGTCACCGCCACCGTGTGCTCCGCATGGGCGCTCTTTGTGCCGTCGAGCGTCACCACCGTCCACTTGTCGCCGAGCGTGCGCGTGGCCGGGCCACCCACGTTCACCATCGGCTCGATGGCAATGGTGAGCCCCACCTGCAGCCTGGTGCCGCGCTTCGCCTTGCCGTGGTTGGGTACCTGCGGATCCTCATGCGGCAGGTGCCCCACGCCGTGGCCCACCAGTTCGCGCACCACCGAGAACCCGGCCCGCTCCACCACCTGCTGGATGGCCTGCCCGATGTCGCCCACGTGATTCCCTGGTACGGCCTGTGCGATGCCGGCCTCGAGCGACCGTTCGGCGACGTCAATCAGGCGCTGCGTCGTCGGGTCGATGGTTCCCACCGGCACGGTGATGGCCGCATCGGTGAACATGCCGTGGTACAGCACCCCCACGTCGAGCTTCACGATGTCCCCCTCGGCGAGCAGCCGCCTCGGCGAGGGAATGCCGTGCACGATCTCCTCGTTGACCGAGATGCAGATCGCGCCCGGAAATCCGTACAGCCCCTTGAACGCCGGTGTGGCGCCCTCGTGGCTGCGGATGAACTCCTCGGCGATCGTGTCCAGCTGGCCGGTGCTCACACCGGGGCGCACCTGGGCGCGCAGGTGCGCGTGGGTGAGGGCAAGGAGCTTGCCACCCGCCGCCATCGTCTCGATTTCGCGGGCGCTCTTGAGCTGGATCAACGACCGACCGCGCGCAGGGTCCGCGCCTCGACCTCGGCAAAGGTCCCCGACGCATCGATCGAGGCGACGTTGCCGCCGTGGCTGCGATACCACGCCACCACCGGCTCCGTCTGCGCCTTGTAGACGCGCAGCCGGTTGCGGATCGAGTCGGGCTCGTCGTCGACGCGGCGCACCAGCGTTCCCTTGGGGGTCACCGTGCATTCCGCGTGCGACTCGCCCGGTTGCCGCCCGGCGAACGGGGTCTGGCAGGCGCCGCACGTCGTGCGCGAACTCAGGCGCGAGACGAGCTCCTCATCGGCGATGTCGAAGAGCAGCACGACGTCCACGCGCTTGCCGATCTCGACGGCCACGCGGGCCAGTCCCTCGGCCTGCGGCACCGTGCGCACCACGCCGTCGAGGACGACGCCGCGCGCCTGCTCCGGCGCCGACAGCGCCTCCTTCATGATGCCAAGGATCACCGCATCGGGCACCAAGTCCCCGCGGTCCATGTACGCCTTGGCCTCGACGCCGAGCGCCGTTCCCGCCTTGGCCGCGGAGCGCAGCACGTCGCCCGTAGAAATCTTGGGGACGCCGAGGGCAGCGGCTACCCGCTCCCCCTGCGTCCCCTTTCCTGAACCCGGTGGTCCGAGCAGGACAACGATCATCGGATTAGCCTCCGATCAGAACCCACCACTCGCCTGACGGCCACGGAAGCGGACGCGCCCCTTCTTCATGAACCCGTCGTACTTGCGAAGCAGCAGGTGCTGATTCATCTGGGCAATGGTGTCGAGGGCCACGCCCACGACAATCAGCACCGACGTACCGCCGAAAGTGAACGGCACGCTCATGGCGTCGGCAATCCACACCGGCAGCAGGGCCATGACGGTCAGGAAGATGGCGCCCGGCAGCGTGATGCGGCTGACGACCTCATCAATGTACTCCGCCGTCTTCGATCCCGGCTTGATGCCCGGAATGAACCCGCCCTGCTTCTTCAGGTTCTCGGCGATGTCCACCGGGTTGAAGATGATGGACGTGTAGAAGTACGTGAAGAACAGGATGAGCGCGGCCGACAGCAGGAAGTACAGCCCCGTGCCCGGCGCGAAGAGGTCGGAGAACTCGCGGGCCCGCTCGCTGCCGCTGAACTGGGCCACCGCGCCCGGCACGACGATCAGCGACTGCGCGAAGATGATGGGCATCACGCCCGACGAGTTGATGCGCAGGGGGATGAAGTTGCGGGCCGCCTCGCGCATCCGCCCCCGCGCCATCGTGCGCTGCGGGATCTGGATGGCAATGCGGCGCGCCGCGAGCGTGATCGCCACCACGCCGGCCACGACCGCCACCATCAGCGCCAGCAGCGCCACCAGCGCCAACGGGCTGATCGTGCCGGTGCCGACGAACTTGAAGGTCTGGATGGCGCTGGGCCAGAAGCGCTCGACGATCGAGAAGAAGATCATCAGCGACGCGCCGTTGCCGAGGCCGCGCTCCGTGATCTGCTCGCCCAGCCACATCACGAACATCGCGCCCGTGGTGAGAATCCAGGCCATCTCGAACTTGAAGCCGAAGCCCGGACTCGCCACCGCGCCCTGCACCGACTCGGTGAACAGCGCGAAGCCCCACGCCTGCACGAGCGCCAGCGCGATGGTGGCGTAGCGCGTCCACTGCGTGATCTTTTTCCGTCCCTCCTCGTCCTTCTGCATCTTCTCGACCGTCGGAAACACCGCCCCGGCGATCTGCGCGAAGATGGAGGCCGAGATGTACGGCATGATGCCGAGGGCGAAGATGGTCGCCTTCGACAGGTTCCCGCCGACGAACAGGTCGTACAGGCCGAGGAGCCCACCGCCGCCCTGCTGGTTCTGGAAGAAGTCCATCATGGCCACCACGTCCACGCCGGGGGCGGTGACGTGGCTTCCCACCCGGTAGATCACCAGGCAGAGGAAGGTGAACATGATCTTTTCCCACAGCTCCGGCGTCCGATAGATGTTCGCCAGCGTCGAAGCGGGATTCGCCTGTGCCATTATTCCTCGACCTTGCCGCCTGCGGCTTCGATCTTCGCCTTTGCCGCGGCGCTCACCTTGAGCCCGCGCACGGTCACCGGGCCCGTCAGCTCGCCATTGGCGAGCAGCTTCGCCGGACGGCGCGCGCGGATGATCCCGGCGGCGGCCAGCGTCGCGGGCGTGATCTCGCCGCTCAGCGCGGCGATGTCGGCAAGGCCGACCACCTGGTACGACACGCGGAACGGATTCGTGAAGCCGCGCTTCGGGATGCGGCGGGTCATCGGCATCTGGCCGCCCTCGAAGTGCGGCTTGCCGCCGCCGGGGCCGTGATGGCCGGCGCGCGCCTTGCTGCCCTTGTGGCCCTTGCCCGACGTCTTGCCCGTGCCCGACCCCGGGCCGCGTCCCAGACGCTTGCGGTTGCGGTGCGACCCGGGCGCCGGCGCCAGGTTGTTGAGTGAAATCTTCTCGGTAGACATCTCTTACTCCTTCACCGGCGTCACTTCAACGAGATGACGCACGCGCTTGATCATGCCGCGCAACGACGGCGAGTCCTGGTGAACCACCACCGCCTGGTGATGGCGGAGGCCAAGGGCCTCCAGCGTCTGCCGCATGACTTCGGGCTTGCCGATGCCGCTGCGGATCTGCTTGATCTGCACCTTGCCCTCGGTGAGGGTGTTCGGCGCAGTCTTCTTGGGCCCCCGACCGGGGTGCCAGACGAATGTACGGGGCATTAGACGGCCACCCTGGCTTTCGAGCGCGAGCGATAGCCCAGCGACGCCGCTTCGACGCCCCGCTCGCGCGCGATCTGTTCCACTGTCGTCAGCGAGGTCAGCCCGTCGAGGGCCGCCCGCACGAGATTGAACGGATTCGTGGATCCCAGCGACTTGGTGAGGATGTCGGTGACGCCGGCGCATTCCATGACGGCGCGCACCGCGCCACCGGCAATCACGCCCGAACCGGGCGTGGCCGGCTTGAGCAGCACCCGCGAGGCGCCGTGCTTGCCGACGATCTCGTGCGGAATGGTCGCCCCGGTCATCGGGATCGACACCATGTTGCGGCGCGCGGCCTCGACGGCCTTGCGCACCGCTTCCGACACTTCGTTGGCCTTGCCGCTGGCGATGCCCACCTTCCCCTGTCCGTCGCCGACGGCGACGAGCGCGTTGAAGCTGAAGCGCCGGCCGCCCTTCACGACCTTGGCCACGCGATTGATCGCCACCACGTTCTCGACGAGGTCGCTGCCTTCTCGCTCCTCGCCCGGACGCCCGCCGCGACCACCGGGGCCGCCGTCACGGCCGCCACGGCCGCCACCCGGGCCGCCACGACCGCCACCCGGGCCGCCACGACCGGCTCCCCCGCCTGGACCGCCGCGACCGGCGCCGCCGCCTGGACCTCCACGTCCACCGCCGCCCGGAGCGCCCCGGCCGCGGCCCACGCCGCCACCCGGACCACCGCGGCCCGCGCCGCCGCCCGCGCTGCCACGCCCCGCGCCACCGCCTGGGCCACCACCCGTGGCACCGCGGCCTTGGGGACGTGAGGTCGGCGTCGGCGTGTCACCGCCGGCATGATGCGTCGTTTCGTTCTTCTCGTCGGCCATATCAGAACTCCAGCCCGGCTTCCCGGGCGCCATCGGCCACCGCTTTCACGCGGCCAGTGTACTGGTATCCAGCACGGTCGAACACGACCATGCTGATGCCGGCGGCCTTCGCCTGCGCGCCGATCTTCTTGCCCACCTCGACCGACTTCTCGGCCTTCTTCCCGGTGACGCCGTTGTCCGTCACGGTCATCAGGGTCCGCTTGGCGACATCGTCGACGAGCTGGGCGTAGATGTGCTTCAGGGAGCGGAACACCACGAGGCGCGGACGTTCCGCCGTACCCGTGACCTTCTTCCGGACCCGCAGATGACGGCGCGTGCGACGCTCGGCGCCTGTCTTCGGTGAACGCTTCGGCATTACTTACCCCCCGCCTTGCCGGCCTTCCGCCGGATGACTTCGCCTGCATACTTGACGCCCTTGCCCTTGTACGGCTCGGGCTTGCGGAGCGCCCGGATCTCGGAGGCCACCCGGCCCACCGTCTCCTTGTCCGCTCCTTCCACGATCACCTGCGTCGGCTGCGGCGCCGTCAGCTTGATGCCGGCCGGTGCCTTGAACTCGATCGGGTGCGAATAGCCCAGGGCGAACAGCAGGCCGTAGGGCTTCACCTCCGCCTTGTAGCCGACGCCCGAGATCTCGAGCGCGCGCACATACCCCTTGGTGACGCCCTCGACCATGTTGGCGAGCAGCGTGCGCGAGAGGCCGTGCAGCGACTTGTGCAGCGGCTCGTCCGACGGACGGGACACGGTCACCGTGCCGCCGTCCACCTTGAAGCCCATGGTCGGATGGAACGTGCGCTTCAGTTCGCCCTTCGGGCCCTTCACCGTGATGACCGAACCATCGACGCTGATGGTCGCTCCGGCCGGGAGGATCACCGGCAGTTTGCCAATACGCGACATGGGCGGCCCCCTACCAGACGAGGGCGAGGAGCTCGCCGCCGGTGCGCGCCTGGCGCGCCTGGCGGTCGGTCATCAACCCCTTCGAGGTGGACAGGATGGCGACGCCCAGGCCGCTGCGGACGCGCGGAATCTCCGTGACCCCCACGTACCGGCGCAGCCCCGGGCTCGACACGCGCTTGAGCTGGCGAATGACCGGCTGGCCGCCCTGGGCGTACTTGAGCGTCACGCGCAGCAGCTGCGCGCCGCTGTCGCTGGTCAGCGTCTTGTAGTCCGTGATGAAGTTGGTCTCCTTCAGCAGGCGGGCGATTTCGACCTTCACCTTCGACGTCGGCATGTCCACGCGGCGGTGCTTCGATCCGAGGGCGTTCCGGATCCGCGTGAGCATATCGGCAATGGGATCTGTCATGCTCATGGTGTGTCTCTAAGCTCCTCTGGTTTCCGCCCGTGGCGGACCTGTAGGAAGTGAAAAAGGCGGTTGGTGGTTTGTGGTTTGTGGTTTGTGGTTTGCAGTTGGAGGGAAAGGAACCACCAAGCAGCGCCCGCCAACCACCTGCCACCAACTACCAACCAGTGTCGTTACCAGCTGGCTTTGCGCACGCCGGGCAGGAACCCGTTGAGCGCCATCTCGCGCATCGCGATCCGGCTCAGCCCGAACGCGCTCTCGAACCCGCGCGCGCGGCCGGTCATCTGGCAGCGGTTGCGGATGCGGGTCTTGGAGGAGTTGCGCGGCAGCCGCTGCAGGCCAAACTGCGCGGCCATCTTCTCCTCGTCCGACGCGTTCGGATTCTGGATCACTGCCTTGAGCGCCTTCCGCTTGGCGGCGTAGCGCTGGGTCAGCTGCTTGCGACGGTCGTTCTTCTCGATGCTGCTCTTCTTTGCCATGGCGCCGTCCGGTTAGTGCTTGACCACGATCGGCTTCTCGTCGCCGCGAAACGGCATGCCGAGTTCGCGCAGCAGCGCGAGGGCCTGATCGTCCTTGTCCGTCGTCGTGACGAACGTGATGTCCATTCCGTGAATCTGCTCGACCTGGTCGTAGTTGATCTCCGGGAAGATCATCTGTTCCTTGACGCCCATCGAGTAGTTGCCGCGCCCGTCGAACGACCGCGTCGACAGCCCGCGGAAGTCGCGCACCCGCGGCAGCGCCGTCTGCACGAAGCGGTCCATGAACTCCCACATCCGCACGCCGCGCAGCGTCACGCAGACGCCGATCTCCTGGCCTTCGCGCAGGCCGAAGTTGGCGATCGACTTCTTCGCCTTCTTCCGCACCGGCTTCTGGCCGCTGATCACGGCGAGCTCGTCGACCACCGCGTCGAGCACCTTGGGCGTCTTGATCGCCTCGCCCATGCCGACGTTGAGCACGATCTTCTCGAGCTGCGGCACCTGGTGCGTGTTGGTCAGGCCGAACTGCGCGGCCAGCCGCGGACGCACCGTCTTCGCGTAGTATTCCCGCAGGCGCGGCGGCAGCACCGGCAGCTTGGCTCCCTGGTGTGACGTCGGGATCATGGAACTCCCCTTCTCGCCGCCCTTGCCGCCCTTGCCGCTCTTGGCCGCCGGGGCGCCCTTGGCGCCCTTCTCGCCGGACTTCGTTTCTTTCGTTGCCATCGGTCAGGTTCCTCGGCCTTAGCGGTTGCGCGGGATCGCGTCGCCGCTCTTCACGCTGATCCGCTCCTTCGTGCCGTCGGTATCGATCCGGCGGCGCGTCCGGGTCGGGGTTCCCGACTTCGGATCGAGCAGCATCACGTTCGAGACATGCACCGGGGCCGGCATCTCGATGATGCCCGACTGCTCCTCGGCGGTGCGCGCCTTGCGGTGCTTCTTGACGATGTTCACGCCCTCGATCACCACCCGCGACTTCTTGGTGAGCACGCGAATCACCTTCCCTTCCTTGCCCTTGTCCTCACCGCGCATCACCCGCACGGTGTCTCCCTTGGTCACCGGGAGCGCCTCGCGCTCCGCGTTGATCGCATGGCGACGCGTCAGGCGCGTGCCCATGGTCTTCTGGTGCCTGAGCTTGCGCATCTAGAGTACCTCCGGCGCCAGCGAGACGATCTTCATGTACTTCTTCTCGCGCAGCTCGCGGGCCACCGGCCCGAAGATGCGCGTCGCCCGCGGCTCGCCCTTGTCGTCGATGATCACCACCGCGTTTTCATCGAAGCGGATGTAGCTCCCGTCCTTGCGGCGGGTCTCCTTGACCGTGCGCACCACCACGGCGCGCGCGACCTCGGCCTTCTTTACCGTGCCGTTCGGCAGCGCGTCCTTCACGGCGACGATCACCGTGTCACCCAGGCGGGCGTAGCGGCGGCGCGTGCCGCCGAGCACGCGAATCACCAGGGCGCGCTTGGCGCCGCTGTTGTCCGCAACCTTCACGACGGATTCCTGTTGGATCATGGCTCAGTCCCCTTACTGCGCGCGTTCGACAATTTCGACCACGCGCCACCGCTTGTCCTTGGACAGCGGGCGGGTCTCGACGATCCGTACCGTGTCGCCGACCTTCGCCGAGTTCTGCTCGTCGTGGGCCTTCAGGCGCGTGGTGCGGGTCATCATCTTGCCATACATCGGGTGCGGCACGCGACGCTCGATCGCCACCACCACCGTCTTCTGCATCTTGTCGCCGACCACCTTCCCCGTGCGCACCTTGCGCGACGGGCGGGTGGCCGCATCAGCCTTCGTCTGTTCAGCCATTGATCATCATTCCTCGGGTCAGCGGCCAGTGGCCGCGCCCGCGGCCTTCTCGCGCAGCACGGTCTTCAGTCGCGCAATGTCCTTGCGAAGCACACGCAAGCGCAGCGGGTCATTCAATGGTTCGGTCGCGCCGCGGAACCGCAGGCGGAACCGCTCCTCTTCGAGCTCCTTGACGCGCGCCTCGATCTCCGGGGCGCTCAGCTCGCGAATCTGTCCGGCCTTCATGCGGTGTGCGCCTCCTCGCGGGACACGAACTGCGTCCTGATGCCCAGCTTCGCGGCGGCCAGCGCCATCGCCTTCTGGGCCAATTCCTTCTCCACGCCCTCAATCTCGAACATCACCCGTCCCGGCTTGACCACCGCCACCCACCCCTCGGGCGCGCCCTTGCCCTTGCCCATGCGGGTCTCGGCCGGCTTCTTGGTGATCGGCTTGTCCGGGAAGATGCGAATCCAGACCTTGCCGCCGCGCTTGATATGCCGCGTCAGCGCGACACGGGCGGCCTCGATCTGCCGGCTGGTCACCCACCCGGGCTCGAGCGCCTGCAGTCCGTAGTGCCCGAACGACACCACGGCGCCGCGCGTGGCCAGGCCGCGCGTGCGGCCCTTGAACATCTTGCGGAACTTGACCCGCTTCGGACTCAGCATTGGTCAGTTCCTCAGGCGTCGGACGAGAAGGTGCTGCCACGACGGCCGTCCACCACTTCGCCCTTGAAGATCCAGACCTTCACGCCGATCGTCCCGAAGGTCGTCTTGGCCGTGCTGGTCGCATAATCGATGTTGGCGCGCAGCGTGTGCAGCGGCACCCGCCCCTCGCGGTACCCCTCGAGGCGCGCGATCTCGGCCCCGCCCAGGCGCCCGCCGCACTTCACCTTGATGCCCTCGGCGCCCATGCGCATCGCGCTCTGCACCGCGCGCTTCATCGCGCGGCGGAACGAGATGCGCTGCGCCAGCTGCGCGGCGATGTTGTCGGCGACGAGCTGCGCCTCGATCTCCGGGCGCTTGATCTCCTCGACGTTGATGCCGACGTCCTTGCCGGTGATCTGCTGCAGCTCGGACTTCAGCTTCTCCACCTCTTCGCCCTTCTTGCCGATCACCACGCCCGGGCGCCCCGTGTGCAGGGTCACCACGACCTTGCCCGGCTTGCGGTCGATGATGATGTCGGCGATCGCCGGGCTCGCGTTCCCCGGGAACTGGCGAAGGCGCAGGTACTTCCGGAGGAGGTCATCCTCCTTCAGGAGCTGCGGGTAGTCCTTCGTGGCAAACCACCGCGACCGCCAGTCCTTGGTGATGCCAAGGCGGAAGCCGATCGGATTCGTTTTCTGTCCCATTAGCGCCCTTCCTTCTCGGCCACGATGATTTCCACGTGGCTGGTCCGCTTGTGAACGGGGGTCGCCCGGCCCATGGCCGCCGGCATCCACCGCTTGAGTTTCGGTCCCTCGTTGACGATCGCCAGCTTCACGTAGAGTTCGTCCACGTCCAGCGACGCATTCGTCGACCGGGCGGCCTGCTCGGCGTTGGCCACGGCGCTCTTCAGCACCTTGGCGATCTGCCGGGCGGCGTGCTTCTTGGAGAACTGCAGCAGCGCCAGCGCGTCATTGACCCCCAGCCCGCGGATCTGGTCGATGACCAGCCGCATCTTGTAGGGACTCTGGCGCGTGGTGCGCTGAGTCGCGCGTGCCTCGGACATGGCTTACTTCCCTCCCTTGGCGGCGGGCGCGGCGACGGCCGCCGGCGCGGGACGCGCCTTGGCATCGGCGGCCTTCCCCGCCGTGTGCCCGCGGAACGTGCGCGTCGGCGCAAACTCGCCGAGCTTGTGCCCCACCATGTTCTCGGTCACGTACACCGGGATGAACTTGTTCCCGTTGTGCACCGCGAACGTGTATCCCACGAAATCGGGGATCACCGTGCTCGAGCGCGACCACGTCTTCACGACCTTCTTCTCGTTGCGGGCGATCATCCCCTGCACCCGCTTGAGCAGGCTCTCGGCGATGAACGGACCCTTCTTGATGCTGCGTGCCATTGGTCGATTTCCCGGTTAGCTCTGCGTGGCCTTGCCGCGCTTCCGGCCGCGGACGATCAGGCGCTGTGACGGCTTCTTCTTGTTGCGCGTCTTGACGCCTTCCTTCTTGCCCCACGGGCTCACCACGTTCCGGCCGCCGCGCGTGCGGCCGCCATGCGGGTGGTCCACCGGGTTCATGACTTCGCCACGCACCTTCGGGCGATGCCCCTTCCAGCGCGTCTTCCCCGCCTTGCCCCACGACACCAGCTCGTGCTCGGCGTTGCCGACCTCGCCGATCGTCGCCAGGCAGTTGCCGTGGATCAGGCGCATCTCGCTCGACGCCATGCGCAGCGTCACGTACTCGCCTTCCTTGGCCACCACCTGCACCGAGGTGCCGGCCGAGCGCGCCATCTGGCCGCCCTTCCCCGGGGTGATCTCGACGTTGTGCACCGCGGTGCCGAGCGGCACCTCGCGCAACGGCATCGCATTGCCCGTGCGCACGTCCGCACCCGGCCCCGACGTCACCGTGTCACCCACCGCCAGGCCCTTGGCGTGCAGGATGTAGCGCAGCTCCCCGTCCGCGTACGTCACCAGCGCGATGCGCGCCGTGCGGTTGGGGTCGTACTCGATGTGCGTGATCGTCGCCGGCACGCCATGCTTGTTGCGCTTGAAGTCGATCACGCGGTACTTCCGCTTGTGACCGCCGCCCCGCCGCCGCATGGAGATGTGGCCGTGATTGTCTCGGCCGCCCGACTTCTTGAGCGGCTCGGTGAGGGACTTCTCCGGCGTCGACCGCGTGATCGTGTCGAAATCCGACACGGAACGGAAGCGCGAGGAAGCCGTCACCGGCTTGAACTGACGGATACCCATGGCTTAGCCCTCGAAGATCTCGATCGTGTCGCCCTGACGGAGCGTCACGATGGCCTTTTTCCAGCGCGGACGGAGCCCGGAGGTGCCGCTGACCTTGCGCGGCTTCCCGCGCTGCTGCGACGTCCAGACACCGGTGACATGCACACCGAACAGCGACTCGATGGCCGACTTGATGGCCCCCTTGTTCGCGTCGGGATGGACTTCAAACGTGTACTCGCCGCGGTCCTGGAACGCCGCCGAACTCTTCTCGGTGACGATCGGACGCACGATGGTGCGATACGGAGTGGGCATCTGGTTACTTCCCCTTCTTCTTCGGGGCAGCGGCCTTCTTCGCCGGCGCCTTCTTGGCCGCGGCGCTCTTCGCCGCCGTCTTCTTCGCGGCCGGCTTCCTGGCCGGCGCCTTCTTCACCGCCGCCTTCCTGGCGACCGCCTTCTTCGACGTCTCGGAGGCCTTGCGGGCCTTCGGCGTCTTCGGCGCCGACGCCTTCTTCACCTTGACCTTGTCCAGCGCCTTCTCGGTCACCGGCGCCAGCGCATGCCCGATCGCCGAGGCCTCGACGAGCACCACGTCCGACCAGAGCAGGTCGTAGGTGGAGGCGTCGCCGAACGGCATCACGTGCGCCTTCGGCAGGTTGCGCCCGCTGCGGAAGACGTTCAGGTTCACGCCGTCCGTCAGGATGAGGACCTTCTTGTCGGCCACGTCGAGGCGCGCCAGCAGCTGCTGCAACTGCGCCGTCTTCGGGGCGTCATAGTTGAACTTGTCGATCACCAGCACCGCGTTCTCGCGGGCCCGGGCGTTGAGCGCGCTCTTGCGGGCGAGCTGCCGCACCTGCTTGGGCACCGCCTGCGAGTAGTTGCGGTCGCCGTGCGGGCCGAACACCGTGCCGCCGCCGGGCCACTGCGGGGCGCGCGTCGAGCCCTGGCGGGCGCGGCCGGTGCCCTTCTGCTTCCACGGCTTCTGGTTGCCACCAGCCACAAAACCGCGCGTCTTCGTCGACGCCGTGCCCTGTCGCTGGTTGGCGAGGATCGCCTTCACCACGTGCTGCATCACCGGCACGTTCACCGTGCCATCGAAGGTCGCCGCCGGCAGGCTCACCTTCTCGCGCGCCGTCCCCAGCGCGGTGTATGCGGCCGCTTCGAGATTCAAGTTGTCAGCCATGGGTTAGCCCTGCTTGCGGACGAGCACGATGCCATTCTTCGGCCCGGCGACCGCACCGCGGAGGTACAGGAGGTTGCGTTCGGCATCGACTTTCTCGACGCGAAGGTTGATCTGCGTGTGACGCGCGTCGCCGAAATGCCCGGGCATCTTCTTGCCCTTGATCACGCGCGACGGGTTGGTGCCCGGTCCGATGGAACCCGGACGGCGGTGCTTGGTGTTGCCGTGGGTGTTCGGGCCGCCGTGGAAGCCATAGCGCTTGACGACGCCCTGGAACCCGCGGCCCTTCGACGTGCCGGTCACCTTGACGGTGTCGCCCGGCGCGAAGATGCCCACGGTGATGATGTCGCCGACGGTGTACGTCGGGATCTCGGGGTTCTTCCCCTGCGCGTCGTCGAGACGCACCGAGCGGAGCACGCGCGGCGCCGCCGAGAGTCCCGCCTTGAGGGCGTGACCGATGGCCGCCTTGTTCGCGCGCGACCCGCGGGGCTCGCGCTCACCCTTCTTGCTCGGCCGGCGCGTCAGCTGCGTGCCATATCCGAGCTCGACCGCGGAAAAGCCCGCCGACTCCCTGGTCATCACCTTCGTGACGGGGTTCGGCGTCGCCTCCACGACGGTCACGGGGATCTGCTGCCCCGCCTCGTTGAAGATCTGGGTCATCCCGATCTTCTTGCCAATGATGCCGATCATGAGTTCCTCTGGATGAGTCACGGCCGCCGGCGCTGGACGCGCGCGGCTGCTTGGCCGTTGGACTGTTAGCCGGCAGTCGATCGGCAGATGCCAGCGGGGTCGCCCCTGCCGTCTACCGTCCACCGTCTACCGTCTATCGCTTCACTCCACCTTGATTTCGACGTCCACCCCGGCCGGAAGATCCAGCTTGGTGAGCGCGTCCATCGTCTGCGCGCGCGAATCGAGGATGTCGATCATGCGCTTGTGCGTCTTGAGCTCGAACTGCTCGCGCGACTTCTTGTCGACGTGCGGCGAACGGAGCACCGTCCACCGCTGCGTCTTCGTCGGCAGCGGAATCGGCCCCGTCACCTGCGCCCCCGTCTTCTCGGCGGTGCGGACGATGTCCGCCGCCGCCTGGTCGATGACGGCGTGGTCGAATGCCTTGAGTCGAATGCGAATCTTGCCAGCCATGTAGGTCCCCTGAGCCTGGAGCGGTGGGCGCGGGACGGAAGGCGCATCGCCCCCCGTCCCAGCCCCTCGTCTATCGTCCATCGTCTACCGTCTACCGTCTACCGTCCGTCTACGCCAGAATCTTCGTCACCACGCCGGCGCCCACCGTGCGGCCACCCTCGCGGATGGCGAAGCGCAGCGTCTCTTCCATGCCGATCGGCGTGATCAGCTCGATGACCATCTGGACGTTGTCGCCCGGCATCACCATCTCGGTGCCGGCGGGGAGCTCGATCGAGCCCGTCACGTCCGTGGTGCGGAAGTAGAACTGCGGGCGGTAGCCCTTGAAGAACGGCGTGTGGCGGCCGCCCTCGTCCTTGTTCAGCACGTACACTTCGGCCTCGAACTTCGTGTGCGGCGGGATGGAGCCCGGCTTGGCGATGACCATGCCGCGCTCGATCTCCTTCTTGTCGACGCCGCGGAGCAGCAGTCCGACGTTGTCGCCGGCCTGGCCGTCGTCGAGCAGCTTGCGAAACATCTCGACGCCCGTCACGACGGCCTTCTTCGTCGAGCCGAAACCGACGAGTTCGATTTCGTCGCCCGTCTTGATCTTGCCGCGATCGATGCGGCCGGTCGCCACCGTGCCCCGGCCGGTGATCGAGAAGACGTCCTCGACCGGCATCAGGAACGGCTTGTCGACTTCGCGCACCGGCTGCGGAAGGTAGGTGTCCAGGGCGTCGAACAGCTCCTGGATGTTCGCCACCCACACCGGGTCCCCTTCGATCGCCTTGATGGCCGACCCGCGGATGACCGGCGCGTTGTCGCCGTCGAACTTGTACTTCGACAGCAGCTCGCGGACTTCCAGCTCGACGAGGTCGAGGAGCTCGGCGTCCTCCACCAGGTCGCACTTGTTGAGGAACACGACGATCCGCTTCACGTTCACCTGGCTGGCCAGCAGGATGTGCTCGCGCGTCTGCGGCATCGGGCCGTCCACGGCCGACACCACGAGGATCGCGCCGTCCATCTGCGCCGCACCGGTGATCATGTTCTTCACGTAGTCGGCGTGCCCGGGGCAGTCGACGTGCGCGTAGTGGCGGTTCTTCGTTTCGTACTCAACGTGCGACGTGGCGATCGTCAGGACCTTCGTCGCGTCGCGGCGCCCCTGCGACTCCGAGGCCTTGGCGACCTGGTCGTAGGAGATGTACTTGGTGCCGTAGCCCAGCTCCGCCGACACCTTCGTCATGGCAGCGGTGAGGGTCGTCTTGCCGTGGTCGACGTGGCCGATCGTGCCGACGTTCACGTGCGGCTTGGTGCGCTCGAACTTTGCCTTGGCCATTTGAACGATTCCTGTTCGGTGGAAAGGTGGTACGGGTGGTTACTTCGCCTTGGAGACGATCTCTTCCATCTTCGCCTTCGGGACTTCCTCGTAATGCGAGAACTCCATCGAGTAGACCGCGCGCCCCTGCGTCATGCTGCGGAGCTTGGTGGAGTACCCGAACATCTCGCTCAGCGGCACGGTCGACGCGATCACCTGCGCCTCGCCGCGCTGCATCATGCCGCCGATCTTGCCGCGGCGGGCCGAGAGGTCGCCGAGCACGTCGCCCATGTAGTTCTCCGGGGTCACGCACTCGACCTTCATCATGGGCTCGAGGATCACCGGGTGGGCGGCCCGCGCCGCCGTCTTGATGGCCATCGAACCGGCAATCTTGAACGCCATTTCGCTCGAGTCGACGTCGTGGTACGAACCATAGACGAGCTCGACCTTCACGTCGACCATCGGGAACCCGGCGAGGATGCCGTTCTCCAGCGCCTCCTTGATGCCGGCTTCCACGGGGGCGATGTACTCGCGGGGAATCGAGCCGCCGACGATCTTGTCCTCGAACACGAAGCCGTGGCCCACCTCGGCCGGCTGCGCGTTGATGACGACGTGGCCGTACTGGCCCTTGCCGCCCGACTGGCGGATGAACTTCCCCTCGATCTTCTCGACGCGCTTGCGGATGGTCTCGCGGTAGGCCACCTGCGGGCGGCCCACGTTGGCGTCGACCTTGAACTCGCGCATCATCCGGTCGACGATGATCTCGAGGTGCAGCTCGCCCATGCCCGAGATGATCGTCTGCCCCGTCTCGGCGTCGGTGTGGACGCGGAACGTCGGGTCTTCCTCGGCCAGCTTGTTCAGCGCGATGCCCATCTTGTCCTGGTCGGCCTTGGTCTTCGGCTCGACGGCGACGTCGATGACCGGCGTCGGGAACTTCATGGCCTCGAGCACGATCGGCTTGTCCTCGTCGCACAGCGTGTCGCCGGTGCGCGTTTCCTTGAGGCCGATCGCCGCGGCGATGTCGCCGGCGCGCACTTCCTCGATTTCCTCACGCTTGTTGGCGTGCATCTGGAGGAGGCGGCCAATGCGCTCGCGCTTGTCCTTGGAGCTGTTGTAGACGTGCGACCCGGCCTTCAGGACGCCCGAGTAGACGCGGAAGAACGTCAGGCGGCCGACGAACGGGTCGGTGGCGATCTTGAACGCCAGCGCGGCAAACGGCTCGTCGTCCTTCACGGCGCGCGTGTCGTACGTCTCGTCGTGATGGAGCAGGTGTCCCTTGATGGCCGGGACGTCGGCCGGCGCCGGCAGGTAGTCGATGACCGCGTCGAGCAGCGCCTGCACGCCCTTGTTCTTGAACGAGGCGCCGCAGAGCACCGGACAGAACGCCATCTTGATCGTCGCCGCGCGGATGGCGTGGCGGATCTCGGCGACGGTCAACGAATCGGCGCCGTGGGTGAGGAACTTCTCGATGAGCTCGTCGTCGTGCATCACGGCGGCTTCCACCAGCTCGCGACGCACTTCCTCGACCTTCGCCTTCATGTCCTCGGGGACGTCGGTGACCGTGAAGGTCTTGCCGAGGGTCTCCTCGTCGAAGATGTACTGCTTGCGCTCGATGACGTCGATGTGGCCGGTGAACAGCTCACCCGAGCCGACCGGGAGCTGCAGCGCGTAGGCGTTGCGCGTCAGCCGGTCCTTGATCATCGCCATGCAGCGGTCGAAGTTCGCGCCCACCCGGTCCATCTTGTTCGCGAAGATCATGCGCGGCACGTTGTAGCGGTCGGCCTGGCGCCACACCGTCTCGGTCTGCGGCTCCACGCCGGCCACCGAGTCGAGCAGCGTCACCGCGCCGTCGAGCACGCGGAGCGACCGCTCCACCTCGACGGTGAAGTCCACGTGCCCCGGGGTGTCGATGATGTTGATGCGGTACTCGGGCCCGTCGCCGGTGTCGTGCGACTCGCCGTGGCGGCGCCAGAAGCAGGTGGTCGCCGCCGAGGTGATGGTGATCCCGCGCTCCTGCTCCTGCTCCATCCAGTCCATCGTGGCCGCACCATCGTGCACCTCGCCGATCTTGTGCGACTTCCCCGTGTAGTAGAGAACGCGCTCAGTCGTCGTGGTCTTCCCGGCATCGATGTGGGCCATGATGCCGATGTTGCGATAGTACGTGAGGTCTGTCGTGCGGGCCATGGAGTGTCGAGAACCGATGATATGAAACCCGCGCCGTGCGCGGGACTGAATTCATCCAACAAAAACGCGGCTGGACCAGTCGCCCCTCCCTGACGCGGGAAAAGCCGGTGTCCATCCGCCATCGCCGGGTACACTCGCCACTGGTGCGCGAATGGGGACCCTCGGCGCGCCGGGCTGACCGAGCCCCGACGTCAAATTGTCCTGCGTTGCTTTTCGGAAACCTCAGCGCGGTCCACAACGGCTACCGTGCGTCATCGGTCGGCTTGGTCCTTCGCCCCCGCGCTGACGATCACACCAGTCAGTTGGCGGGCCCATAAAGAGCCGGGGCGCAGTTCCCCGGACGTCCGCTCAAGGCGGCCGGCTGCAGTGATCTCCACGAGGAATTCACCGTAGCCTGCTGAAGATAGCGCAATTTGTTGTGCTGTCAAGGGTTGGGGGTCCGGCGTCCAGGGCAAACGCATTATGAAATGCCGTGACGCGGTGTGGGCTCGGTCGTCTTCGCCGCAGCGCGGAGCGCGCCGCCCCCGCTCTGTGGGG